>NZ_JBHTBN010000001.1:499293-807657 GCF_042664795.1 Jejudonia soesokkakensis
GGTGGTGATGGCGGACAGTATGGAACGGGTGATCCACTTACATTATCAGGTGGCGGAGTAGATGCCAACGGAGCAGTGACTGCTTCGGGAGCGTATCCAGCCCTTTCATCTACCTTCCCTGCAGATACAAACGGAAACAGCATTTCTAATCACTTAGAAGATGGTCCAGATTTCGACATGGATGGACAAGTAGACGGATGTGACAATGATGATGATGGAGATGGTGATCCAGATGTATCAGATCCAGATCCACAAGATCCTTGTATTTATGATCCATCTAATCAGGAGTATTCTAATACTTCTCTTTCCTATCAAAATTTAGATTGTGATGGTGACGGAGTAACCAATGGCGATGAGATAGATCCAGATGGTAATGGTATCGACGAAGGTAATGGTACAGATCCATTAGACCCATGTAGTTTTAATCTAGATGATCAAAATTATACTTTAACAACTCAAGAGTTTAAAGACTTAGACTGTGATGGAGATGGAGTAACTAATGGAAATGAAATTGATCCTGACGGAAATGGTATTGATGAAGGAAATGGTACAGATCCATTAGATAATTGTAGTCTTGTATACACAGATCAAACTGTTGACCCAAGTACAGCATGGATAGATGGTGATTGTGATGGTGACGGAGTAACCAATGGTCAAGAGGTTATAGATGATACAGATCCCACAGATCCATGTGAGTATGATTCAGATAGTCAAGATACTGCAACAACAAGTGCGGTGTGGGATGCTTTAGATTGTGATGGAGATGGCGTGACGAATGGCGATGAAATAGATGATATGACAGACCCATTAGATGAATGTAGCTTAGACTATACAAGTCAGACAATAACGCCAAGCGCAGCTTGGTTAGCAGGAGATTGTGATGGCGATGGCGTAACGAATGGCGATGAAGTTTCAGATGATACCGATCCAACGGATCCTTGTGAATATGATCCGGCAAGTCAAGATGTAACAACTGTTTCTTCGGAATGGGAAACATTGGATTGTGATGGCGACGGAGTAACCAATGGAGATGAAGTTTCCGACGGAACAGATCCACTAGACGAATGTAGCTTGGATGTTACAAGTCAGACTGTTGATCCAAGTACAGCATGGATAGATGGAGATTGTGACGGAGATGGAGTAACCAATGGTGATGAAGTGATAGATGGTACAGATCCTGTAGATCCTTGTGAATATATGGCAAGTAGTATCTCTGGTCCTCAGAGTGCTGCATGGGAAGCTTTAGATTGTGATGGTGACGGAGTAACCAACGGACAAGAAGTAGCAGATGGAACAGATCCACTAGATGAATGTAGCTTAGACTATACAAGTCAGGATACAACTGCAAGTCCAACTTGGTTAACAGGAGATTGTGATGGCGATGGCGTAACGAATGGCGATGAAGTTTCAGATGATACCGATCCAACGGATCCTTGTGAATATGATCCGGCTAGTCAAGATGTAACAACTGTTTCTTCGGAATGGGAAGCACTGGATTGTGATGGCGACGGAGTAACCAATGGAGATGAAGTTTCCGACGGAACAGATCCACAAGACGAATGTAGCCTGAATGTTACAAGTCAAACAGTATCTCCAAGTCCAACTTGGATAGATGGAGATTGCGACGGAGATGGAGTAACCAATGGTGATGAAGTGATAGATGGTACAGATCCTGTAGATCCTTGTGAATATATGGCAAGTAGTATCTCTGGTCCTCAGAGTGCTGCATGGGAAGCTTTAGATTGTGATGGTGACGGAGTAACCAACGGACAAGAAGTAGCAGATGGAACAGATCCACTAGATGAATGTAGCTTAGACTATACAAGTCAGGATACAACTGCAAGTCCAACTTGGTTAACAGGAGATTGTGATGGCGATGGCGTAACGAATGGCGATGAAGTTTCAGATGATACCGATCCAACGGATCCTTGTGAATATGATCCGGCTAGTCAAGATGTAACAACTGTTTCTTCAGAATGGGAAGCACTGGATTGTGATGGAGATGGCGTAACCAATGGAGATGAAGTTTCCGACGGTACAGATCCACTAGACGAATGTAGCCTGGATGTTACAAGTCAGACTGTTGATCCAAGTACAGCATGGATAGATGGAGATTGCGACGGAGATGGAGTTACCAACGGTGATGAAGTGATAGATGGTACAGATCCTGTAGATCCTTGTGATTTTATGTTAGAGAATGCGACGGTTCCAATGACTCCTGAATGGGAAGCACTGGATTGTGATGGAGATGGAGTTACTAATGGTGATGAACTAAATGACGGAACCGATCCTTTAGACCCATGTGATTTCTTAGTGGCAAGTCAAACACTTCCAACTACTGGTGACTTTATGTTAGCCGATTGTGATGGGGATGGTGTGACAAATCAAGACGAAATCAATGATGGAACAGATCCAACAGATCCTTGTGACTTTGTACAGACTAGTCAGGACTATACAATAACTACTCAAGAATTCCAAAACCTAGATTGTGATGGTGACGGAGTTACAAATGGGAATGAAATAGATCCAGACGGAAATGGTATAGACGATGGTAATGGTACCGACCCATTAGACGAGTGTAGTTTAGAGTATACAGATCAAACCGTAACGCCAAGCCAAGCTTGGTTAACAGGAGACTGTGATGGTGATGGAGTAACCAATGGTCAAGAAGTTATAGATGATACCGACCCTACAGATCCATGTGACTATGATCCGGACAGTCAAGATCTTACTACAATTAGTTTTGAATTTGATCAATTAGATTGTGATGGCGACGGAGTTCTTAATGGTGATGAAATCGATGATGGAACAGATCCTAATGATCCTTGTGATTTTGTATTGACAAGTCAAAGTGTTGCGCCTTCAGATGAATGGAATATGTTAGACTGTGATAACGACGGGTTAACGAATGAAGAGGAAGTAACTATTGGTACAGATCCATTAGATGAAGATACTGACGGAGACGGTGTCATAGACGGAGATGAAGTTAATGACAATACAGACCCATTGGATGAATGTGATTTGGTATTTGAGAATCAATCGGTCACTCCTTCAGATGAGTGGTTTACATTGGATTGTGATGGTGATGGTGTAACAAACGATCAGGAAATAGAGGATGAAACAGACCCAACAGACCTTTGCAGCTTTAATTGTGAGAGTATAAATCTAGAAATTGTGAGTCAGGAATTCCTGGATGCAGACTGCGATGGAGATGGGATCTCTAACGGTGATGAATTGAGTGATGATGATGATGATGGATTGTGCGATTTTAATGAAGACAACAATGGAGATCCAAACGATGATGTAACGATTTTCGATATTATTACTCCAAACGGCGATGGACTAAACGATGTATTTACCATTAGAGGATTACAAAATTTCCCAGATAATACTGTTGAAATTTACAACCGATGGGGAGTGTTGGTATTCGATACTGTAGGATATGGTCAAAGCAACAATTTCTTTAGAGGGTTCTCTGATGGAAGATCGACCATAGACAGAGATGAAGCATTGCCAGTTGGTACGTATTATTACATAGTTAATTATGTGAATGATGCTGGTGAAACAGTACGTCTTGCAGGTCCATTATACATTAATAGAAAATAAATTATATAAAATATCCTGTCGGAAAATTATGCTTTCGGCAGGTTAAATAATCATAACTATGAGAAAATTATATATAACTGTTTTAGCACTGTTGTCTCTTGGGTTTTATTCTGAAAATTCTCAGGCACAACAAGATGCACAGTACACGCAATATATGTACAATACATTGAGCTTTAATCCTGCTTACGCAGGGGCGAGAGATGTTCTGAGTTTTGTGGGAATATATCGCAGTCAATGGGTGGGTCTTGAAGGAGCGCCTAGAACTTTTACTGCATCATTACATTCTCCTATTGGAGAGCGTGTAGGATTAGGATTGAATGTGACCAACGATGAAATATTTATTGCAAGAGAAACATACGTTGATATAGATTTTAGTTATACCATACCAATCTCAGATAACGGAGGTCAGTTGGCTTTTGGTCTTAAAGGTGGAGCGCATCTATTGGATATTGACTCTAATCGTTTAAATACTGGTGGGTTTAACAGCGGTGATCCCGATGCAGAAATTAATGTAGACAATAAATTCTCTCCGCAAGTAGGAGTAGGCCTCTACTATTATACCGATAAATTTTATTTGGGTGCAAGTGTTCCTAATTTGATTGAAACCGAACATTTTGATGACTCTAATAATAGTAATAGCTCTAGTACCGCTTCGGAAAGGGTCAATTACTATTTTATTACAGGATATGCTTTTGATCTTTCTGAAAATTTAAAGTTCAAACCAGCAGTACTAACAAAATTTGTTAGCGGAGCACCACTCCAAGTTGATGTTTCAGCAAACTTTTTAATCAATGAAAAAATAACATTAGGAGCTGCCTATCGATGGAGCGCGGCTTTTAGTGGAATGGTTGGGTTACAGGTTACAGACCAATTACTACTTGGTTTTGCTTATGACAGAGAAACAACAGAATTACAACAATACAATGATGGCTCTTTTGAAGTGATGTTACGATACGAACTGTTTAATAGAAAGAAGCGATTAATTTCACCAAGATTCTTTTAATCGAAAAAAACAATTACACATGAAAAATTATTTTAAAAAGTCTCTTGTTTTTGTTTTCCTATTTTCCATTTCATTCTCTATTGCTCAGGAGAAGAAGATGGCAGATGCAAACCAAGATTTTAATGATTATGCATTTATAGATGCTAGAGAAGCCTACTTAAAAGTGGCAGAGGACGGGTACCGTGACGAGAAACTACTGGAGCGTCTTGGCGATTCGTATTACTTTACAGCAGATTATAAAAATGCTGCAAAATGGTATGGAGCCTTGTATGATACTTCAGAAAGCATAAAACCTGAATATCTATACAGATATGCACTCTCATTAAAGAGTAATCAACAATACAACGCTTCTGATGCGATTATGGAGGAATTTCTAAATGCAAAAGGCTCAGATTATCGTGCAAAGCTGTACCAAAATGAACGAAACTATTTACAGGAAATCGAACAACAATCTGGCCGATTTGAAATGATGTCTATTGGATTTAATTCCGCCCTTTCAGATTTTGCCCCTTCTTTTTATCAAGGAAACTTGGTGATTTCTTCCAACAGGAATAAAAATGGCGTGAGCCGACTAATCCATGACTGGAACGACCAACCTTTTTTAGACCTTTATTTTGTTCCTACAGGAAAAGAAGATTCTTTAGATGACGTGGATAAAATGACAAGCGCAATTAATACAAAATACCATGAGTCGACATCGGTCTTTACCAAAGATGGAAATACAATGTATTTCACTCGGAATAATTTTACCGAAGATGATTATAAATCAGACTCGAATGGAACAAATCGTTTAAAACTGTACAGAGCTAAGAAAAATGGGAAAGGGGACTGGGAAGTTTCAGAATTGCCTTTTAACAATGATGAATATTCAGTGGCGCATCCTGCTTTAAGTAAAGATGAAAAAACGTTATATTTTTCAAGTGATATGCCAGGAGGCAAAGGGATGAGTGATTTATATAAAGTTACAATTGAAGGAGATGGTTTTGGTACTCCTGTTAGTTTAGGTGATGGAATCAATACCGAAGGAAGAGACACGTTTCCTTTTATAAGCTCGGAAGATCGTTTGTATTTTGCTTCAGATGGACATATAGGTCTTGGAGGTTTGGACGTATTTGTAACCGATAGGGAAGGTGATGGTTTTGGTAATGTATACAATGTAGGGAAACCTATAAACAGTCCTATGGACGATTTTAGTTTTATTATTAACGGAACAACAGGATTAGGATATTTTGCAAGTAACAGAGAAGGGGGTGCTGGTGATGATGACATTTACAGTTTTCAAAGGTTAAAGGATCCTATGAATAGTAGTACAGCGTGTACTCAAAGGGTAGAAGGGAGTGTGTTGGACAAAGAAAGTAATGAAGCCATAGCGGGTGCCAAAGTAATGCTTCTGAATGATAGTGGAGATGTCATTGAGTCTGCACTTTCTGGCGCAGATGGAAGTTTTAGTTTTTTGACTCTTGAATGCTCTAGCCAATACGCTGTACGTTCTTCAAAGACAAATTATACAACAGCCGAAAAACCTTTCGCTACTCCAAATTCTTCAGGAGTCATTAAAAAGACACTATTTATGAGTGGGGGAGCAGATCTTGGAGTAACCCCTGCAGGGATTGGTACAGATTTAGGGCTCGTTTTAGGACTCAACCCTATCTATTTTGATCTGGATAAGTCAAACATTAGATATGATGCAGAAATAGAACTTCGAAAAGTAATCGCAGTAATGAAAACCTATCCATCAATGAACATTGATGTACGGTCACATACAGATAGCCGCGCAGATGATGCCTATAATATGGCGCTTTCAGAAAGACGTGCAGCTGCAACAGTAGAATATCTAGTAAATAATGGAGGAATTGACCGAAGCAGACTAACAAGCAAAGGATACGGTGAAACACAATTAACCAATGGTTGCGTAAACGGAGCAACCTGCGATGAAGGAGCACACCAGCTAAACCGAAGAAGTGAATTTATCATAATTCGGTAATTCTGAATAAAAATAAAAAATCCCGCTACTAGCGGGATTTTTTTATGGGATTTGTTGACAAGATTAATCGTCATCGCCATTTACATCATCCGTATTATTGATTTCTTCATCAATTTCCTGTCCTGCGTTGTCCGCAGCGTTTTCGATTTCATCTCCAGCTCTTTCAAGATTGTTTTCTGCGTCTTGTGCAGCAGATTCTACAGTGTCTTCTGCTTTTTCTTCTGTAGTTTCTCTACATGAAGAAATAGAAACGATTAAAGCTAATGCTGCAAATGTGGTAACTAATTTTCTCATTTTCTTTTTGTATTGGTTTATATATTTTAGTAAGATACTATTTTTTTTAATTATCATCGTCACCATTGACATCATCGGTACCGTCAATTTCTTCTTCGATCTCATCTCCAGCATTTTCAATAGCATCTCCTGCGTCTTCGACTGCTTCTTCAATGGCTTCACCTGCTTTTTCGAGGTTATCTTCTGTGTCTTGCGCTGCAGCTTCCAGAGCGTCTTCTGCTTTTTCACCCGTAGTTTCTCTACACGAAGAAATAGATACGATAAGCGCTAAGGCTGCAAGGGTTGTCATTATTTTTTTCATTATTGGTTGGTTTTAAATTAGTAATGGTTAAAAATACCAAAATTTAAGAAAATGGAGACTTTTCAGAAAGATATTTCCAATATCTCTTAGGAACATGCTGCACGTGAAGTTTCATATTCTTTCGGGATTCAATATTGGTGCTCTTAAAATAATTTTTCCAGAGTGTTTGGTATTGAAGTTCATGTTCGGTAAAATAAACAGAACTTGCAGAAGCAGTATTTACATCAGATGTAAGATCAAGAGTCACAGTAGTCACTTTTTTTAGATCGTAATAGATACCATAAGTGCGTTTTAGATCGTAAATAAGCCATCGCTGATCTGCATACCTGTTCTTAAAATGTGCAGCATTTAATGGTAGCACATTAAAATCTGGACTAACGGTTGCCATATACATATCATCTTTTGTTAGTCTGAAACGCACAAAAGCATCCATTCTGTGCTTTTCTCTGTCTACCATTTTTACAATTTTGCTGATCTTAAGTATCGTAGGATTCGCAAAATTGCCTGCGATATTTTTTTCTGAAGCGATAGCGTTTTGAATATACCAAAGCAGGTCATTTTCAATAGAAGGAAGTTCACTTAAATATGCTTTGTAAAGCTTTGTTCTTTCTGAAGCTTTAATATACTTTAGTAAGCCTTTCCAGACCCTGTCTGCTTTTTTTTCTTCAGTAATGACCATTTGAGTAGCGTCAAAAAAAGTTTCCGAAGCTATGGATTCTTTCTGAATAATCACATGTTTCAGCTTGTACTCAAACACATAAAAAACCACACTCAAAAATCCTTCAAAAGTTTCATCATATACCAAAATAGTTCTCATACTACCATTAAACTTTCCGAAGAACTAAACAAATTCAACTGATTTCCATACGTTTTCTGAAACTTGCTTTTCGATTCTTGAAGAATTAAACCTTTGATTTGTGCAGCAGTTCTGTCTTTTACTTCAAAATCTCTGGAATCACAAACCATAAAGTATTTGGCGCGATTAAAAGCAATTCCAATCGCTTTTAGATGCTCCCAATTGAGCTTTCGATACCTTCTGGCTTGTGTGATCTTATGCACACTTTTCATTCCCACTCCCGGAATTCTAGCAATCAATTTTGGATCTGCTTTATTAATGTCAACAGGAAAATGTTCAAGATTACGTAGTGCCCAACTTAATTTCGGATCAATATCAGTATCAAGATTTGGATTTTCTTTAGTTAAAATCTCTCGAATATCAAAACCGTAAAACCGTAATAACCAGTCTGTCTGATACAATCTATTTTCGCGTAAAACGGGGACATCGGTACCAATAGAGGGGAGCCGCTCGTCATAACTAATGGGAACATAACCTGAATAATACACCCGTTTCAGTTTAAATTTTTTATAAAAATAGGCAGATGTATACATGATTTCCGCATCGGTTTCGCCACTGGCTCCTACGATCATTTGTGTGCTCTGTCCAGCTGGTGCATACACGGGAGTACTTTTAATAAGCTTTTTTTCATTTTTATACTGAATGATCTCGTTGGTCACTTTCTGCATCGGTTTGATAAAATCTTTCCTGTCTTTGTCGGGTGCCAATAATTTGAGTCCTTTTTCTGAAGGAATTTCGATATTGACACTCAGTCTATCTGCATATAGGCCAGCCTCTCTCATTAATTCATCACTCGCTCCTGGAATCGATTTTAAATGAATGTAGCCATTAAAATTCTCTTCTTCCCGTAGCTTCTTGGCCACTGCTATGAGTCGCTCCATAGTATAGTCGGCATTTTTAAAGATGCCACTGCTTAGAAAAAGACCTTCAATATAGTTGCGTCTGTAAAAGTTGATGGTAAGATCCACAACTTCCTGAACTTTAAAGGCAGCCCGTTTGATATCATTACTTTTTCGTGTCACACAATAAGCGCAATCAAAAATACAGTGATTGGTAAGTAGAATCTTTAAAAGTGATACGCATCGTCCGTCTTCGGTATAGGTATGGCAGATGCCCATACCGCTGCTATCGCCCAAGCCTTTATTCTTGTTGGTTCTTTTGCTTCCGCTGGAAGAGCAGGAAACATCATATTTTGCTGCATCTGCAAGAATGTTTAGTTTTTCTTTAATACGTTCAAAATTCATAGACTTGGATTTATGCCAAAAATATGGAATAATTCCGATTTAATGGAAAATATCCACTAACTTATTTGGATATATTCCTAATAATAGTAACTTTACAGTATGGATACAGAACTTTCTATTGAAGCAAGACGTTTTAAAAAGGTGCGTGAAGAGCAGCACCACACACAACAATCATTTGCAGAATTACTGGAGATTGGGGCTACTACGGCAGATATTGAGCGTGGAAAAACCAAAATTACTGGTAAAGTAGTTATGTTATTACTACATCTTTTTAATATTAATCCGATGTGGCTCTATGGAAAGAGCTACACTAAGATTGTAAATCTAGAAGGTGGGGATGTAAGTCCTAAGGTCGTAACATTAGATATTGAAGAGCGCGATACCATTGCATTGGTCAATCAGAAAGCTGCTGCCGGTTATCCGCATAATATACAGGATGTAGAATGGTATGAAACATTACCTGCATTTTCTATTCCATTACCAGAATATCGTAATGCTACATATAGAGGTTTTCAGGTAGAAGGAGATAGTATGCTCCCCAATATCAGACCCAATGAGTGGGTATTAGGAAGAGCGGTACCTAGTATTGCCGAAGCAACAGATAGTAAGATTTATATAGTCGTATTACACGATTCGGTATTAGTGAAAAAGTTACAAAAAGTACCTAATTCACCTCATAAAGTACGCTTGATTTCTTTGAATACGGAATATATCCCCATAGACGTTGATATAAAAAATATTCAAGAATTGTGGCAAGTAAACAGTAAGTTAACTTTTGGTGTTGAAGAGCCTTCCGAAAGTAATCTATTGCGACAACTCCAACAATCCATGGATGATTTAAAGGGACAGATTACAAAGTTAAATACATAAAAAAAGACCTCATTTTGAGGTCTTTTTTTATTGATCGATTAAGATCTAGTTGTTGTCATCCGTTTTGATTTTAAGATCACCATCGTCGGTCTTGATCTTAATTTCATCACCGTCTGCTTCTTCGATCTTGATCTTGTCACCGCCATCTTTAATTTCGATGTCGGCACCTTCTGCTCTCGCATCTTCCAGAATTTGTTCTGTTTCGGTTTTAGCCTCTTCCTTCTCTCTGCAAGAAGTAAAAGAAACCGTAGCGATTGCTGCTAGTAATAAAATTACTTTTTTCATTGTTTTATAATTTAAAAAGTTAGGGTTAGATTGTTATGATTTTAGTTGTCGTCTTCACCCGTCATAGTGTCTTCAACGTCATCTGCTGCATCTTCGATCGCATCACCTGCGTCATCGATTGCATCTTCAACGTCATCTGCAACATCGTCTGCTTCAATTTCTACTTTTGTTTCTTTTGTTTCTCTACAGGATACAAAAGAAGTAGCAAACATTGCTACAATAGCTAAACTTAAAAATACTTTTTTCATAATGGTTTGTGTTTATTAGTTAATCGTCGTTTCCTATTTTGTCAATTTCTTCGTTAATTTCTTCATTGACTTCTTTGTCAATTTCTTTTGCAGTTCTTTCCAAAATACCTTCTGCATCATCATCAGTAGCTTCTACTTCTACTTCTCTTACAACTTCTTTCGTTTCCGTTTTAGTCTCTCGACAGCTTGTAGTTGCAAATGTTGCAAAAACTAATGCCGCAGCGATCATTACTTTTTTCATAATAAGTGGGTTTGTGTTATTTATGTTCAAAACTACGGATTTTAACATTTGACCAATGATAAAGTTTTATTAAAGTTTCTGTAGTTCTTAGGGAGTCTTTTTTTAAAATTCCATCAAACGGAGCTTTAATTCAGTAACTTAGAGATATGATTTAGTATAATTTTTGTTGCTCCCGTATTTTTATTTACAAAGTGCCCAGCAATCATTCCTGTTTTACTTCTAAAAACGGAATCTTCTATAAGTTTATCTATGATGCTAGTGCATTCTTCTTCTGAAGCAATAGAAAACAAGCCGGCAAGGGATTGGAGTCGGGCTGCTTCGGGGAATTCTTTATGATGTTTCCCTATAATTACAGGAACACCAAAAGTAGCAGCTTCCAATATATTATGTAAACCCGTAGAACCCATGGCGCCACCTACGTACGCGATATCTGCATAACTGTATATTCTGGTAAGTAACCCAATATTGTCTATAATCAATACGGAATATTCATCAAGTTTTTTTCCTTCCTTTTCTGAAAATAAGACCGATGGCACCTTGAGTTTATTTCTAAAACGTTCAATTTTGGATGCATCCAGTTTATGTGGAGCAACAATATATTTTACATTTTCTGAAGCTTTTTGCATTGATTCTAATAAAACAGCTTCATCCTCTGGCCATGTGCTTCCGCAGACAATACATAAAGAATTTTGTAAAAAGTCGGCAATAAAAGGGAGTGAATTATCCTGTTCTATTTGATGTGAAACCCTATCAAATCGAGTGTCGCCGCTTATTGTGATGTTTTTAAAGCCAATAGAAGTTAACAAATCTTCAGAAGCTTTATCTTGTACAAATAGATGATCAAACGTTTGTAAAGCTTTCCGCATAAATTTTCCATAAAATTGAAAGAAGACCTGATCTTCGCGAAATAGTCCAGAGATAAGTACTGCAGGAATATGCTCTTTGTTTAACTGAAAAAGATAATTGGGCCAGAATTCATACTTAATAAAAAGTGCCAATTTAGGTTTTGCCAGTTTAATAAACTTTCTAGCGTTTGCTGGGGTGTCTAACGGAAGATATACAATAACATCTGCGAGAGTACTGTTCTTTTTTTGTTCATAGCCCGAAGGTGAAAAAAAGGACACTAATATTTTATAACCAGGAAACTGCTTTTTAAATGCTTCCATAACAGGAACTCCTTGTTCGTATTCGCCTAAGGATGCGCAGTGAAACCAGATTGTTTTATCTTTTTCGTTAATTTTTTTTCTAAGAATTGAATAGGTGTCACTTCTGCCCCGCACAAATAATTTAAGTTTAGCGCTAAAAGACTGAGCCGCCCAGAGAAAGGGCATAGCGAAATAGGTTGCTATTGTGTAAAGGGTTTTCATAGAGTTGTTCCGTAAAAATACAGTACTTTAGGTTAATAGCTGTCTATGAAATTTTAAAAATAAGGATAGGGGTGTTAATTGATTGTTGACCGTATTTAAAATCCGTATTTTTACAACAATATTATATTTCAAAGTAGATGAAAAAAATTCAAATGGTAGACCTTAAAGGTCAGTATCAACATATTAAAGAACAGGTAGATGCATCGGTATTAGACGTTATTGAATCTACCGCATATATCAATGGGCCAGAAGTTCATGACTTTCAAAAGGAATTAGAAGAATACTTAGGCGTAACACATGTGATTCCTTGTGCCAATGGCACCGATGCGCTACAGATAGCAATGATGGGACTAGGCCTAAAACCAGGAGATGAGGTGATCACTGCCGATTTCACATTTGCGGCAACCGTGGAGGTAATTGCTCTTTTAGGACTTACACCCGTGCTGGTTGATGTAGACCCAATAACTTTTAACATTGATATAGAGGCAATTAAAAAAGCGATTACTCCAAAGACCAGAGCCATTGTACCTGTTCATTTATTTGGATTAGCTGCTCAGATGGACGAGATCATGGATATTGCAAAGGCAAATGATTTGTATGTCATTGAAGATAACGCTCAGGGAATAGGAGGCACCTATACAACTCGGGATATGGCGAAACCAAAGACAGGAACCATAGGTCATGTGGCATCAACCTCATTTTTCCCATCAAAAAATTTGGGTTGCTATGGAGATGGTGGAGCTATTTTTACGAATGACGATGAACTGGCCCACATCATAAGAGGTATAGTAAACCATGGAATGTACGAACGATATCATCATGATGTCGTGGGAGTAAATTCACGTTTAGATTCCATACAAGCAGCAGTACTACGTGCAAAATTACCTCATTTAAATGAGTATAATACCAAACGTCGTAATGCGGCTAGAAAATATACCGCTGCCTTTTCGGGAATTGAAAATATTATCACACCTACAGGCTTTTGTGATGCTGGAAATTCTATCTGTGATGTATGTGATTGTCACGTGTTTCATCAATATACGTTGCGAATAACTAATGGAAAGCGAGATGATCTTGTGAAACATCTAAATGCTAACGACATCCCTTGTGGAGTTTATTATCCAATCCCGTTGCATTTACAAAATGCGTATAAGGACGATCGTTATAAGGAATCAGATTTTCCTGTGACCAATCAGTTAGTAAAAGAAGTTATCTCATTACCAATGCACACAGAACTGGACGACGAACAAATTGACTTTATTACTAAAACAGTTATCGATTTTGTCACGAACTAAAAAAATATTGGTTACAGGAGGCCTAGGCTATGTAGGTTCTCACACTGTAGTTGCGTTGCAAGCATCAGGCTTTGAAGTTGTGGTCGTTGATAATTTATCAAATACTACAATTAATGTTTTAGAAGGTATTACCAATATTACAGGTAAAGCGCCAGTTTTTGAAAGGCTCGAATTACGAAATAAACAAGATGTTATCGATTTCTTTAAACGCCATAAAGATATTGATGGGATTATTCATTTTGCAGCCAGTAAGGCAGTTGGAGAGAGTGTTGAAAACCCATTGTTATATTATGAGAACAACCTAAATACTCTTATATATTTACTTCAGGAGAGCAAAGCACATAACATTAATAATTTTATTTTCAGTTCGTCTTGTACTGTATATGGTGAACCCGATACGTTGCCTATTACCGAAGATGCCCCTATAAAAGTCGCTACTTCTCCTTACGGAAATACCAAGCAGATAAGTGAAGAAATTTTAGGGGATGTGTGTGCTGTTTCAGAAATGAAAGCCATAGCATTGCGTTATTTTAATCCCATTGGAGCGCATCATTCGGCTCAAATAGGAGAGCTTCCGGTTGGTGTTCCGCAGAACTTAGTGCCATTTATTACCCAGACTGCAGTTGGCATTAGGAAGGAATTGTCTGTCTTCGGAAATGATTATGACACGCCCGACGGCAGTTGCATACGAGATTATATTCATGTGGTGGATCTGGCTGAAGCTCATGTCGTAGCGCTTCAGCGCTTACTTCAGAATAAAGATGCGAGCAAATTTGAAGTTTTTAATATTGGAACTGGCAAAGGAAGTTCGGTTTTGGAGGTGGTTCATGCGTTTGAAAAAGTAGCCAATCAAAAACTAAATTATACGATTGTAAACCGACGCCCTGGAGATGTGGTTGCTGTCTATGCAGATACTACAAAAGCAAATAAAGAATTGGGTTGGAAAGCCAAAAACTCTATGGAAGAAGCTCTTAAAAGTGCATGGAAATGGCAGCAAAAACTTAAAAGTACTAAATAACAGTCGCTTAACGAAGGTTTAACGACTATACTTTGGGATTGGACACATAGTTTTGTTTCTTTGCACAGAATTTAAAAAGTATATAATGAAGTTAGTTTCAGTGAAACGAAAAACGAAGCAAGAAAAGAGATTTACAGAAGATATGGGTATTCTTACCACCAATGTGGTGTATATCCAAAAAACATTACTTAATATTCTTCCAATCAAAACTGTCCATAAATACAGAGAAACGTATTATGGTGAGGTCAAAGATTGTGATGATTGCAGATTGAGTGCATAAATAAAAAAGTATTAAAAAGCCCGAAGTGATCGCTTCGGGCTTTTTTTATTCTATAATATTATATAACTATAAGGTAGCTTTCTCTGTTTCTGCAGATCTATCTATTTTTTTTACAAGACCTTGTAATACATTACCTGGGCCCACTTCAATAAAATGAGTCGCTCCATCTTTAATCATATTTTGTACACTTTGAGTCCATTTGACAGGAGCCGTTAATTGAAATATTAAATTTTTCTGAATTTCTGCCGGGTCAGTTACTGCAAACGTAGAAACATTTTGATAAATAGGGCAGGCAGGTGCTGTAAATGTAGTACCTTCAATAGCGGCTGCCAATTCCTCTCTGGCGGGTTCCATCAACGGACTGTGAAATGCTCCTCCAACTGGAAGCAACAAGGCCCGTCTCGCTCCTGCTTCCTTTAATGCTTCGCAAGCAGCATTTACTGCTTCAATTTCTCCTGAAATAACCAGCTGTCCAGGACAATTATAATTAGCCGCAACGACTATCCCAGTAGTGTCTGCACAAATCATTTCTACAACATGATCTTCCAGCCCTAACACGGCTGCCATGGTCGAAGGTGCTTCTTCACAAGCTTTTTGCATGGCTAATGCACGCTTATAAACCAATCGTAATCCATCACTAAAAGCTAGTGTCCTATTAGCTACCAACGCCGAAATTTCACCTAAAGAATGTCCTGCTACCATATCCGGTTTGAAGCTATCTCCCATAACTTTAGCCAGGATGGTTGAATGTAAAAAGATAGCTGGCTGCGTAACCTTAGTTTCTTTTAACTCATCTGCAGTGCCTTCAAACATTATTTTTGTAATATCAAAACCCAGCACTTCATTGGCTTGAGAGAATAAATCTTTTGCTTTAGAAGAGGCTTCATATAGATCTTGCCCCATTCCTGTAAATTGTGCCCCTTGTCCGGGGAATACGTATGCTTTCATAGGTTGTATTTTGTCGTGTAAATTTAACATAAAAAATCCCCTTTTTGAAGTTTCAGAAAGAGGAATAATTTTTAGGATAAATTAAAGCTTCAGTTTTCCAGTAGTCCCAATATCTTGTTTTTCTCCTGTAATAGCACCTTTTGCCATTTTGAAGAGGTTCACTAATTTATTACTGCCACTATCCCAATAGGCAGCTTCAGAAGGAATAAATTTAATAACCGAAACATTTGGGTCATCTTTCCCGTCAAACCAGATATTGTCAGTTTTTCCGTAGAGCTCTTCAATCATAGCT
Source organism: Jejudonia soesokkakensis (assembly GCF_042664795.1). Lineage (NCBI taxonomy): Bacteria > Pseudomonadati > Bacteroidota > Flavobacteriia > Flavobacteriales > Flavobacteriaceae > Jejudonia > Jejudonia soesokkakensis. The sequence goes on from NZ_JBHTBN010000001.1 coordinate 515,426, forward strand.
TTGTCTTTTGTAATCTCGGCTGTGCCATAGATACTTAGAAATTTCATATCACTTCCACCACTATACATTAATTGCACATTACTATCTTTTTGGATATCTGCATTATGATCGCTGTCTGCACCACTTAGAAACCAAATGTTTCCAAGATCGTCCACTTTTTTGGTGCTCATAGGAACAACACTTAGAGGTTGTTTTTTTAAGTTGGTCGCCATCATGGTAAAATCGACATCGGTAGCGATATCTTTTACTTTTTTAATGGCTTCGCTATTATAAAGGTTTTGTGTACTCATAGTTTTTTTCTTTTAAAGATACCATGAAATATGGGCGATTACGCACAAAGAAATATTAAACTCTTTCGAAAGGAATGTTAATTATAGGGGTTGATAATCTTATTTACGAATCCAAGTTTCGTAGGTAAAGGAGAAGTCGTGTTTCTCATCTTTAGAATGAAAAATACTTTCTGAAAGTTCCCATTCTGAAGTGGGGATTTCCGGAAAAAAAGTATCCGCATCAAAAGTTCCATGAACTCTGGTAAGTTCTATTTTGTCTGAAACTTCTAAAGCCTGTTTGTAAATTTCTCCGCCGCCAATTATAAATGGTTGTGTGTCTGCTGAAGCTTTTATCAAGGCCTCATCTAATGAATGTACTACGACAGCACCTGGTTTTGAATAATTTTTATCACGCGTAATAACTACATGAGTTCTGTTGGGAAGTGGTTTAGGGAAGCTCTCAAAAGTTTTACGCCCCATTATAATGTAATGCCCAGTTGTAAGCTTTTTAAAACGCTTAAAATCATCTGGTAAATGCCAAACGAGATCATTGTTTTTGCCCAATTCATTATTCTCGCCAGCTGCAGCAATCATAGTAATCATACGTCTTCGGGAGGAAGTAGATTGGGGTCTTCCTTTTTTTTTAGGTCGATATTTTCTGTTTTGGTATCGTCAAGTGCTCTAGTTTCTTTTGCAATCTTTACTTCTTTTTCAGTTACTTCTTTAATGGCTTGTTTTTTAAGCTCATCAATTCTCTCTTGTTGTTTCGCTTTTAATTTTTCAAGCTGACGATCTTCCCATTCTTTGCCCATAAATTTATCTATGACAAAGACATTGAATAAGTGAATTAAAAATAGAAATAACCAGATTAAAATGGCCCAGACAAACCAATCTTTAATAAAAAACTCTTGTCCCTTATTAAGAACGCCTCCTAACACAACTAAAAAAACAGAACCAATTAAGAACACTATAAAGTGCCACATAAGGTTCTTTTTCTTTTTTATTCGTTTTCTGGCATATTCGTATTGTTCGCGTTGATCGGCGCCAATTCTTTCAGATTTATTAGCTTTTGAAAACATTGTTGGTTACTTTTAATCTCCTGTAAAAATACACGAATTTCGTTGTAACTCCTACCGCCTTATGGAAGATTTAAGAAAACAATTTCCAGTACTTTCAAAATATACGTACCTTAATACAGCTTCATCAGGGCTATTGTCCAATGATTTAATTCAGTGGCGCCGAGAAGAGGATAAAAAATTACACGAGAATGGAAGTGTTCACAGAGATACACATAAAATACAAATTGAAAGTATTCGCTCCAGTATTGCCCGCTTCTTTACGGCAAAAAATAATGAGGTTGCCTTGGTTCCCAATTTTTCTTTTGGTTTAAACACGTTGATCGAAGGTTTCTCAAGAGGTCAAAAAGTATTGCTTCTTAAAAATGATTATCCGTCAATTAATTGGGTATTTGAACATCGGGATTTTGATGTGTGCTATGCTGCTATAAATGAAAATCTTGAAGAGAATATTGAAGCAGCTATTGCTCGTCATAAACCAGATATACTGGCTTTTAGTCTCGTACAATATCTTACTGGAATTAAAATAAACTTTGATTTTATAAAACAACTCAAAGCATATCATCCCAATCTTATGATCATTGCAGATGGCACGCAGTATTTAGGAACTGAGTCTTTTAGTTTTAGTGAAAGTGGTATTGATATTTTGGGCTGTAGTGCCTATAAATGGATGTTGTCTGGATATGGAAATGGATTCATGATGATCAAAGAGGCGGCACAGCAACCTATTTTTCCGAGTACTATTGGGTTCAATTCAGCAGACGGAATATATAGTAAGCAAAATGATATTCCTTTTGTAAAAAGATTAGAGCCAGGACATCAGGATGTATTGACCTATGGAAGTATTGAACAAAGTATTCAGCTTATGGAGAGGGTTGGAATAGAGGATATTTCAGAAAAAAATAAACAGCTAACTGATTTTGCTGCAGCCCAATTTTCAGAAAAAGGCTTGTTAAAAGATTCTGTACTAAAAAGAAAGGAGCATTCTACCATCTTTAGTATTAAAGGAGATGAAGTGGTCTTTCAGAAATTAAAGAAAAACAATATAATTTGTTCTCAAAGAGGGGATGGCATTCGAATAAGCTTTCATTTTTATAATACGAAGGAAGAGATACAAAAAGTATTGGATTTCGTCTAATTATTCTGTTATTTCAACACCTTTCCAAAAGGCGATATAGCCTTCAATTGGTTTTGCGGCGTGGGAAGTAGTTGGGTAAAACCAAGCCGCATCTTTGTTTAGCTCTCCATTAACGTTTATTGAATAATAGGAAGCATTACCTTTCCATGGACAATGTGTTTGAGTAGCACTTTTGCTGAAAAATTCCTTTTTAATTGAACTAGGTGGAAAATAATGATTGTTCTCAATAACAATGGTATCTTCACTTTCTGCGATTATTTGATGGTTCCAGATTGCTTTCATAATTGAGTTAAGTGAGTATTAAAATTCAGGACAAAAAAAGGATACATTTTTCTATAGTTAATGGGTCACTATTTTTTCTTCAAAATATAATTTTTATAATATTTCTTACTATCTGAAAAAGAAGTTTCAATTTGAAGGCCAGCTTCATTTGCCAACCAGCTTACAATGTCATCATTGTATTTTTGAGAAATTTCTGTATGAATCGTCTCCCAAGGTTTAAAGGTAATATTAAGTTGAAGCGTATCAATAAAAACATTCATGGCTTTTGTAGCGACTAAAAAACTTTTTGCGGTTCCGGTTTCTGGGTCGTACACTTCCCAGTGTTTAAAATGATCAGGTTCAAAATTTCCTCCTAGCTCATTGTTAATTCTAAATAGCAGATTTTTATTGAATGCGGCAGTGACACCTGTATCGTCATTGTATGCGTCTAAGATGGTTTGCGGATTTTTTTTCTGGTCAAATCCTATAAATAACACATCATCTTTATGCATGGTATTTTTTAACTGAGTTAAAAAGTCAATTGCTTTTGGATGGAGTAAGTTTCCAATATTTGACCCTAACACCATAATTACTTTCTTACGAACATTGTATTTTTTAAGTCGTTCTAACACTTCAAAATATTCGCCTGTTTCACCTTCAAAGTTCAATTTGGAAATTTCTTTGGCTAATGTTTCTGAAAGTGAAGAGATCGCATTTTGGCTAATATCAATTGGTTTGTATGTAAAGTTGATGTCCCTTTGAACGAGATACTTGAGTAGTATTTTTGTTTTTTTACCATCTCCAGCTCCTAATTCTATAAGGTCGAACCCTGAATTGGTTCCGTAAAAAAATCTTGAAATCGCTTCTTTATGGTCTGATAGAATTTCGAACTCACAATCAGTTAGATAATATTCTGGAAGTGCCATGATGTCCTGAAAAAGACGATCTCCTTTTTTATCATAAATAAATTTTGAAGAAAGATATTTAGGAAAGCTAGTAAGCCCTTGATATACCTCTTTTTTAAAAGCAGTGTCTAAATTAGGTTTGGTCTCGGTGTGCATGCTCGGATAGGTCGTGATTATTTAGCAAGTCTTACTCCTGTAAACTGCCAGCGCAATTCTGGTTGAAAAAAATTGCGATACGTATGTCTAGTATGTTTAGGTGCAGTGGCGACAGAACCTCCCCGAAGCACTTTTTGATTTACCATAAATTTACCGTTGTATTCGCCAATAGCTCCTGGAGCTTTTGTATACCCTGGATACGGCAGATAGGCACTTTCAGTCCATTCCCAACGATTTCCCCACTTAAAATTAGCTTGAGCAGCTTCCCATTCAAATTCGGTAGGAAGCCGGCAGCCTTTCCATTGTGCAAAAGCAAATGCTTCGTAATATGAAATGTGTGATAAGGGTGCCTCTGGATCTAATTTTTGTAAGCCTTGTAAAGTATATTGATACCACTCACCATCAATCGTATGCCAATACATAGGCCGAGTTATGTTGGATTCTGAAAGCCATTCCCAAGCATCTGCATGCCAAAAATTGAAGTCTTTATAACCACCATCATTTATAAACTCCAGATACTCCTCATTGGTAACTAGGGTGTTCGATATACTGTATTTTTGAAGATACACCTTATGTCTATTTACTTCATTATCATAATGAAACGTATTTTTATCTGAATGGCCTATCTGGTAGATGCCTTCGGCAATTGATATCCATTCCTGATCAATAGTTGTAATTTTATTTTCTGAAAAATCAGTACTATATTTTGGAAGTAAAGGATTATTACCAAGAATATATTTGATGTCTGTAGTTAATAATTCCTGATGTTGTTTCTCATGGTGAATTCCCATAAGCAATAATTCTTCTACTTCTTTAGAAATTTTGCTAGTTAGTAATTCCTTTATTTCATTGGTAACATAATGTCTGTAATCGTAGACTTTGGCAACTCCTGGGCGAGACATATTTCCACGATCGCTTCGAACCACTCTTTTGCCTACAGATTCATAATAACTATTAAAAACAAAGGCAAAGTCTTTATGAAATAATTTGTAATCTTTTTTAAAGTGCTTCAGAATAAATTCTTCATAAAACCATGTAGTATGTCCTAAATGCCATTTGGGTGGGGATACGTCCATTATGGGCTGTACCACGTAATCTTCAATTTCAAGAGGCTTGCAAAGTTTTTCGGTATAACCTCTTGTTTCAGTAAAAAGAGAAAGTAAGGTATCTGTTTGTGTCATAAAAAAGGGAGTCGGTTTTTTGCCGACTCCCTAAAGATAATACTATATGCTGTTTAGCTAAAATATATAGGCGTTAAACAGTTGTTAAACTCAGTTTTTTCGTTTTCTTTTCCTCACGTCTTTTTTTGTTACTCTAAATTTTATAGGTAAATTATACAAAACTCTAACGGGGATACCTTTCTGCATGCCAGGTTTCATTTGAGGTACAGATTTAACGACGCGTTTTGCTTCGTTTTCTAGGTTTTGAGTAGGTCCCTTTGCATCGACACGATCAATATTTCCCTCTTTGTCGACGACAAAAACTACAGAAATTTTATAATCTCCAGCCTCTAAGTTTTCTGTGAAATACAGTTCTGTATTAAAATGAGCAGCAACAAATCGTTGCATGTTTGTACTCATACATGCTTTTCTATCTTTATTATTGTCATATCCTTCACATCCACTATAAATAGGAGGTATTTCGATAACGGTACTAGAATCTTGGGCAAATACTGGAGCCGCAAAAATTAATAAAATAATTAATAAAGATAAGCGCATAGATTATTTGCCAGTTTTAAAGGTAAAAGGCACCGTGTATTGTATCGCTCTAGGTTTCCCACCCATCATGCCTGGCTTTGACATTTTAGGCATGGCCATTATATTTCGTTTTGCTTCCTCTTGTAGTGCTTTTGTACCTCCTGTAGCACTTTTGATTTCAGGAAGTCCTTTTTCATTGATGATAAAATTGACTACCACTTTTCCTTGTACATTCTTCTTGTATTCTTCGGCTGGATATTTAAAGTTTTTTGCGATATGTGTGGCTAATTTTTTCTGAAAACAAGCATCACGCTGAGCAGCACCTCCGTTTTCACACCCTGGCCAGACAGGAGCAATTTCTTTCATGGTTAAGGTATTATTTTTCATCGTTCCCCATTCTTGAGCAACCATTGAAGAACTGGCAATTAAACAAAGTAGGATTAAGATTTTTTTCATTACTGAATGTATTAATATTTAGGGTTACACGGCAACTGCGCCTTTTATATGTGGGTGCGGATTATAATCCACAAGGGTAAAGTCATCAAATTTGAAGCCAAATATATCTTTTATGTCTGAGTTTAGCAACATTTTAGGTAAAGGTCTCGGCTCTCGGGACAATTGAAGTTTAACCTGTTCCATATGATTACTGTAGATGTGAACGTCGCCAAACGTATGGACAAAATCTCCGGCCTCATATCCGCATACCTGAGCCACCATCATGGTAAGTAATGCATAAGAGGCTATGTTAAAGGGAACACCTAAAAAAACATCGGCACTTCGTTGGTACAATTGACAGGATAATTTACCATCTGCAACGTAAAACTGAAAAAATGCATGACAAGGCGGTAATGCTGCTTTTCCATTAGCAACATTCTCGCTAAACGGAACACTTGTGTTTGGCATGACACTAGGGTTCCAAGCGCTAACTAACATTCTTCGACTATCAGGATTGGTTTTAAGTGTCTCGATAATATCTTTGATCTGATCTATTTCTTCATTATTCCAGTTGCGCCATTGATGTCCATACACAGGTCCCAAATCGCCGTTATCATCTGCCCATTCGTTCCAGATACGCACTCCATTTTCTTGAAGGTACTTAATATTAGTATCGCCATTTAAGAACCATAAAAGTTCATAAATAATACTTTTTAAATGTACTTTTTTGGTCGTAACCATTGGGAAACCTTCGCTAAGGTCAAAGCGCATTTGATAGCCAAAACAACTTTTTGTACCTGTACCTGTTCGGTCTTCTTTAAAATTTCCGTTTTCGAGTACATGGTTCAGTAAGTCGTGATATTGTTTCATAGTAATTTCCTGCAAATACAGGAATTTCTTTAAGGGTTCAACAATTATTTAGAGATTTTAAATCTAAAAAAGCTTGTCGAGTTATTAAACTAATATATAATAGATTTATTATAAGTTATTAACGGGAAATTAGCTTACAAGACTATCCAATAAGCATTCCTGCAATGGTAGCAGTTAAAAGGGCTGCAATAGTTCCTCCAATTAAGGCTTTGATTCCAAATTTTGCTAACGTAGTTCGCTGCGAAGGAGCCAAAACGCCAATACCGCCAATTTGAATTCCGATAGAAGCAAAATTAGCAAAACCACACAATGCATAGGTTGCAATTACAATAGATCGGTAATTTATGATGGTTCCTGCTTCTTTCATTCCGCTTAAAGAAGCATAGGCAAAGAACTCGTTTAAGATTGTTTTCTCACCCAACAACTGCCCCACAGCAGTGATGTCCTCAGCCGGGACTCCAATAATCCATGCGATGGGAGCAAATACATTTCCTAAAATATATTGCATAGAAAAACCATCATAACGGCCTTCTGTGGTAGAAGCAATCCAGTCATTTAAACCAGTGGGTGCTCCAATCCAATCTACTGTGATCCAATTGAAAACGGCAATAACTGCTGTAAATACCAATAACATGGCACCTACGTTGACTGCTAGTTTTAATCCTTCAGTCGTTCCCCTAGAGATCGCATCTAATACATTGGTTCCAATTTTGTCTTTACTAATATCTAATTTTTTATCCACCTTTTCGGTTTCAGGATAAAGCATCTTAGCAATAATAATAGCAGCCGGAGCAGACATAATGGATGCTGTTAATAAATGTTTGGCAAAGATGATTTTTTCAGCATCGCTATCACCACCTAAAAAGGCGATGAATGCTGCCAGAACACCACCAGCTATGGTTGCCATACCACCTACCATAAGACACAGCATTTCAGATTTGGTCATACGGTCTAGATAGGGTTTTACAACAAGTGGTGCTTCGGTCTGACCAATAAAAATATTGGCTGCCGCAGCAAGACTTTCAGCTCCAGAAAGCCGCATGGTTTTACTCATTACCCATGCGAACCCTTTTACAAATTTCTGTAGAATTCCGAGGTAATACAATAATGAGGTAAAAGCCGAGAAGAACACTATAGTGGGTAGTACTTTAAAGGCAAAGATGTACCCAAAAGTATTCATGTCTGTTACCAGTCCGCCAAAAAGAAATTCGGCTCCTTTTTCAGAAAAATTTAAAAATGTCACCACCTTATCGCTTATCCAATCGAATATTGTAGCCACAAAGGGCACTTTTAAGACCAATAATGCAAAAATGAGTTGTAATGCGAGACCGCTTCCTACCAGCCTCCAGTTAATTTTTCTTCGGTTGGCACTTAAAAGAAAACAAACCAATAGTAGAAAAAACATGCCTAGCATGCCACGGCCAATACTATTTACACTAATTCCTACGCCTTGATCAGGGTCAAGTTTTAAATTGCTGGCACTGGTATCTTCCAAAGTTTCAGAAATTGTGACATCGGTAACTTCCGTTTGAGAGGGGGCTGTTAATTTGTATGTGATTGTATTTTCTGAAAATATGAGAGTGCTGTCTGTTAATTCTGAAACTCGGAATCTTCGAATGGTGTCTGTGGGCTCACTGAAAAATACAACCAATAAATTATTCTGAAAGATATAATCTCCCGAAGCCTGCAAGCTATCCATCGCAGCTATTGAATAGCTGAAACTTCCTTCTTTTATTGATAGGTCGTCGCTTTCAGAAACAGGAATAACGCTAGCTCCTGAAGCATCTTCAATACTAGAAAAATTCCAATCTCTTTCAATGGTTTGACCAGATGCAATTCCGAAGAACATAAAAAAGGCTAGAAGAGTAATGGAAAGTCGCATGCGTACAATTTAAATTATTTTCTTTTTGAAATTTCGTCGCGTATATGTGCTGCTTTTTCGTAGTCTTCACTTGCGACGGCCTGATCCAGCATTTCATTAAGTTCTCGCTTAGAATAGGTTGTATAATCTTCGGTCTTTGAAGGCGCCGATTCTTTATCACTTCCCAAAAGCAGTTCTTCAATTACAATATCTTCCTTTTTTGAGATATCTTCTTTTTTCTTCTTTTTTGAAGTCTTTAAGTAGATCCCTGCTTTGTCCAAAATAGCTTTATAAGTGAAAATTGGAGCATTAAATCGAAGTGCTAGTGCAATGGCATCACTAGTTCGGGCATCTATAATTTCTTCAATTTCGTCACGCTCGCAAATAATACTCGAATAGAAAACACCATCTACCAATTTATGTATGATTACCTGCTTTACGATAATTCCAAATCTGTCTGAAAAATTTTTAAAAAGGTCGTGGGTAAGTGGGCGAGGAGGTTTTATCTCTTTTTCAAGTGCAATGGCAATGGATTGTGCTTCAAAAGCACCTATTACGATAGGAAGTTTACGTTCCCCTTCTTCTTCGCTCAAAATAAGTGCATAGGCACCATTTTGAGTTTGGCTATAGGATATTCCTTTAATGTTTAATTTTACTAAGCTCATTATCAGCAGCTAGTGAGTGTAATTGATAGTTATAGACTTTCAGAAAAAAACAAAAAGCCATTCAAACAAGGAGTACTTATCTGAATGGCCTCATTTTGGGCACAAATTAACAAAAATTATGCGTTTGCCGCCTTAAAGGCTTTTAATTTTTCATTGAGTTGTGGAACTACTTCGAAAGCGTCACCTACAATTCCGTAATCTGCTGCTTTAAAGAAAGGTGCTTCTGCATCATTATTGATCACAACTTTTACCTTAGACGAGTTAATTCCAGCAAGGTGCTGAATCGCTCCACTAATTCCAATAGCGATATACAAATTTGAAGCAACAGGCTTTCCTGTTTGTCCTACGTGTTCACTGTGAGGTCTCCATCCCATATCACTAACAGGCTTCGAACAGGCTGTTGCTGCTCCAAGAATATCGGCCATTTCTTCAATCATTCCCCAGTTTTCGGGTCCTTTAAGTCCACGGCCACCAGAAACTACGATTTCGGCATCTGCAATGGTAACTTTATCGGTTGCTTTGTCTACGGAAACTACTTCCACAGAAAAATCGTCTGCTGCTAATTCTGGAGTAAACGATTCTGTTGCTCCAGCTGCGCTGTTTTCTTTTAATCCGTACGCATTTTTTGCCAAACCTATGATTTTTACATCGGTTGTAATTTCGGTAGTGGCAAATGCTTTGTTGGTAAATACGCTGTGTGTAACTTTAAATGGAGAAGCACTTACGGGTAGTTCGGTTACGTTTGCAACATAGCCAGCTTCAAGATTTACGGCAACTAAGGGTGCCATAAATTTACTGTTGGCACTGGATGTTAGCACAACCACCTTTGTTTCTTCAGCTTTTGCAGCCTGTGCGATCACATCTGCATAGGCTTCTGCATTAAATTTGTTTAATTTATCATTAGAAACTTCTAATACTTTATCGGCACCGTAAGTTCCCAATTGAGAAGCATCTCCACCATTGATTGAAACTGCTGTTACGCTAGTTCCTAGCATATCTGCGACCCCTTTTGCATAGGAAACTGCTTCGAATGCTATTTTTTTAAATGAACCTTCTTCGGATTCTGTATATACTAATACTGACATAATTTTTCTTTTGTTTGAGATTTATGACTGTTAAATCACTTTCGCTTCGTTGTGTAGTAAGTTGATCAATTCATCAACGCTGTCGACTAATTTTACTGCGCCTTTTGGAGCTGGTTTTTGGAAAGATACGGTTTGTGTTTCGCTAGCTGCATCTACAGGCTCCTTTACAGTTAATGGCTTAGAACGCGCCTGCATAATACCTCTCATATTAGGAATTCGAAGATCGCTTTCTTCTACCAATCCTTTTTGTCCGCCTACCACTAATGGCAAAGAAGTTTTTACTGTTTCTTTTCCACCGTCAATTTCGCGTATTGCAGTAGCATTAGTGCCTTCAACTTCAAGGCTGATACAGGTATTTACAAAATTTGCTCCGGTTAGTTTCGCTAGCATGCCAGGAACCATTCCTCCATTATAATCAATCGATTCACGACCTCCAATAACAAGATCATATTCTCCGTCTTTAACAACGGTTGCCAATTGTTTTGCTACTGAAAATCCGTCGGTAGCAGCAGTGTTAACTCTAATAGCTTCATCTGCACCGATTGCTAGGGCTTTTCTCAATGTTGGTTCTGTTTCTGGACCTCCTACATTGGCAACATGTACCGTAGCACCTTGTTTCTCTTTAAACCACATAGCTCTTGTTAGGCCAAATTCGTCATTCGGGTTGATTACAAACTGCACACCGTTGGTGTCAAATTTTGTATCACCTTCGGTAAAATTAATTTTTGAAGTAGTGTCAGGGACGTGACTTATACACACTAATATTTTCATAATCATGCCCGCGAAGGCGGGTATATCTTTTAATTAAACATCTATTTTAAATATAACAGCCATAAAATTTACTTCGTATTTTCAGTAAAATGAGATTCCTCACGATGTTCGGAATGACAGCAATCTAAATGATTGTAATTAGCTGTTTAAAACGGATGTCAAAGATACCAAATTTTATTCAGAAATACTATGCGTGCATAGTAAATTTTTGACAAATCTTTCAGAAAAACTATTTAATACACCTACAAATAATACTATTTTTGTTTTTTAGTTTATTTGATAGGTACAATATGAAAACACTACAATTTAGAGAAGCGATTTGTGAGGCAATGAGTGAGGAGATGCGCAAAGATGAAAGCATCTACTTAATGGGAGAAGAAGTTGCAGAGTACAATGGAGCCTATAAGGCAAGTAAAGGAATGTTGGATGAGTTTGGAGCAAAACGTGTGATTGACACCCCGATTTCTGAACTTGGTTTCTCAGGAGTTGCCGTAGGTTCAACAATGACAGGCAATCGTCCCATTGTAGAATTCATGACTTTCAATTTTTCATTGGTTGGGATTGATCAAATCATTAATAACGCTGCTAAGATTCGTCAGATGAGTGGCGGACAATTAAAATGTCCTATCGTGTTTAGAGGACCCACGGGCTCTGCTGGTCAACTTGCTGCAACACATTCTCAAGCTTTTGAAAGCTGGTTTGCAAACACTCCAGGTCTTAAAGTTGTAGTGCCAAGTAATCCTGCAGATGCAAAAGGATTGCTTAAAAGTGCGATACGGGATGATGATCCGGTCATTTTCATGGAGAGCGAGCAGATGTATGGAGATAAAGGGGAAGTGCCAGAAGGAGAATACTTAATTCCGTTAGGCGTTGCTGATATTAAACGAAAAGGAACAGATGTAACGATTGTTTCCTTCGGAAAAATCATTAAAGAAGCTTATAAAGCTGCAGAGGATTTAGCTAAAGACGGAATAGAATGTGAAATTATCGACTTACGAACCGTACGTCCAATGGATCACAAAACTATTTTAGACTCTGTTAAGAAAACCAACCGACTTGTCATACTTGAGGAGGCATGGCCTTTTGGAAATGTAGCTACCGAAATAACCTATCAAGTGCAAAGTCAGGCATTTGACTATCTTGATGCGCCTATTATAAAAATAAATACCGCAGACACACCTGCACCCTATTCACCTGTCCTTTTAAAAGAATGGTTGCCCAACAGTGAGGATGTTGTAAAGGCAGTTAAAAAGGTGCTATATAAAGAGTAAACCTGTTTTCAATAAAATTTATTTAAACTTTTAGCAAATCTTTAGGGAACATCCCTAAAGATTTGTTCTTTATTTGCGGTATTGTTTTTGGAGCGTTCCGCCTTATATTACTTATGAAAAATTTTCTATTTTCTTTCTTTTTGCTATTTAGCGCCATTGTTTTCTCTCAGACAAAGGTGAGTGGTGTGGTTAAAGATGCTTCAGGTGTTTCGGTTGCCTATGCCAACGTCATATTTAAGGATTCAAACGAAGGAACCATAACCAATGAAGAAGGTCGTTTTTACTTAGAAAGCGACGTTTCGTACGATACAGTAGTTTTTTCTTTTATAGGATTTGGTAGTAAAGAAGTTGCTTTAAATAAAAGAGCAACGTACGAGATGGAAATTATTCTAGAAGAAGAAACAGGCACGCTCGATGAAGTTGTGATTTATACGGGGAAAATTTCAAAAAAAAATAATCCAGCACTCGATATACTCGAAAAAATATGGCGCAACCGAAGAGATAATGGTGTTAAGAAGTTTGATCAGTATAAATATGATAAGTACGAAAAACTTGAATTTGATTTAAATACAATTGATAGTGCTCTAATAAAAAGTAGCGTTTTTAAAGGAATGGAGTTTATTTTTGAGCAGACCGATACTTCAAAGGTCACTGGAAATACGTATCTGCCAATTTTTATTAATGAGGCTTATTCAAAAGTATATGGAGACAATATTATTAATGAAGAAAAGGAGGTGTTAGAAGGAAATAAAAATTCTGGATTTGATAATAACAATACTCTAATTGCTTTTATTAAGGATCTTTATAACGATTATGATGTATACGATAACTACTTAAAGTTTTTTGATAAGGCTTTTACGAGTCCGCTTTCAAGAACAGGGAAAGATGTTTATAATTATGTTTTATTAGATAGTGCATACCGAGGAAACAAATGGTGTTATAATATCATTTATTATCCAAGACGTAAAAATGAACTGACTTTTAAAGGTGATTTTTGGGTAAATGACAGTACCTGGGCAATTACCGAAATTAATATGCAAGCGACCAAAAGTGCCAATGTAAACTGGGTTCGCGAAATTTATATTGAACAGGAATTTGATGTATTAAACGACTCAACTTTTCTTATAAAAAAGGATTATTTTTTAAGTGACTTTAGTTTCAGAAAAAAAGAAGGTGCGCGAGGTGTCTATGGAAAGAGAACAACCTTATACGACAACTTTGAATTTGATAAGCCAAAGGAAAAATCATTTTACAGCAAACAAGTAGACCCCTACGATTATGCAGTATACAATCGTTCTGATGATTTCTGGAAAGAACGTCGCATGGAAGAGCTTAGTAAAGATGAGGTAGGAGTTTATAAGATGTTGGATACGTTAAAGACGGTTCCCCGATTTAAAACTTTATATAATGTAGGTTCTGTGTTAGCAACAGGCTATTACGAAGCAGGTAATTTTGATATTGGTCCAGTATTCTCTGTCTTTGGCTTTAATGAAGCCGAAGGACTGCGAATTCGTCTGGGAGGTCGTACCTATTTTAGTCAGAATGACCCGTGGAGAGTTGAAGCTTTTGGAGCTTATGGATTTAGAGATGAACGCTTTAAGTATGGTGTTTCGGCAAAATGGCTTCTAGATAGAAACTCTAGGCTAATTATATTTGGTGGCAATCGTAAAGATGTAGAACAAACGGGAGCCAGTCTTACAAATAGTACTGATGTGTTGGGTAGAAGTCTTGCTTCATCATCACTTATTACTGTGGGTGCCAACGATAGGCTAAGTAGAATCAATCTAACAACCGCTGGCTTTGAATTTGAGCCTTCCAAAAATTTTATAACGCGACTTACGGGATCGTATAGGACCTTAGAGTCGGCAACCGACACTTTTAGTATTGATTACTTCGATGAGAATGGAGAAATCCAGAGCACTATTTCTCAGCCCGAAATTACATTAGGATTAAACTATACACCAAATAGAAAAACATCAGGGTATGGTGTGGAGCGTACGGTGATTAACGGCGGAAACTTCCCTACATTTTATTTGGGATATACCTATGGCCTCAAAGATATGCTCGGTGGAGATTTTGAGTATTCAAAAGTTCAGGCGTTGTATACGCAACCCTGGAATATTGGAGGTTTTGGTAGAATGTACACTACTGTTGAGGTAGGTAAAATATTTGACCCAGTACCCTTAAGTTTGTTAAGTCCAATTCCTGGAAATCAAACACTTTTTAGTATTTATAATAGTTTCTCACAACTTGATTTCTACGAATTTGTTAGTGATACCTATGCATCTTTCCATATGCAGCATGATTTTGGCGGAAGGATCTTTTCACGGGTTCCCTTACTTCGGAAACTTAATTTGAGAGAAGTAATTGGTTTTAGAGCTGTTTATGGTCAAATAAGTGATGAAAATATTGCCTTAAATGCATCAAATATAGTCTATCGTGCTCCCGAAGATATTTACTATGAGTATAGCGTAGGGATAGGAAACATCTTTAAGATTTTCCGACTTGATTTTAACTTCAGAGGAAACTATTTAAATGAGGCTGAAAACCCAGATGCCAGAAAATTTGGAGTTACTGGTGTTTTCGGGTTTGAGTTTTAAGGGAAACCTATGGTTACTAAATAAAAAGATTTTTTTCTTCGGAATCGTTTGCCTTTCCGTAGTATAAAATCTATAGATTTTCATTACTTTTGCACCCCCTTAAAAAAGAAGAATTATGAGTCCGAAAGGAAGAGAAACTTTTGATGTATTGATTGAAATTCCAAAAGGAAGCCGAAATAAGTATGAATATGATTTCGAATTAAAAAAAATCCGTTTTGATAGATTGCTTTTTTCATCGATGATGTATCCTGCAGATTATGGATTTATTCCCCAAACATTAGCGCTCGATGGAGATCCATTAGATGTTCTTGTATTAGGAACAGAACCCACTTTTCCTATGTGCGTTGTCGAGGTAAGACCCATTGGAGTTTTTCATATGGCCGACGAAAAGGGACCAGATGAAAAAGTAATTTGTGTGCCAGTGTCAGACCCTATTTGGAATCGATTAAGTGATTTAAGCGATATGAACGCACACACCGTTAAAGAAATAGAACATTTTTTTCAGGTATACAAAGACTTAGAAAAGAAGCGAGTTGATGTAGGCGGCTGGGGAGATGCAAAAGAAGCATACGATATTGTTTTAAAATGTGTGGATCGTTATGAAAACAGCGATCATAAAATTAAAGGAAACTTTCTTATATAATCTACTTTCTCAGTAGATGATAGCCCTTCAGAATTTGATTTCTGAAGGGTTTTTTAATTCTCTTTAATTTTAATACTTTAGCGGGCTGAAATAAAAACCAAAAAAGACAATGGAACAGAACATTATTTATGTGCCTATAGCACTTGCAGTATTAGGATTGATATTTATGCTCATTAAAATGAGTTGGGTAAAAAAACAAAACCCTGGTAACGATCGTATGCAATATATTTCTAAAAGTATTAAAGAGGGAGCGCTCGCTTTTCTTGCTGCTGAATACCGCTTGCTGGTAGTCTTTGCTGTAATCGCTTCAGCATTGCTTTATTTAGTATCTTATTTAGTTCCTTCTACAAGCTGGATGATTGTACCTGCATTTATTATTGGAGCTATCTTTTCAGCTCTGGCAGGAAATATCGGAATGCGTATTGCTACCGAAGCAAATGCACGTACCGCCGAAGCAGCTAAAACTTCTTTGCCTAAAGCACTAAAAGTTTCTTTTGGTGGGGGTACTGTAATGGGGCTTGGTGTGGCAGGTCTAGCTGTGTTGGGATTAAGTTTAATTTTCTTGTTCTTTATGGGTCAATTTATGGGCCAAGAAGGTTCATTCTACGATAATATGACCATCGTTTTGGAAGCTCTGGCAGGGTTCTCTTTAGGAGCAGAATCAATTGCACTTTTTGCACGTGTTGGTGGAGGTATTTACACAAAAGCAGCCGATGTAGGGGCAGACCTTGTTGGTAAAGTAGAAGCTGGTATTCCAGAAGACGATCCTCGTAACCCTGCAACAATTGCAGATAATGTTGGGGATAATGTTGGGGATGTAGCAGGTATGGGTGCCGATTTGTTTGGTTCGTACGTAGCAACAGTATTGGCGGCTATGGTACTAGGAAACTACGTGATTAGAGATATTTCCTTTGCTAATGGTGACGTATTTACCGATTCGTTTAACAATATGGGTCCTATATTATTGCCATTAGTAATTGCAGGAGTAGGAATATTGGCATCTATTATTGGAACATTCTTAGTAAGTATTAAAAATAATGATGCGAAAGAAAGTAAGGTGCAAGCTGCACTTGACAGAGGAAACTGGGTAGCTATTATCTTAACATTGGCTGCATCATACTTCTTAATTGACTGGATGCTACCAGCTACTATGGAAATGAAATTTTTTGGCGAAGGTGTTAAAACAATAGGATCTATAAATGTATTCTGGGCAGCATGTATTGGTCTTGCTGTAGGTGCTCTAATTTCTATGGTAACTGCTTACTATACCTCTTTAGGTAAAAAACCTGTAATGGATATCGTCGAAAATTCTTCAACAGGTGCCGCGACGAACATTATCGCTGGTCTTTCAGTAGGAATGTATTCTACATTTGCTTCTGTAATCTTATTTGCAGCAGCTATTTTTGGATCCTACGAACTCGCAGGATTTTATGGAGTGGCTTTAGCAGCTTCAGCAATGATGGCGACCACTGCAATGCAATTAGCAATTGATGCCTTTGGTCCAATTGCAGACAATGCAGGAGGGGTTGCAGAAATGAGTGAATTAGAACCTCACGTTCGTGAGCGTACAGATATATTAGACAGTGTTGGGAATACAACTGCAGCGGTAGGAAAAGGATTTGCAATTGCATCTGCTGCCTTAACAGCTTTAGCATTATTTGCAGCCTACGTAACTTTTACAGGAATTGATGGTATTAATATCTTTAGAGCAGACGTTCTTGCCATGTTATTTGTTGGAGGAATGATACCAGTGGTATTCTCTGCTATGGCTATGAAATCTGTTGGGAAAGCTGCAATGGAAATGGTCCAAGAAGTGCGTCGTCAATTCCGAGAAATTCCTGGAATTATGGAAGGAACGGGTACTCCAGAGTATGCAAAATGTGTAGATATTTCAACAAAAGCAGCGCTTAAAGAAATGATCTTACCTGGACTGTTAACTATTATTACTCCAATTCTTATCGGACTTCTATTTGGAGCTGAACCATTAGGAGGCTATATGGCTGGTGTTTGTGTAAGTGGCGTTATGTGGGCTATTTTCCAGAACAATGCTGGTGGAGCCTGGGATAATGCAAAAAAGTCTTTTGAAGCAGGTGTTATGATTAATGGTGAAATGACTTATAAAGGGTCAGATGCTCATAAAGCAGCTGTAACAGGGGATACTGTTGGGGATCCATTTAAAGACACCTCGGGACCTTCAATGAACATCCTTATTAAGTTAACTTGTTTGGTAGGTCTTGTAATTGCTCCAATTCTAGGAGGACACGGACTTGAAAATGATGCAGAGGCAATGAATACAGAAGAGGAAATGTATTTTATTGATGAAGACGGAAACAAAACTGTGTTAACTGAAAG
Organism: Jejudonia soesokkakensis; assembly: GCF_042664795.1. Classification (NCBI taxonomy): domain Bacteria; kingdom Pseudomonadati; phylum Bacteroidota; class Flavobacteriia; order Flavobacteriales; family Flavobacteriaceae; genus Jejudonia; species Jejudonia soesokkakensis. The sequence goes on from NZ_JBHTBN010000001.1 coordinate 533,481, forward strand.
ACAAGTTGAACTGATTGAGACAGACGGAAACGCAACAATACAAGGTGGAGAAGATTTGAATAATAAAACCGAAACTTTTGTTGAAATGTTGAAAAATGAAAATAATGATCAAGTGACTGCAAATGTTGAAATCAGAAGAACCGTAAATGGTGAAACAACCGTTGAAAATAGAACTTTTACAGGAACTGAAGATGAAGTTCGTGATCAGTTAAAAGATGTGGAAGGTGTAAAAATTAAAATAAAAGATAAAGAATAAAATTCTTTACGTTAAAAATAAATTAAACCCCGACCTTGGTTCGGGGTTTTTTTGTGGAAATTTTATAACTTCACGTAATTATGAATTACGATGATCTCATAACATTAGGAATTGCCTTTGGTCTCGGGATGCTTATTGGGCTCCAAAGACAGCATACCGACAATAAAATGGCGGGTGTTCGCACCTTCACATTGATTTCAATCTTGGGAGTCGTTTCTGGGTTTTTAACAAGAGATTTTGACAACCCCTATATCCTGCCTGCTTTAGGAATTTCACTTACAGCATTTTTGGTAGTAGCAAACGTCGTCAAACTTAAAAAAATTTCAGAAACAGATGTAGGTCAAACCACCGAAGTCGCTGCTTTACTAACCTTTGCTATAGGAGCTTATTTGGTCTTAGGAAGTCAGGTTATAGGAGTCATTGTAGGGGGATCTATGGCAGTATTGTTATATGTAAAAGAACATCTTCATACCTTTATTGAAAACTTAAAAGATAAAGATTTATCGGCTATTATGACCTTTGCCGGAATCTCATTGATCATCCTTCCTATTTTACCCAATCAAACTTATGGACCACTTGATGTACTCAACCCTAGAAATATTTGGATGATGGTAACCCTTATCGTAGGGATTAGCGTCGTAGGGTATTTTATCTATAAGTTTGTTGGTAAAAATGTAGGGATAATTTCCAACGGAATTCTTGGGGGCCTCATTAGCAGTACGGCAACTACGGTTAGTTATGCACGTAAAACTGCTAACACTAAGAATATAGGAAAAATGGCAGCTTTTGTCATCACAGCAGCTTCAACTGTTGCCTTAGCAAGAGTTATGGTAGAAATTGGAATCGTGATTCCAGAAAAGCTACCCCAGCTCATCGTTCCTTTGGCCGTTGAATTTATTTTTATGGTAGTACTGTGCATCATACTTTTCTATCTTATTAATAAAGACACTTCCGAAGAGAGTGAAATGCCAGAGCCTAAAAATCCTGCACAATTTAAGAGTGCATTAGTTTTTGGATTTCTGTACGGTCTTATACTTCTGGCAGTCGCATTTACCAAAGAAACCTTTGGAAATGAGGCGCTTTATGTAGTTTCTATTATTAGCGGTTTAACAGATGTTGATGCCATTACACTCTCACTTTCACAATTAATGAAAGGAGGAGGTTTAGAAACCAGTAGTGGCTGGAGGTTAATTTTGTTAGCCTCTTTATCAAACCTAGCATTTAAAGGCGTAATGGCAGTTACGTTAGGGACTAAAAAATTAGGGAAATGGGTTGGTATTTCTTTCGGACTTTCAATTATTGCTGGTTTATTACTCATGTGGTTATGGCCCGATAGCTGGCATTTTTAATCCAAACTATACATTAATGGCATTTTTTAAAAAAGATCCGCTGCAGATTATAGCCTTTCAAAGTTATGCAACAGATACACACTTATACATTCGAGGGAGGGCTCTAGAAGATGAAAATATCGATCTATCAAAACGTGGCTTTTTAAGTTTGCTTCGGAATACCTGGAAGCGTTTTGAAACTGATGAAATTCCAAATGTAAAGCTGAAAATTATTTTACCCAATAATACCTTTCTTTATACTACGACAAATAGCAAAGGGTATTTTAAACTGGAAGAAAATCTTGAAAATTTACAATCTCTTGCAAATTCTGAAGGTTGGCTCAATTATAAAATTCAGTTTGAGGATCAATTTCCAGACAGAATTATAAATAACAACAACAGCTTTTCGGGCGAAGTTCTCATTCCTTCAACCAATAGTAGCTTTGGTGTGATAAGTGATATTGACGACACAATTTTAACTACAGGAGTCGTTTCAAAACTAAAATGGCGACTTATTTACAATACCTTATTTAAAAATGCTGAAAGCCGAAGCCCTTTGGAAGGCGCAGCAGAATTTTACAACCAGCTACACAGAGGTGCTTCAGGAAAAGAAGCAAACCCGTTTTTTTATGTGAGTCACAGTCCGTGGAATTTATATCGCTACCTTGAATTGTTTCTTCAAAAGAATACCTTTCCGAAGGGGCCCATATTACTGCGTACGTTAGGAAATCTTTTCGGAAAAAAAAGTGCTGGTGAAAAACCTCAAAAACAAAAAGAAATTGTCAACATTTTAAAAACCTATCCTGAAAGGCAATTCATTTTAATTGGCGATAGTGGCGAGCACGATGCAGACATCTATATAGAAATTGCCGAAGCGTTTCCGGGACGTATCAAAGCAATTTACTTAAGAAGTGTTAAACACAAAAAACGAATGCTGCGAATAAGAGGGTTGGTAGATAATTATAAAACTGTTCCAGCATTATTGGTGGAAAATGCAAGTCAAGCTATCGAACATGCTAAAGAACATAACTTTATTTCTTCAGACTCTTTGATTTGAAATACTCGTAAGTAGCTAATTGTGATTGTACTTTAGGATTATCATTTTGTACATATTCATTTTTTTGCTCTGCATCAACAATACGGGCTTTAACATTATCCTTTAATTGAATATCGATCAAATCCCGAATGGTTTTATGATGATCTTTATCAAATATAGGGGTTACGACCTCTATTCTGTGGCTTAAATTACGTGTCATCCAGTCGGCAGAGCCAATGAATAATGATTCTTCTCCAGCGTTCCCAAAAATATAAACACGACCATGTTCCAGAAAACGGTCAATGACAGAAGTCACTGTTATATTTTCACTCTGATTTTTAATTCCAGGGACCAGAGAACAGATTCCACGAATTAACAGATCAACCTTTACGCCAGCAACACTAGCACGATATAAAAGTTTGATCATTTCTTTATCCTGAAGACTATTCATCTTTAAAATAATATAGGCGTCTTCTCCTGCATTTGCCAAGGCTATTTCCCGATTTACAAACTCAATAAATTTTACTCTTGTGGTAAAAGGTGACACCAGCAGGCGCTTTGTTTTGGGAACTATGATTGTTCTGTCCAATACCAGAAAAACTTTGTTCAACTCTTTGGTCAACTTCTTATGAGCTGTCATGAGCCCAAAGTCTGTATAAAGGGTTGCTGTTTTTTCGTTAAAATTTCCTGTGGCTATATAGGCATACCGCTTGGTTTCTTCTTCAACCTCTCTTTCAATTAATAGAATCTTACTATGAACCTTAATATCTGGATAGCTGTAGGTAACTTTTGCGCCATTCTTTTTAAAGATCTCTCCCCACTTTAGGTTATTTTTTTCGTCAAACCTGGCTTTAACTTCAATAAAGACAAATACATCTATTCCGTTTTTCGCGGCAAGGACAATGGCGTCGTTTAGCCTACTTTCCTCAGCAGCTCTATAAATTGTAATTTTTAATGCTCTTACTGTTTTGTCGACAGCTGCCTCTTCAACGAGGCGAATAATGGGTTCAAATGATTGATACGGATAGTGCATCAATTGATCTTTGTCATCTATCGCTTCAAAAATACTGTCGTATTGTGTAAGCATAGGATGCTCTAGGGGTGTTAAGGTATTGTTACTTAATTTTTTATCTGAAGGATTTGGAAACCCAAAAAAATCTTTAAAATTATGGTAGGTGCCACCTTGAACGACATCGGTATTGGTCACATCCAATGATTTTTTTAATGCTTCGACCAATGTAGTAGGAGTCGTAGCGTCAATTAAAACGCGGGTAGCCTGTCCTGTGCTTCGATTAGAAAGTGACTTTTTGATTTTTTCCATAAGGTTTCCCGAAAATTCATCTTCAATATATAATTCGGCATCCCTTGAAATTTTAATCGAATGAAAATTCAGATTTTGCTCACCCTGTGGTGTCTGACGAAGATTAAATTTTAAAATATCATCAATAAATGTGATATAGTGTTTCCCGTTTTGCTTCGGAAAAACAAAAAATCTAGGTTCATCTTTAGGGATTTCTGCAATTATAAATTCATCTCCTTTTTCTGCGACAAGATAAAGAGTTTCATTTTTAACAAAAAGGCTTTTAGAGCCATTGAGTGGATAGGTTTCTATTTTCAGCTTGTCTTTAAGAATATCCTCATAATAGTTTTGAGCGACTAGTTTTTGAGTCGAAGAAAATGCTTTTTGACCAATAAGAAAAATATTTTCTTTTTCTAACGCGGGAATAATTTGTGAAGTAAACACAGTCCCAAATTCTTCCTGCTGAAGATGAACTTGTTTTTTTATTTCACGCAATACCTTATTAGGTTTGGAGATTAGTTTTTTACGAAGGGGTTTTACAATGTCTTTTATCTGTCGTATATCTGAAACTCGAACTCTAAAAAATTCATCTAAATTGGATGAAAAAATCGCAAGGAATTTTATGCGCTCATACAGAGGATTTCTCGAATCTGCAGCTTCCTGAAGCACACGATGGTTAAAGCGCAACCAGGATAGATCGCGGTGGTAATATTTGGTATTATAGAGATTTCTTCCCATGTTTACATCCCAAAAAAGCGGATGTCTTTTAAATTAAAATGCAAAGGTCGGCATTAATAAACGGTAGGAATGTTTGGAAAATGTTAAGGTTTAAATTATTTAAACAACCCTCCAAGTTCAGCATCAATTTTATTGAAAATTTCTCCAAGATGTTCTGGATTATCAACAAAATCAATATCATCCACATCTATAATTAATAACGGACCTTTGTCATAGTCATGAATCCATGCCTCGTAACGTTCATTTAGCCTGCTTAAATAATCAATACTGATAGAGTTTTCATATTCGCGCCCTCTTTTGTGAATTTGGCTTACAAGATTTGGAATAGAACTACGTAGATAAATTAATAAATCGGGTCCTTCGGTTACACTTTCCATAAGGTCAAAAAGGGAACGGTAATTTTCATAATCCCTATTGGTCATAAGCCCCATGGCATGAAGGTTCGGTGCAAAAATAAAAGCATCTTCATAAATAGTTCTATCCTGAATCACATCTTTTCCATTTTCTCTAATGTCAAGGATTTGGCGAAAACGACTGTTTAGAAAATAAATCTGAAGGTTAAATGACCACCGTGCCATCTCATTATAGAAGTCATCCAGATATGGGTTGTCTTCTACATCTTCATATTGTGGTTTCCATTTGTAATGCTTGGCTAACAGTCTGGTAAGAGTAGTTTTTCCGGAGCCAATATTTCCTGCAATCGCAACGTGCATGCTTTTATTTTTTAGGTTGGGTTAGGGTAAATGTGTGTACTATATTGTTGTGATAAATATACAGGAAATCTTGGGTTAGCTGCAAGTTTGAAATGGGAATTGTTGGTGTTTTAATGTTATTAAATTCTAAAGCACCCCGTTTTAAATAAAACAGATTTTTAGAGTCGGTTACCATAAGACTTTCATTGTACTGCGAACTGTTTGTAATTCCGTTAATAGAAATAGTTTGCACAATACCTCCATAGGTGTTATAGATTCGAAACATGGTATCGGTTGCTAGATAACAATAATTAAAATTACTTGTAAAGGTCATTACATCGCCAGAAATTGGTTGAGAGATTGGAATCCTTTCTTTTGTTCTGTAATTGTAAAGTTCTACTTGCTGACTATCACTATTGAACAACCAAAGCCTATTGTTGCCAGCGTTTCTGGCAGCAGCGACATTTATAAAACCAGGAAGGTTATTAAAAGAAAATCGTTCAATTTCTGCCAATCTATTGTCTACTAAAACAACGGTGTTGGTATCCTTAAAAAAAATAACAATATTTAATGGGTTGATAATATCTACGGAAGCTATTTCGCCTAATTCAAAATCGTTATACACATAATCTCCTTTGCTTCCTTTCTTAAATAAAGTCATGTCTTTTACATAATACAGATTGTTGTAAACGTCAAAACCAATAAATAAATCAGCATCTAAAGGAGTCGTTTTTAATTCTTTAATTTCCTGAGAGAAACTAAACTGAACTATAAAAAGGAGTAAAAAAGAAACAATTTTCATACTCGTGAAGATACAAAATACTCACAGGCCGTTGTCATGTAATAGTTATAAATTATTTTCGTCTTTCATAAAACTAAAACAGCCACTTATGAAAACCAACAAACTACTCTTTATCACTCTAACCTTCTTCTTTACGATTACGTTAACTGCTCAGAAAATTCAGGGAATTGCAACCTATAAAACAGACCGTAAGGTAGACCTAAAATCTGATGATTCTAAAATGGATGATGCCATGCGTGAGAGTATAGCAGCACAATTAAAGAAACAATTTCAGCGGGAATACACACTTACTTTTAATACTGAAGAATCTCTATACATTCAGGAAGAAGAGGGGCTTACTGCACCTTCTCCAATGTCTTCAGGTGGAATAACCATAACTGTTTCAGGAAATACGGATGTTCTATATCGCAATACAAAAGAGAACCGTCTTGTAAATCAGACAGAAATTATGAGTAAGGCTTTTTTAATAAAGGATTCACTTTCAGCAATAGATTGGAAATTAGAAAAAGAGATCAAAAATATTGGAGAATATACGTGTTTTAAAGCTACCTATACTCGAGAAGTAACAGAACAGACATTTGATAGTGCTACCAACGAAATGGTTGAGGTGAAAAAAGATCGAGTAACCACCGCCTGGTATACCTTGGACATTCCTGTGCAACATGGACCGGCTGAGTTCTGGGGATTACCTGGATTAATTCTTGAAATTAGCGATGGTGATTTAACCATATTATGTTCAAAAATTGTTTTGAATCCTGAGAAAGGGATAGCTATTCAGGAAGCAGATAAAGGAAAAGTAGTGACACAAGAAGAATTTAATGCCATTCAGAAGAAAAAAACAGACGAAATGATGGAGCAATTTCAAAATAGCAGTCGAAGAAACGATGGGTCAACCCGTGTGATAAGAATTGGCGGTTCCTAAGCAACGCGTTAAACCTTTTTCTGTAAATAGAGTCGAAGCTTTTGTAACAATTTACAGTAATTGGTACTAACACACTATAAAATTAGATTATGAAAAAGGTACTTATACTTGCACTATTATTAATTTCGACTGTTTCTTTTGCGCAAACCATAAGCGGAAAAGCCTATTATCAATCCAAAACAACTGTTGATACAGATCAGTTTGGAGGAGGGGAAATGAGTGAAGAGATGAAAAAGCAAATCATGGAACGAATGAAAAGCTTTTTGGAAAAAACATACATCCTCACCTTTAGTGGCAGTGAATCAATTTATAAAGAGCAGGAAAAACTAGAAGCAGGATCTGGTTTTGGAGGCATGGGAGCGATGATGGGTAGTTTTAGTGCTGGAGCACAGTATAAAAACTTAAAGACCAATCAAATTCTTGAGGAGCGTGAATTCTTCGGAAAGAAATTTCTTATCAACGACACCATTACAAACCTTGAATGGGAAGTAGGAAAAGAATCCAAACAAATTGGTCAGTATCTTGCTATCAAAGCTACGGCGGTTAAAAAAATTGATCCAAACGATTTTGAAATGGCACGACCTAGAGGGCGCCGTGGAGAGAGAGGAAGAAACAGAGATGCTGAAGAAGATTCAGAAAAAGTTGCAGATACTACTCAAACGGAAAGTGAGGATCCTTTTGATCAGATTGAAATACCGAAGCAAGTTATCGTGACAGCATGGTTTACTCCTCAAATACCTGTAGCGAATGGTCCAGGAGAATATGCAGGCTTACCAGGATTAATATTAGAATTAAATGTAGAACGAACTACCATCTTATGCTCTAAGATTACACTAAATACAAAAGAGACAGAAAGTATTGAAGCTCCTAACAAAGGAGAAGAGGTTACCAGAGCAGAATACAATAAAATCATCAAAGAAAAGATGGAAGAAATGCGCGAACAATTTAGAGGTCGCGGAGGTAGAGGTGGCGGAAGAGGCCGCTTTGGAGGATTCTAAATTTCAAAAAGCAACCTATTAAACTAACACCTTCTTTTCGATTGTAAGCGAAAGGAGCAACCAACCTATTACATGAAAAAACTATTATTTCTCCTAATTCTAGCATGCAGTTTTATAACGAATGCTCAAAGTATAAAAGTTAAAGGAGCCATTAAAGACAGCCTGGGAGTACCGCTCGAATTGGCAAATGTTGTAGCCTCGATTAAGGCAGATGGCAAACTAGAATCCTATGCGATTACCAATTACGAAGGGAATTTTCAATTATCCCTTCCTAAAAACAATACCTACGTATTAAAAGCTAGTTTTTTGGGATATACTCCGCAAGAAAAAGAACTTACCGTACCCGCAGAATCTGAAGATATTAATCTGGATTTTATTTTAAATCCATTGGCAGATCAATTGGATGGTGTCGAAATCACCTATGAGATGCCTGTCACGGTAAAAGGGGACACCATAGTGTATAATGCAGATTCCTTTAAAACCGGTGAAGAACGAAAACTAGGCGATGTATTAAAAAATCTTCCAGGAATAGAAGTTAACGACGATGGTGAGATTGAAGTAGAAGGAAAAGCGGTAACCAAAGTTATGGTCGATGGTAAAGATTTCTTTGACGGAGACTCTAAATTAGCTACTAAGAATATTCCTTCAGATGCAGTAGACAAGGTGCAGGTACTTCGAAATTATAACGAAGTTGATCAACTTAGAGGTGTACAGAACAATCAGGATAATGTTGCTATCAATATTAAATTAAAGGAAGGAAAAAAGAACTTTTGGTTTGGAGAAGTTACTGCTGGAGGAGGAACTGTGGGTGATGACGAAGCAGGATATTTGGCACATCCTAAATTATTTTACTACAGCCCCAAGTACAGTTTGAACTTTATAACAGATTTTAATAACATAGGGGAAGTACCTTTTACATTTAGGGACTATTTTAATTTTACAGGAGGTTTCAGAAACTTTAATCGAGGGGGTGGCACCAATTTTTCAATTAGCGAAAGTGATTTAGGGTTTGCGGTTGCACAAAATAACCGAGCGAATGAAATTGAAACCAAGTTCTTTGCAGGAAATTTTAGTTATGCAGCTACAGAAAGTTTGGATTTAAGTGGCTTCGGAATACTAAGTGATAACTCGACGAACATTGTCAATAATTCGATACGAAGGTATATTGCATCTGGAAGTGTAGAAAACACAAACAGTATCAACGACCAGACAAGCCGATTAGGAATGCTAAAACTTAGTGGAGTGTACAAGCCAAATTCAAATCTTCAGGTTGACTATGATTTACTGGCAAAAGGCTCTAAGCAAGTTCAGGATGATTTAACGACCTCTATTTTTGATGGAAACACGAACAACATTGTAGAAGGAAAAGAAAATACTCCTTTTTCGGTCAATCAAAATGTGAATGCATACTATACGTTGAATGAGGACCATATTTTTGCAGGTCAGATCCAGCATTTATATCAGGATGAAGATCCATTTTATAACGCTATAACAGACCTATTGCCATTCCCAGGAATATTACCTGTTGATCAAAATCAGGATCGGTTTGATATCAATCAGAACAAGAATGTAAGGACAAACAAAATTGATGGAAAAGTAGATTATTACTACATACTTAATAATGTAAGTAATTTGAACTTTACATTAGGAACAACCTATAGCAACCAGCAGTTTGGCTCCAATATTTTTCAGATTTTGGACAATAATAGCCGTGTTAATTTTTCTGAAACACCACCGGTTGATGGTGAAAATCTGCCCCTTATTAATGATGTGGAATTTGCTTTTAGTGATGTATTTTTAGGACTGCATTACAAGCTGAAAAGTGGTCAGTTTATTATTACACCCGGACTTACGCTTCATAATTATAATGTACGAAGTGACCAGTTAGGGACTTCTACTTCAGAGAATGACTGGAAGGTATTACCAGATTTTAATATTATCTGGAATATTAAAAAGAGTGAAAGTCTTCGTTTTAATTATGATGTTTCAGCACAGTATACAGATGTTAATGATTATGCCGAAGCGTTTGTGTTTAATAATTACAACCGACTTTTCCGTGGAAATAGAAATTTGGAAAATGCGCTTTCTCATAATTATAGTCTAGCTTATTTCAGTTTTAATCTTTTTAATAACACCAATGTAAGCGGAGCTTTAAATTATACAAGAAGGTTAAACGGATACAAAAATGACACAGAGATCATTGCAATTAACCAAGTGAGTTCTCCATTTAATATTGACAGTAATTTTCCAGATGAAACTTTTTCTGCCTTCGGAAGATTTAGCAAGCGAATTAAGAAATTTCAGATCAATCTAAGCGGAAATTTGGCACTAAACAGATCAAATAACCTTATCAACGATGCTATAAGAGAAAGTGAAAGTTTTACTCAGAACTATAGCGGAAGCGTACGCACTAACTTTAGAGACTGGCCTAATTTTGAAGCTGGATATCGCTTAAACATCAATCAGTATGACAATGGCGGATTAAGTCAGACATTCTTTACACAACGACCCTTTGCCAATGTGGATGTACGGTTTTTAAAAGATTTTACTTTTGATGCAGAATGGGATTACTACAATTATAGTAATGATGAAAAAACGGTAGAAAATACGTATTCATTTGTCAATGCAAACCTCTATTATCAAAAAGGAGATAGTCCCTGGGAATTTAGAGTGCAAGCAACTAATATTTTGAATACTGAGTTTATTAATAGTGATAATTTTAATGAACAGTTTAATACAACTTCACAGTATTTTGTACTTCCACGTATTTTAATGTTTGTCGTCAAATACGAATTGTAAAAATAGGGCAATTGCCCTATTCCAAGAGAGTTAGATTGCTGGTAATTTTATAATGTAAAAACCATACATTATGAAAAAATTACTTTTTGCACTAGTATTAGTCACGTTTTATGCTTCGGCACAAGAGTATCCTACCGGGATGATCTGGGATGAAGAATCTTACCGAAGCATACCTTACAAAGTTCAATTTACAGCATCGACCTATGATAATCTCCCTACATCCTATTCTTTGGAGAAATGGGTGCCAATTCCTGGAAATCAAGGACAATATGGAACCTGCGTAGCCTTTGCAGCAGCCTATGGGTTGCGTACTACGATGTATGCAAAAGATTATAATATTACAGATAAGCAGCAAATAACACAAGCAGCTTTATCCCCCTCTTTTGTATATGAAGCGATACGTAGAGAGGAAGATGTAGCTTGTAATATGGGTGCTAATCCTAAATTAGGGATGGAAGCATTAAAAGTGTTAGGAGTTCCAACCATGGAAACAGTACCTTATAAATGCAACCCTGTCATTTCTACCGATGCACAACTAGAAGCCATAGATTATAGAATTAGAGATTATCAAACCTTATTCTTTTATGATGAACAAGCTCCAATGGTGCGTGTCAATGCAACTAAGAAAGCACTCTCTGAAGGATATCCAGTCTTAATAGGAATGAAACTTCCAGAAAGTTTCTTTGCCGCTAAAAAAGTTTGGAGATCAAAACCTACAGATAAAGGAACACTGGCAAAAAAGCATGGTCACCATGCGATGGTGGCTGTCGGGTATGACGATAATTTTGAAGGAGGGGCTTTTAGAGTATTAAACAGTTGGGGAACTGCCTGGGGAGACAATGGATACATTTGGGTGCCGTATAAAGAATATGATGAATGGACCTTAGGAGCATTACAACCATATAGTTATTATAAGAAAAAAGATGAAGTCAAGCCAGATGTGATTCCAGACGATAAGCCTGATGTAAAACCAGAGCCAGATCCAGAACCCATTGCCAAAAAATTACCGGAAGGAAATCTGCGTTTTGAGCTTAACACTAATGAAGACATGCAGGTTACCCGTATTTCGACCAGAAATCTGGTGGTTGAAGATGACGTAGAAGGAGAAGACCTCGTAGCCTATAGAACGACAAGTTCGTACCCTTCAGGAACACGGTTTCGTTTTTATCTAGAGAATAAACATGAAGGCTATATTTATGCTTTTGCAACAGACCTTACTCAAAAGATCAATAAAATTCTTCCATACGATGATGGGATGTCACCTATTATAAGTGAAAACTCTACGATAGCTTTCCCAAGTGAAAAGAAAGTAATCAGAATGGATAACAATCCTGGAACTGACTATTTATTAATTCTTTTCTCACAACAGAAACTGGATGAAAAAGCTATTCAAAATAAAATGCAGAATACTCCTGGCGGACTTACCTCAAAAATAAAAGCTGCTTTAGGAAGCAAACTTATTGACAAATCGATGATACAATATGCTGCTGGGGAGGCTGGATTTAAAGTCAAAGAAGGAGCAGAAGGTTATGTAGTACCGCTGATGGTTGAAATTTCACATAAATAAATCTGCCATGAAAAAACTACTAATTATTCTTTGTTTAATTTCATGTTACGTAAGTACTACGTACGCCCAACAGGACTTTGTAGTGCAGAGTGTACATGCGCAGGGAGCCAGTAAGTCCCTATTGGATGACAGTCGGGAATTACTCATTACGTATGGATACCAAGATCAAACCATCAAATTTTGGAATGAAAAATCAGGTCTGTTACTAAAAACCATCGACTCACAAGACTATGTAAGTGATATGGTTTTAAATGCAAAAGATGGAAAACTGTATGTATTATCATCCAATACTATTATTATCTACAGTTTAGAAACATTTAAAGAGATTTCTCAACATCCATTAGGAAGAATATATGATATAGAACTTTTTGAAGCAGATGGGTACAGAAGTTTGGCGTTGTTTGCACAGGATGATAACGGTAAACAAGGAATTTACGCATTAAATGACGCTACAGGTGAATTCATAGTTGGAAATACTCCCGTTTATCCTGGTGACGGCGAGGTTTCTCATTTTCAGTTTAGTAAGGATAACACTCGTGTACTCGTACAGTCCAATCTTATGGAAAATTATGTGTTTTCTTTCGATACAAATCAATATTATGAAGTAAAAGGGTATGCCTTGGCATTGCTAGATAATGGTGATTTGATCATGGGAGAATATGATGGTAATGCTGGAAAGGCTTATTATATTAGGCAAGATCCGGTTACACTAAAGCAACTATGGAGACAAGAAGTCAAACTCGAAGGGGTAGCTGGATATGAAGGCGTTTTTCTGCCCTTTAGAGGAGATGTTACTGTAAATAGCGATGGCCAATCCATTTGGGTAGCTCCAGGTACTAGTTTGTTTGTCGAATTGGATGTCAATCTTGGATTCATATTGGGTAAGATTTATAGAGAAGAACAGAAAACCAGTCTGATGGCTTCAGGTAATTATTTGTATGCACAAAGCGGTATCGACAAACCTTTTGCAAAATTTAAAAGGTACCAAAACAAACCTGTTCAGGAGTATGGTCATAATGTATTGGAGCCTCAACAAATTGTTACCTATATTGGAGAAAATGAGGTTGAGATCTTATTTGCTGCAAATTATGGAGCACATACGTTTTCTCTTTTGGCAAGTCCAAATGTGTCAAGATTGACAAAATATAAGACCAATTATAGGGATGACTATAGCGACGGAATGTTTCAAGTCGATCAGAACAGTAAAAGGGTTTTTTCAGTTACTAAAACCTCAGATCCAATAAAGGTTTTTGAGCGTGGTAATGCCGAAAGTTTTGAAAACTTAATAAGCAATATAAAAGACGTCCGGTTTTTTGATTATAGTCCTAATACAAACCTGCTAGCAACCATTTCTAGCAATGGATTACGTGTGATAGATACTGAAAAGAAAACAGAAGTATTTTCTAAAATAATAGGAAAAGACCTCCCTTTCGTAGATAGAGGGTTAGACATTGCGCCTAACAATAATACCATTTTATATGCTACCAAAGAGGTTTCGGGTACGAGTGATTTAAGAGATGAATTAACCTATTTCGATTTTGCTTCAGGCCAAGAAAAATGGACAAAAAATGCACGGTATTCTTCCTTATACCATATTAAGAATGGTCAACAAATCCTAGCAGTGAATAATACGTCCGGAAACATGGAAGTTTTGGATCCCGATACTGGAAATGTACTAAGGTCTTTTCCATTGAACTTTAAGGGATCTGTACTGGAAAGCGCTTTAGCTCCAGATGAAAAACATATCGTATTTTCTGGATATAACACTGATTTTTTTGTTTTTGAAATTGCTTCGGGACGTTTGGTAAATTCTTTTACAAATAAAGATTTTCAATATACTCCAGGTACTTTTGTCTCCAATACAGTGGTGAGTGTTTCAGTGTCAGGAGCGATTAAATTTTATGATATACTTACTTCCAAAGAAGTACTAAGATTGTATCTGTTTCAGGATGGAGGATGGATTACATATACTCCTGAAGGCTACTTTGAAGGATCACAATCTGCGTGGGATAAAGTAGCTTTTGTAAACAATAAAAAAGCAATACCGCTGGAAAGTGTATTCGATAAGTTTTATACCCCACGCTTACTACATAAGGTGTTGTTTGACAAATCTGTAATTAAAAGGGATGACATCAAAAATCTTAAAAGTCCTCCTACTGTTAAAATAAATTACAAAGAAGGAAACCGAAATTTAACCGTCGAAGATGATGTTGCCGAAACATCAATAACAACTCAAAACGCAAGTGGGGAAGTAATCCTTACCGCCAATGCCAATGGAGATCGTATTGCAGAATTCAGGTTGTTTCAGAATGGAAAATCTGTAACGAATAACAGTAGAAACTTAGTAGTAGAAGATGATGTAGTCGTTTCTGGAACTGAAAAAACATTTAAAGTAACCCTTGTGGAAGGAACTAATGAATTTGTAGGTGTCGCCATAAACTCTCAGGGTACAGAAAGTCGTCCTGAAAAACTAACCGTTATCTATAAACCTGCTAAGTCTACTCCAGCACCACAAGGAATTCAGGCGCATGTTTTAATTGTAGGGATTGACACTTATAAAAATCCGAAGTATAATCTTAATTATGCGGTGGCAGATGCGACCAGTTTTTCTGAAAGTTTACAAAATGGAGTCAAAAATATTACGTCAAAAATAAATTTATATGAAGTGAAAAACGATGAAGCTGTAAGAGAAAATATTATTGCAAAATTCACCGAAATTGCCAGTACTGCTAATCCGCAGGATATCTTTGTGTTCTATTATGCAGGCCACGGCGTTGTAAGTCAAGATGATGAGAAGGATTTTTACCTGGTGCCTTATGATGTAACACAGTTGTACGGAAATGATGGGGCTTTAAAACAAAAAGGAGTCTCAGCAAAAGAGCTCAAGCGAATAGCAAGCGGGATTCCTGCTCAAAAACAATTATATATTCTGGATGCTTGTCAGAGTGCAGGAGCATTGACAACGATTGCAACACGAGGTGCCGCCGAAGAAAAAGCGATTGCACAGTTGGCAAGAAGTACCGGGACACATTGGTTAACAGCTAGTGGAAGTGAACAATATGCGACCGAGTTTGATGAGTTAGGTCATGGGGTGTTTACCTACGCCTTGTTAGAGGCACTTTCAGGGAAGGCAGATAGCGGCGATAAACGCATTACGGTAAATGAACTAAAAGCATATATTGAAAGTCGCGTTCCGGAAATTTCGGCTCAATATAAAGGGAGTCCTCAGTATCCTTCAAGTTTCGGATTTGGACAGGATTTTCCGGTAGGAATTAAAAATTAGGTTTTTTTTAATGTTGTGTTTAAAACGTCGTTTCGAAATGGAGCGACGTTTTTATTTTCTGAATTTTTGTTGCTGAAAATCGTATCTTTCCTTAAAACTTTCAGTAATGAGAAAAATCCTTTTAGGTGTTGTACTAACGTTGTTTATTGTCTTCGGGCTACGCTATTGTGAACACAATAAAGACGAACGTGAGCAATTATATGAAAGCTCAAATCTTATTGAAAAACAGCTTCGAAATGTTGGAAAGCTTATTGTGACGGAAGGCTCTTATGCACAGGTTTTTACCTATAAGGATACCGAAAAACTAATGGGTTTCCTAGACGCAAAAAAAAGAGCGTTGGTGGTGGTGAATGCTGAAGCAACTATCGCCTATGATTTAAGCCAGATTGAAACAAGCATTGACAAGGATTCCAAAACAGTCACAATTTTAAAAATCCCAGAACCAGAACTAAAGATCAATCCGAATATCGAATATTACGATGTTACTCAAGATTATTTGAATCAATTTGAGGCAAAAGATTATAACCTTATAAAAAAGCGTGTCGATAGATTGTTGAGGGAGAAGATCGAAGCTTCAGATCTAAAGACAAACGCACAGAATCGGCTAATTTCAGAGCTTCAAAAAATCTATATTCTAACTAGTTCTATGGGTTGGACACTTCAGTATAATGAGACAAAGATCAATGCAGAAGTCGAATGGCAAGATTTAAAACTATAATTTCTTTTTAAGTGAGGCCCATCCACCGCCATTTGTGGCTTTAATGCCATTTTTATTTAAAATTCCAGCAGCCTGACCACTTCTTCCACCACTTAAACAACAAGTGATTATGGGTTTGTTCCAGCTTTCAATTTCTTTTAATTTTTTAGGAATCTCGTTTAAAGGAATGTGCTTAGAACCAGCAATATGTCCAGCATCGTATTCCTCCTGTGTTCGAACATCCAAAACCACTCCACCTCTTTTTTTAAAGTCGTTTATTTTTGAATTTCTTGCTCCGAATAAAAAATCTAAAAACCCCATAATTCCTATGTTATAGTTTGTTCAATTAAAAGTAGTCCATCATCAATTAAATGTGCAATTTTTGGACGTTGCTTTTTCAGTGCTAAAAGATAAGAAAGTATGTCTTCAGAATGTGTTAACTCATACACCTCAAGCGGCAACAACCAATCTTTTGGAAAGTTAGCTGAAACTGTTTTAAAAATTTTAAACAGGCTCTCTCTATTTTTAGTGGTCTTTCTCAACTTCCGTACTTTTTGATACAGTTCATTTAATGTTCTTTCATCATCGGTCATTTGTGTCTTTTCAGAACTACTTAATGAATGCATTTCCACTTTAAAACTTAAATAATCTGCTGCACCCGCAAAGGCCGAAACAATTTCTTTTCCAACGGCCATGTCAAAATCGCCATCTTCAGGAGAAAATAAAATTTCATCGTTATAGGTTACGTAACAATCTGTAAACTGAATGAGCATTAATTCTCCTTTCAAATTTCGAATGCCCGTAACGTTCATTCCTTTGACATGGATTCCGCTTTCAAATTCAAATTCGATGGGCTTTCCGTCGTAAAAATCATAGGCAGCTAAATCACGCGGACCCATATTCTCAATGGCTAGATTGATTCCTTTCAGTTTTCCTAGCGGAGATCTAAATCCGTGAGTATGTCGTTGTACACCATGACCTATCACTTCTTTTTCACGGTAGGCAAGCGCTGTTTTTCCTTCAGTTTCAAAATAAACAACTTCATTATCTTCGTTTTGAATCATTCTGGTAAAATGACCAGAAATCTGTAAACCGGTACTAATTTCTATAGTTCCCAACTGCTTACTCTCAATCAGTTTGTGCAGTCCACGCCAACCCCCTTTTCGTACTGCCATCGTATTGGCGAATTCTTCCAATACTTCCTGCAAATAAGCAAAATCGGGTGTGACATAAAGCTGAGGTTGTGGTTTCGTAATATCAAAATCCTGATAGGCAGCATCAATAGAATATGGAACTTTTTTTACTTCCTCTTTCATGCACCACACACTTTCTCCTATGGAGCTTAATAGACCGGCTCCGTAAATTTTTGGGGCTGAAACTGTTCCTACCATTCCGTATTCAACGGTCCACCAGTGAAGGTTTCGTATCAATGAAATTTCAGAAGGAGTTACTTTTTTCTGCTGAAGCGATTCCACTCTTTTTTCAGCAGCAAGAATTTTTTCTTCGGAAATGCCTTCGGCTTCTTTCAGAATAGACAATTCGCGAACTGCTTCGTACATTTCTATATCATGCGCACTCGATATGGCTTTGGCGCCTACTTCCCCAAAACGTCTTAAATATTCGGCATAATCGGGACTGGCAATAATGGGGGCGTGTCCAGCTCCCTCATGAATAATATCGGGAGCAGGTGTATATTCTATATTTTCAAGTTGTCTTATATCACTCGCAATAACCAACACTTTATACGCCTGAAACTCCATAAAAGCATTGGGCGGTATAAATCCGTCAACGGCTACCGCAGCCCAGCCTATTTCTTTTAGGATACGGTTCATGCCGTACATCGACGGAATTTCATCAATGGAGATACCTGTTTTTTGTAACCCATCTAGATAACTTTCGTGCGCAACTTTGCTTAAATAGTCAACGTTTTTACGCATCACAAATCGCCATACCGCTTGATTTATCGGTGTGTATAATTCGTAGTTTTGAGGTTTTATATACTGCTTTAAATGAGGGGGCAGTCTATCGAGCAATTCGTTACTTTCAACATTCATGTTTCAAAAGTAGCAACTTACCACCGAACCTTTCATAAAATATTTATAATAGTTGGTTATCTTCGTAAAGATGCAAATTACCCGTAAGCAAGAAATAATTTCAGTAGCAGCTCAACTTATCAAAGAAAAGGGCTATAACGCAGTCTCTATGCGTGACATTGCTATTGCTATGGATATGAAGGCAGCCAGTCTTTACAATCATATCAAAGGAAAACAGGAAATTCTCGCTACGCTCATTGTGAATGTTGCTGAAGAATTTACCAACGGAATGAAATTCATTCTTTCAGAAGATGCATCGGCCCTAAAAAAAATTGAAAAAATTATTGAAATCCATATCGATATCACAGTTAACTATTCCGAAAATATTGCAGCACTCAATAATGATTGGATGCATTTGGAAGGAGATGCTTTAAAAAAAGTAGTTCAGATGCGAGATGACTACGAAAATAATTTCCGTAGCATTATAAAAAAAGGAATTACTGAAGGTGATATACAACCAAAACATCCTGAAGTCATTTTATTTTCGATACTTTCAACGCTTCGAACGCTATACCTTTGGAGTGAAAAAAGAGGAAAAATGGATGTCAATATCCTAAAAAAAGATATGGTTTCTGTCCTTATAAAAGGGATTGTTTAGAGAATGTTAAACCGTTTGCACATCTAACTAACAATCGTTAGTTTTGTATAAATTTTACGACCAAAAGAACGTGGCTACATTTCACAAATTAAGAATTAAGGATATCTATAAAGAAACTGATGACACATCGGTGGTTACTTTTGATGTTCCATCACATCTTGCCGAGGATTTTAAATTCCGTCAAGGACAGCATTTAACCTTGAAAGCAGATATTAATGGTGCCGATATTAGGCGATCGTATAGTTTGTGTTCCAGTCCTTCAGATGGCGAATGGAAAGTGGCTGTAAAACAAATTTTAGGAGGCGTTTTTTCAACATACATTAATGAGCACTTAAAAGCGGGTGATGAATTTGAAGTCATGGCGCCTAGCGGTAATTTTGGTGTAGAAGTTTCCGCAGACAAAGCCAAGAACTACTTGTTTTTTGCAGCGGGTAGCGGAATTACACCTGTATTATCCATGATTAAAAGTCATTTGGTGTCAGAACCTAAGGCAACTTGTAAGCTATTTTATGTGAATAAAACAGCGAAATCAATTATCTTTAAAGAAGAGTTGGAACAGTTGCGTAATAAATACTTCGGAAGGCTTGAGATCTATTATTTTTTAACAAAGGAAAGAAGGGATATAGAACTGTTTAATGGCCGATTTGATGACGAAAAGATGGAAGTATTGACGAAAACGTTTATCGACATTCCAGATACCAACGAAGTTTTTTTATGTGGTCCAGAAACGATGGTCAACTATGTGAGTGAGTATCTTGTAAATGCAGGATTACCTAAAGAAAATGTACATTTTGAATTATTCGTTACGGGTCTTACCGAAGAAGATAAAGCGAGACAGGAACGACTGGCGCAACAAAACGTAGAAGGAACTGAAATTACGATCGTCGACGGTGGAAAAGAATTTACCTTCACCATGACCAAAGAATATGATAATATTCTCGACGCAGCTCTAGGCGCTGGAGCAGACCTTCCGTTTGCATGTAAGGGCGGAGTTTGTAGCACCTGTAAATGTGAAGTTTTAGATGGAAGCGTAGAGATGAAAATAAATTATGCGTTGGATGATAAAGAGGTCGCTCAGAATTTAGTATTGAGCTGTCAGGCTGTCCCAACCACAGATAAAGTAAAAGTAGATTTTGATGTTTAACTAGCTCGACGCATAAAGTTTAGAGCCTAAAACAGAAGATTATGAGCAATGAACAGATTAAGAATTTAGAAGAAATTTTTGAAGCACGTATTGCGCGTGATGAGAAAATAGAGCCTAAAGACTGGATGCCGGAGAAATACCGTCAGACACATATTAGGCAAATGTCACAACATGCCCACTCCGAAATTGTAGGAATGCTACCTGAAGGAAACTGGATTACCAGAGCTCCTTCATTACGACGAAAAGCAGCGTTGCTCGCTAAGGTTCAAGATGAAGCAGGTCATGGATTATATCTCTATTCTGCTTGTGAAACATTAGGGGTTTCGCGTGATGAATTATATGAGCAATTACACTCCGGAAAAGCAAAATATTCTTCCATCTTTAATTATCCTACAGTAACCTGGGCAGATATGGGAGCAATTGGCTGGTTGGTCGATGGTGCTGCAATTATCAATCAGGTGCCGTTGTGTAATACCTCTTTTGGACCGTATGCAAGAGCGATGGTGCGTGTTTGTAAGGAAGAAAGCTTTCACCAACGTCAAGGTTTTGAGATTATGCTAAAGCTATGTAATGGAACACCAGAGCAGAAAGAGATGGCACAGGATGCGTTGAACAGATGGTGGTGGCCAAGTTTAATGATGCTAGGCCCAACAGATGCCGAATCGGTACACACCGAACAATCTATGAAATGGAAACTGAAACGTAAGTCGAACGATGAGCTTCGTCAGCAATTTATTGATCAGACCGTACCACAAGCGGACATTTTAGGATTAACAATTCCAGATCCTGACTTAAAGTGGAACGAGTCCAAAGGCAGTTATGATTTTGGAGAAATAGACTGGGATGAATTCTGGCAGGTAGTCAAAGGTCATGGTCCTTGTAACAAACAAAGAATGAAGGCCAGAGTAGATGCCTGGGAAAATGGAGCATGGGTACGTGATGCAGCGATGGCATACGCAGAAAAGAACGAAGCTAAGAAATTTAAAAAAGCAATCTAAGATGAGTAAGAATTGGCCCTTATGGGAAATCTTCGTAAGAAGTAAAAACGGATTGGAACATCGTCATTTTGGAAGTCTCCATGCGGCAGATGCAGATATGGCATTAGAAAATGCACGCGATGTGTACACGCGCAGAAGCGAAGGAGTAAGTATATGGGTAGTAGAAAGCAAGCATATTACTGCGAGTAACCCTGAGCACAATGGTGAATTGTTTGAGCCTGCACAAGATAAAGTATATCGTCATCCTACCTTTTACGATCTACCAGACGAGGTAAAGCATATGTAATACAACTATCATACTGAACTTGTTTCAGTATCTATCAAACTTTTGAAATGTCATTCTGAGCCTCTCGAAGGGCAAAATTAGAATTCCTTAGTAATGAAAAACGAAAATCTATATAATTATATTCTCGGTATTGCCGATAACAGCCTTATACTCGGGCAACGTCTAGGTGAACTCTGTGGTCATGGTCCAACACTGGAAACCGATATTGCCGGAACTAACATTTCTCTTGACTTAATAGGTCAATGTAGAAATTACTATCAGTATGCTGCGAAAATAAAGGGTGAAGAGAAAACCGAAGATGATTTAGCTTTTCTTCGATTAGAACGAGAGTATAAAAATGTGTTGCTTGTAGAACAACCCAATACCCATTTTGGATATGTAATGGGACGCCAGTTTTTATTTGATGTATACCATCTCATGTTTATGACCGAGTTACTAAAAAGCAAAGACGAAACACTCGCTGCTATTGCAAAAAAAGGGATTAAAGAGGTAAGTTATCACAAACGATTTTCGGGAGATTGGGTCAAACGATTGGGAGATGGTACCGATGAAAGTAATGCTAAAATGCAGGAAGCAATTGATGATCTCTGGACCTATACAGACGAACTTTTTGACATGACCGCAGCAGATAAAGCAATGGCTGCCGAAGGGATTGGAGTAGATGTTTCAAAACTGAAAGACGCCTACTATAAAGAAGTTTCAGAAGTAATACAAGAAGCAAATCTAAAACTGCCGGAGAGCAAGTACTTTATCCGTGGTGGAAAGAAAGGGGTTCATAGTGAACACATGGGATACTTGCTTGCAGATTTACAATACATGCAGCGAACTTATCCCAACATGGAGTGGTAAATTGCCTTGATACCGGAGAACTGATTTAAAAAGAATAATGACTTTAACTCAAACCGCAAATATAGACACGCACTTAATTCCAATTCTGGAACAGGTAAGTGATCCTGAAATCCCCGTATTAACAGTGTTAGACCTTGGAGTCATACGGGAAGCTGTTGAGATAAATGATGTCATTCATATAAAATTAACCCCTACCTATTCTGGTTGTCCTGCCATGGATGTGATTGGAGATGACCTAGAAAAGGCATTTTCAGAAATAGGAAAAAAAGTTACTATCGAATTGGTGTTGGCTCCTGCATGGAGTACTGACTGGATTAGTGAGGTAGGATTGAAAAAAATGGAGGAATACGGTATCGCCAGACCGTTGTCTGAGACAGCCGATAAAGAGGTACTCCTCGGAAATAAGAAATTAGTAAAATGTACCAATTGTGGGAGCACAAATACCCATTTGGTAAGTCAGTTTGGTTCGACCGCTTGCAAAGCATTGTTTAAATGTGATGCCTGCCAGGAGCCATTCGATTACTTTAAATGTTTAAAATAAAATTAGTAGGGCGTTCCCACAGAAGCTGGCTTTCGCCAGATCTGGGTCGGGCTTTCGGCAGTCGCTTCCAGATAAAGAATCTGGAGAGCTCCAACAAAGCCTCAATCCCTAACTCAAAAAATAAATATGAGTAAACCCATAACAAAAAAAATCACCGAAGGTGTAGCTACACTCACGTTAAACAGGCCAGACGTATTTAATAGTTTTAACCGCGAAATGGCACTATTGCTTCAGGAGGAGTTGGACGCTTACGCAACAGACGATACAGTAAGAGCTATTATTTTAACAGGAAACGGAAAAGCATTTTGTGCGGGTCAGGATATTGGTGAGATCACAAACCCAGAATTAAACCCTGGCTTTAAAAAGATACTTGACGATCATTACAATCCTATTATAAAACGAATCCGTTCGATTGAAAAACCTATTGTGTGTGGAGTAAATGGAGTAGCTGCGGGAGCGGGTGCTAATATTGCATTGGCGTGTGATGTGGTAATTGCTTCAGAAAAGGCAAGTTTTATTCAGGCATTCAGTAAAATCGGGTTGATTCCCGATAGTGCAGGAACGTTTTTTTTGCCACGATTGATAGGCTTTCAGAAAGCATCTGCATTAATGATGCTGGGTGATAAAGTTTCAGCAATAGAAGCTGAGAAATTAGGAATGGTCTATAAGGTTTGTACTTCGGAAAGTTTTGAGGAAGAAGTCATCAAAACGGCTACAACTTTATCAAAAATGCCAACCAAAGCATTAGGATTGACAAAGAGGTTACTCAACGAATCCATGAGTAATGGTCTTGAAGAACAGTTGGCATTGGAAAGTAAATTGCAAATTGAATCTGCAGGAACTGAAGATTATGCCGAAGGAGTTGCCGCCTTTGTAGAAAAGAGAAGACCAGAATTTAAAGGGAAGTAATGATTAACGATTGGAGAATAACGATTGTTGATTTTTGAAGTTAAAAATAAAATGAAACCTAATCAGTTAGAAGAACGTTTAATCCTATTTGCAGTCGATGTCATATTGCTTTGCAAAAGCATGGACAAATCTTTTGCAGCTGAGCACTTAACAAAACAACTTATTAGATCAAGTACATCAGTGGCATTGAATTATGGAGAAGCAAGAAGTGGGGAGTCAAGCAAAGACTTTTTACATAAAATGAAGATTAGTTTAAAGGAATTACGTGAATCGTATGTAAATATGAAAATCCAAAAGGGTTCGAGGTTAATTACTGATGTTAAAAATTTAGAAAGGTTGTTAGATGAAAATAACCAACTGATTTCTATTTTCGTTGCAAGTATTAAAACAGCTTCTAAATAATCAAAGTTAAATGACTGAAACAAATCAAAAATCAAAAATCAAAAATCCACAATCTTCAATCAACAGAGTAGGAATTATAGGTGCAGGAACCATGGGTAGTGGCATTGCACAAGTAGCTGCGACAGCAGGCTGTGCTGTGAAATTATTTGATTTAAATCAGGAAGCACTTGAGAATGCTAAAGCTTCTTTAGAAAAAATATTGGCTCGTCTTATTGAAAAAGGCAGAATAGATTCCGAAGAAAAAAACAGGATTCAGGATAATATCCAATACGTTTCTACTTTAAAAGACTTGTCAGACAGTGACATGACGATCGAGGCAATTGTAGAAAATCTGGAAATTAAAAAGAAAGTCTTTCAGGAGTTGGAAAGTTATGTTTCTAACGAGTGTATCATTGCAAGTAATACTTCTTCCTTATCAATTGCATCCATTGCTTCTTCCTTAAAAAATCCAGAGCGTTGTGTGGGAATTCATTTTTTTAACCCCGCACCCTTAATGAAATTGGTTGAGGTAATTCCAGCGATACAGACTTCAGAAGAAGTTTTAAAAATTTCAGCAGAAACAATAAGAGACTGGGGTAAAACAGTTGCAATAGCAAAAGACACGCCTGGTTTTATTGTTAATAGAGTGGCGCGCCCTTTCTATGGTGAAGCGTTGCGAATTTACGAAGAAGGAATAGCTGATTTCCATACAATCGATACGGCTATGAAATCCAAAGGCGGATTTAGAATGGGCCCTTTCGAATTGATGGATTTTATAGGGAACGATGTGAATTATACGGTGACCGAAACTGTTTTCGAAGCATTTTACTACGATCCGCGTTATAAACCAGCATTTACCCAAAAACGTTTTGCTGAAGCTGGCTATTTAGGTAGAAAATCAGGAAAAGGCTATTATACCTACGAGAATGGACAGAAGATTGACGGTCATTCTGAACTTGTTTCAGAATCTCACAAGGAAGATTTACAAAACCAGATATTCGACCGTATTTTAGTAATGCTTATCAATGAAGCCGCCGACGCGCTGTTCTGGAATATTGCTTCTGCAGAAGATATAGATAACGCCATGACGAAGGGGGTAAATTATCCTAAAGGTTTACTGGCTTGGGCAGATGAAAAAGGAATCGACTGGTGTGTTAAAAAAATGGATACACTTTATGATGAATATCGAGAAGACAGATATCGTTGCTCACCGTTGCTTCGCAGAATGAACAGGGAAAAGACCCTCTTTTATGGGGATTAGGGATTAGGCAATTGGTATTAGAAAATTGTATAACATGAAAAGTAATTATCATTTTAAGTTTGAAGATTTACAAGTATATCAAAAAGCTATGGACTATGGAGAAACTATAAATGAACAGGTAAAGGGCTTTCCAAATCATGAATTATATGCACTGTCTTCTCAGTTTAGACGAGCGTCAGATTCTATTGCCTTAAATATTTCTGAAGGATATCCTGGCTCAGATAAACAATTTGTAAAACATATAAATTATGCTATTTATAGTGCTAATGAGTGTGTAAGTTGTAGTACAAAATCCAAAAGAAGAGGTTATATAACCTTTGAAGTTGATGAAGAAAATAGAAGGTTAGTTTCAGAACTTACCAAAATGTTATCATCATTAAGAAAGACAATTGTTAAAAGAATAAATAAAAACTAATGCCTAAAACCAAATCCCTAATACCATTGTCTGGAGAAAAAATTCCATATAAAATGCTGAGTCAGGATGCTTATAGTACGTGGCTGGGAATCGAAATTCTAGCATGTGAAATAGGACGAGTTAAGGTGGGAATGACGATACGTAAAGAAATGTTGAATAGTATGAATAAAGCCCATGGCGGAATTAGCTATTCGTTAGCAGACACAGCCTTTGGGTTTACGGCAAATACCCACGGAAAGTATGCCGTTTCTATTGAGACGAGTGTGAATCATATCGAAGCATTGGAAGAAGGAGATTATATTACCGCCGAAGCGACTTTGGATCTACAAAAAACAAAAGTGGGTTTTAATATCGTTGAAGTAAAACGAGGAGAAGATTTAGTAGCGCTTTTTAAAGGAGTGGTCTACAGAACAACTAAAGATTGGGAAGAAGATAATTAACGAATTAAGATTGCCGATTTTAGATTTCAGAACGAATACTTCAAAAATCTAAAATCGTTAATCTACAATCATAAATAGTACATGGAAGCATATATTATAGATGGCGTAAGAACGCCCATAGGAAATTATAAAGGGACACTAAGTGCGGTTCGCACAGACGATTTAGGAGCGCATGTGATCAAAGAAGTAGTGGCTAAAAATCCGAACATCCCAAAAGAAGCCTACGACGATGTAATTATGGGGTGCGCAAATCAGGCAGGGGAGGATAACCGAAATGTTGCTCGTATGTCGCTGCTGCTGGCAGGGCTGCCTTTCACCGTTCCCGGTGAAACAGTCAATAGACTGTGCAGCAGCGGGCTCTCCGCAATTATTCATGCAAATCGTGCGATTAAGGCTGGCGATGGCGACCTTTTTATTGCGGGTGGTGTGGAGAATATGACGCGTGGTCCATGGGTGATTAGTAAAAGTGCTTCTCCCTTCGGAAATGATTCTAAGATGTATGATTCCAGTTTCGGATGGCGATTTATCAATCCGAAAATGCAGGAATTATACGGAACAGAGGGTATGGGAAATACGGCTGAAAATCTGGTGGAGAAATACAATATTTCCCGCGAAGATCAGGATGCATTTGCATATCACAGTCAGATGAAAGCTGCAGCAGCTCAAAAGAGCGGTCGGCTAGCAAAAGAGATCGTTCCAGTGTCTATTCCGCAGCGAAAAAAAGATCCAATCATTTTTTCTGAGGATGAATTCATTCGTCCAGATACGACTAAAGAAATCTTGGCAAAATTACGACCAGCCTTTAAAAAAGAAGGAGGAAGTGTCACGGCAGGGAATGCTTCAGGTTTAAATGACGGAGCCGCTGCTACCATAATAGCTTCCGAAGATGCCGTAAAAAAATACAATTTAAAACCCTTAGCTCGAATCGTAAGTTCAGCCGTAGTGGGAGTGGAGCCCAGAATTATGGGTATCGGTCCCGTAGAAGCTTCCAATAAAGCACTACAAAAAGCTGGATTGACCATGGAAGATATGGATGTAATAGAATTGAATGAAGCTTTTGCTTCGCAAGCCCTGGCATGTATTCGTGAATGGGGATTGGAAGACGATGATCCACGCATCAATCCAAACGGAGGTTCCATTGCCATTGGTCATCCATTGGGTGTTACGGGAGCCAGAATTGCCTATTCGGCAGCATTAGAGCTTCAGGAGCAGAAAAAAAGATACGCATTGATTACCATGTGCATTGGTGTGGGACAAGGATATGCTGCGATTATTGAAAATGTGAATTTATAATTCAGAAAAAATGCAAAAAACACAACATTATTTACAGGGAAACTGGCACGATGGAGAGGGAAAAACCAGAACTATTCACGATTCGGTAACAGGGGAGGCCTTTACTTCTATCGCTATGGGCGGATTGGATATTCCTGCTGCCTTACAATACGGAAGAGAGAAAGGAAATGTGCTTCGTAAAATGACCTTTCAGGAACGTGGTTTAATGCTCAAAAAACTAGCATTCTATCTTGTAAAGAAAAAAGAAGCTTTTTATGAACTAAGTTATCGTTCTGGTGCAACCCGTGTGGATAGCTGGATCGATATTGAAGGAGGCTTCGGAAACTTATTTGCAAACGCCTCGCTTCGGAAACTGTTTCCAAATCAGAGTTACCACGTAGAAGGCGACCCAATCGATTTGTCCCGCGGTGGCCGATTTATGGCGCATCATATCATGGTGCCAAGAAAAGGAGTAGCGGTACATATCAACGCGTTTAATTTTCCAGTTTGGGGAATGCTTGAAAAGTGTGCCGTAAACTGGATGGCAGGAATGCCAGCAGTGGTTTTGCCAGCGCCACAAACTTCTTACCTTACTGAAGCTGTAGTTCGTGAAATCATCGCATCAGGAATTTTACCTGAAGGTGCTTTGCAACTCATTAGTGGTACCGCAAAAAATATATTAGATACCGTAAATTCTCAAGATGTTGTCACTTTTACAGGTTCGGCTCACACGGGTAGAATTTTAAAAAATCACCCAAGATTGACCGAAGAATCAGTACCCTTCACCATGGAAGCCGATTCGTTAAATGCTTCAATTCTTGGAGAAGATGCAACACCCGGCACTCCAGAGTTTGATTTATTTATCAAGGAAGTCCGTAAAGAAATGACGGTAAAAGCTGGTCAGAAATGTACCGCAATTCGTCGTGTGATCGTTCCTGAAAGTTTGATGGAAGACGTTCAAATCTCGTTAGGAAAACAACTTGACAGAGTAACGATTGGAGACCCTCGTTTAAAAGAAGTGCGTATGGGAGCGTTGGTGAGTGATGCGCAACGTACTTCAGTTAAAGAACAAATAGAAAAAATTGCTAAAACTGCCGAAATAGTCTACGGAAACTTTGACAGCTTTGATGCTGTGGGTGCCGATTCAGAAAAAGGAGCTTTTATAAAACCCATATTGTTACGAGAGGACAATCCATTTAAAAATGAAGCCTGTCACACCACTGAAGCTTTTGGACCAGTAAGTACATTAATGCCCTATAAAAACCTGGATGAAGCTATTGAACTTGCCCAGATGGGGAAAGGATCGCTAGTTTCTTCTATCGCAACGAATGACGATACCATTGCCACAAAATATGTGGTGGGAGCGGCATCACATCACGGACGGATTTTAGTATTAAACCGCGAAAGTGCAAAACAAAGTACAGGACATGGCTCCCCATTACCTTCATTGGTTCATGGGGGTCCGGGAAGAGCAGGAGGCGGAGAAGAAATGGGCGGTGTTCGCGGTATTAAACATTATCTACAACGATGTGCCGTACAAGGAAGTCCGACTACCTTAACAGCCGTTACAGGTATTTATCAGCCAAAAACAGATTATACCGAAGCTCCTAACCATCCCTTTACCTACCACTGGGAAGATATTGAACCTGGAATGTCCCTTAAAACGCATAACCGAACCATTACCGATACCGATATTGTCAACTTCGGAAACATTACTTGGGACCATTTTTATGCGCACACAGATATTACGTCCCTCGACGGAAGCATCTTCGAAAAGCGAACTGCTCATGGTTACTTTATTATATCTATGGCTGCCGGATTGTTTGTATATCCAAACAAAGGGCCTGTGGCCGCAAATTACGGATTGGAAGAAATTAGATTCTTACGGCCAATTTATCATAATGACACCTTGCATGTTCGATTAACTTGTAAGCAAAAAATTGACAGAGAACAAAAAGGAACCGAACATCCTAGCGGAATAGTAAAATGGTATGTTGAGGTGTTTGATAGTAATATAGATGCCCAGGATATTGAAAATGGCGAAGACCCATTGGTTGCCATTGCTACTATCCTGACCATGGTAGAAAAAAAGCAGGAGACATTTGTTGAAATGACTTCGGAAAGTATTCAGAAATATTTGAACAATTTAACTGAAGATGCAAAACCACAATGGGGCATTATGACTCCGCAGCATATGGTGGAGCATTTGGAACATACGTATCGAATTGCTTCAGGAGAACTACAGGATTTTGAAGTGGCTACTCCAGAGAAGTATTTAGAGAAGATATATCACAGTTTATACAATTATGAGAAGTTTCCGAAGAATACGAATTTCCCGTTACTAGAAAAAGACACATTAGACCCCTTAAAATACCCTGATCTAGCTACCGCAAAAGAAAAGTTTCTGGAAGCCAGAGCAGCCTATATTCAGTATTTTAAGGAAAACCCTGAAGCAGAATTAAAGAATATTGTCTTCGGAAACTTAAACAGATATGAGTGGTATCTCTTAGAAAGAAAACATTTGAACCATCATTTTGAACAATTTTGTTTGTTGTAAAAACCAAATTGTTCAAAATTCCCGCGAAGGCGTGAATCAGATAAATTAGTAAGAATATTTGAAAATATTTAGTGTATAAATTATAGAATGAGTTTTAAAAAGTAATTTAGTTTAACCCTTAAAAAGATACCCGCCTTCGCGGGTAATAAATATGACAGACCCTTACGTAAAAGAACATATAGAAAACGGAATTTCAACCATCGAATTTTTTCACCCTGCACACAATAGCTTGCCAAGGGATATTTTGGAAGAGTTACGTCAGACCATTGCCAAAGCCGGCGAGAATGATGCTGTAAAGGTGATAATCTTAAAAAGCGGCGGCGATAGAACTTTTTGTGCAGGCGCAAGTTTTAAAGAATTGATTAATATTAATGATGCTGAAACAGGACGGGTTTTCTTTAGCGGATTTGCAAACGTAATCAATGCCATGCGAAAATGCCCAAAGTTTATCATCGGTCGGGTACAAGGGAAAACAGTTGGTGGAGGCGTTGGAGTAGCAAGTGCGACAGATTATTGCATGGCGACAAAATTTGCTTCCATAAAATTAAGTGAATTGAACGTAGGGATTGGTCCTTTTGTAGTGGGACCAGCCGTAGAAAGAAAACTCGGCTTAACCGGAATGTCACAAATTGCCATAGATGCCAATAGTTTTTATGATGCCGAATGGGCGCGTCAAAAAGGACTATATGCGAGTGTTCACGAATCTACCGAAGCTTTAGATGAAGCAGTTCAATCGTTTGCTGAAAATCTTTGCAATTATAATCCAGAGGCGATGAAAGAAATGAAAAAAATTATGTGGGCAGACACCGAAAACTGGGATGAACTATTGGCTGAAAGAGCAGGAATTTCTGGAAGATTAGTACTTTCAGAATTTACAAAAGAGACCTTAAAACGTTTTAAGTAATAATGATATATTCCTTTAAAGGTCACATACCGGTTATACACAAATCAAGCTTTGTGCATCCATTGGCTGCGGTAACAGGCAATGTGATTATTGGAAAGGATTGTTATATAGGTCCGGGAGCTGCCATACGAGGAGATTGGGGAGAGATTATTTTGGAAGACGGAGTCAATGTGCAGGAGAATTGTACAATACATATGTTTCCGGGCAAAAGTATTGTGCTGAAAGAAGGAGCGCATGTGGGACATGGAGCTATCATTCATGGAGCAAATCTTGGGCGCAATTGTTTGATAGGAATGAACAGTGTGATTATGGACGATGCAGAGATTGGAGATGAATGTATTGTAGGTGCCATGGCATTTGTAAAAGCTGAAACCATTTTCCCAAAAAGACAGTTAATCGTTGGTAACCCGGCGAAAGCTATCAAAGAAGTTTCAGAAGAAATGATCGCCTGGAAAACTGCTGGAACTAAATTATATCAGCAATTGCCAGCAGACTGTTTTGAGAGTTTAAAAAAAGTGGAACCACTTCGTGAAATTCCGAAGGACAGACCTGTACAGGAAGACTTTTATAAGACACTTTCTGAAATTAAAAAAAATAAATTCCCCCTTTGAACTGTCTCCGACGATTGAGGCACGAATGAGAGGAAGACAAATAGGGGATGTTAATCCTCAAATTTTGATAAAATGAATAAAACAGAATTTAAAATGCCCAAAATGGGAGAGAGTATCACCGAAGGAACCATCATTAATTGGCTGGTTCAAGAAGGCGAATCTTTTGAAGAAGGTGATATTCTTGTGGAAGTTGCCACCGACAAAGTGGATAATGAGGTGCCAGCCCCTGCTGCAGGGAAAATGATTGCTCATAAAGTTAAGGCGAAAGATGTTGTGCCGGTTGGAGATATAATTGCGGTATTGGAACTTTCAGAAGAAGCTTCAAAGAAAACTCTGGGAAAAGTAGTCGAAAGAACTCCAAAAAAACTGGAAAATGCTTCGAAGAAACCATCGGCTTCAAAAATCACAGCATCTTCAAAATCATTTAAAGTCAACGAAAATCTTTTTATTTCTCCGCTGGTCGATAGCATTGCTAGAAAAAATCATATCAGCTATGAAGAATTAGCGCGTATTACCGGCACGGGTCAAGACGGAAGATTGCGTAAAAGTGATGTGACAAATTATTTGAAGGAAGGTAGGCCGTTTCAATTTGCACAGGTTGTTTCAGAAGACAACGGATTTAAAATTCCGGATTTAAAATTCGATAAAGGTACAGGGAAGATTATCGAAATGGACCGTATGCGCGAAATGATTGCAGATCATATGGTCTACAGCAGCCATACTTCACCTCACGTAACAGCTTATGTGGAAGCAGACATGACCGAGATGGTAAACTGGCGTAACCTAAATAAGGTTTCTTTTCAGAAAAAGTACAATGAAAAACTAACATTCACGCCTTTATTTATCGAGGCGGTAGCCAACGCCATCAAAGAATATCCTATGATTAATTCGTCTCTAGATGGAAAAAATATCATTGTAAAAGAAGAAATTAACATTGGAATGGCAACTGCTTTACCTAGCGGAAACCTGATTGTACCTGTAGTTAAAAATGCAGATAAAAAGAATTTACAGGAGTTAGCAACTGCTACAAATGAGTTGGTTGGAAAAGCCCGCGACGGAAAGTTAAAAGGTGACGACACTAAAGGAAGCACTTTTACCATTAGTAATGTTGGAACCTTTGACAGTCTGATGGGAACTCCTATTATCAATCAGCCAGAAGCTGCCATTCTCGCTACAGGAATTATAAAAAAGAGAGCAGAAGTCATCGAAAAACCAGAAGGCGATACGATTGAAATACGAAGCATGATGTACCTGTCTTTAAGTTTTGATCACCGTATTGTCGACGGATATCTTGCAGGATCTTTCTTAAAGCAGATCGCTGTGAATTTAGAAAATTTTGACACTTCAAGAACTTAATTAAAAATGTTATATTCTGAAACTATAAAAGTCACTAAAACAGGAACTTCAAAATTGAAAAAACTCGATTTTGAAAACATCCCTTTGGGGCGCACCTTTACAGATCATATGTTTATTTGCGATTATCACGATGGCACATGGAACAACCCAAGAGTGCAACCCTTAGAAGCTATTCCTACACATCCAGCTGCCATGGCGTTGCATTACGGACAAGCAATCTTTGAAGGAATGAAGGCGACAATCACAGATCAAAACATTCCGATGCTCTTTCGACCAGACAAAAATGCTGCTCGTCTCAATGAAAGCGCAAGACGAATGGGTATGCCAGATTTCCCTGAAGATCTTTTCGTGGAAGCATTGAAAACATTAGTTGAAGTAGAACATAAATGGATCCCGCCACAGGAGGGGAGTGCGCTCTATTTGCGACCTTTTATGTATGCAGATGAACCCTTTATTGGTATGAGAGCTGCGACAAGTTTCAAATTTATTGTGATCGCATCTCCTGCCGGACCTTTTTTTAGTAAAAGAATTAAACTATTTGCCGAAAAACAATACATCCGCGCGGCAACTGGTGGGACAGGTGAAGCAAAAGCTGCCGGGAACTATGCTGCTGCTATTCGCCCAACCGAAATTGCAAAAGGGAAAGGGTATGATCAAGTGTTGTGGTTAGATGCTGTAGAGCACAAATATATTCAGGAGGTTGGAACGATGAATATTTTCTTTAAGATCGACGGAAAATTTATTACGCCCAAACTAGATGGATCGGTATTGCACGGAATTACAAGAATGAGTGTTATTGAATTATTGAAGCACAAAGGATACGAGGTGACCGAGCGTTTAATTGCACTGGATGAAATTGCTGAAGCTTCAGAAAATGGAACGCTGGAAGAAGCCTTCGGAACCGGAACTGCTGTAGGTATTGCCTATATTCAGGAAATAGGAACCGAAAAGGGAACTATTTATGTAAGTGATGAAAGCCCTGTAGGTCTTGAGATAAACAACACCTTGAGTGCTATCAAAACAGGAAAACAAAAAGATATATTTAATTGGATGGTGAAAGTTGAAAGTAATGAGTAAAGTAAACATTGATAAAGACATTTTAGAAAAGGGCTTCAGGAATCTGGTCACAGCGAAAGCAATGACAGAGATCTATGAAGAGAATTTTAAACTAGTTTCAAAATATGTACACGCAACTTCAAGAGGACATGAAGTAATACAAACCGCTGTTGGGTTGCAAATGCTTCCGCAGGATTATATGTTCCCCTATTACAGGGATGACAGCATGTTACTCGCTATTGGAATGACTCCTTATGAGTTGATGTTGCAAGTGCTCGCTAAAAAAGACGATCCATTTTCGGCAGGAAGAACGTATTATTCACACCCCAGCTTAAAAGATATCGATAAACCTAAAATTCCCCATCAAAGTAGTGCTACAGGCATGCAAGCGATTCCGGCAACCGGAGTTGCTATGGGTTTTTGGTACAAGGAAACTTTATTGAATTCTGATGATGAGATGCTGAAACAAGTTCAGCATGACAGTGACGCTGTGGTTGTATGTTCCTTAGGAGATGCTTCGGTTACCGAAGGAGAAATTGCAGAAGCCTTTCAAATGGCAGCTTTAAAACAATTGCCAATTTTATATCTGGTACAGGATAATGGATGGGATATTTCGGCCAATGAAGCCGAAACCCGCGCCCAGAATGCAGCCGAATATGCCGCAGGATTTCACGGATTGGAAGCTATATCCATTGACGGAACCGATTTTGAAGAGAGTTACAGAACCATTCAGGAGGTAATTCAAAAAATACGAACCGAACGTCGCCCATTTTTGGTACATGCCAAAGTTCCGTTGCTGAATCACCATACTTCTGGAGTTCGCATGGAATTTTACAGGGATGATCTGGAAGAAGCCAGAAGCCGTGATCCGTATCCAAAGATGCTGAAGCTAATGACGGAAAATGGCTTTTCTGAAAAAGCATTAAAAAATATTGAAGCTACAGTTGAAAAAGAAGTGAAAGCAAGTTTGGAAAAAGCTCTTAAAGCAGAAGACCCAAAACCTGAAGACCTCTTTACCCATGATTTTGCGCCTACTCCCATCACTAAAGAAGCTGGAGAACGTGCTCCAAAAGGAGGTGAAAAAGTAGTCATGGTAGACTGTGCTCTATTTGCTATTGAAGAGTTGATGGCAAAACATCCAGAGTGCTTATTGTACGGACAAGATGTAGGAGGAAGACTCGGAGGCGTTTTTAGAGAAGCAGCCACTCTAGCTCAGAAATTTGGAGACAACCGGGTATTCAATACGCCTATACAGGAAGCCTTTATTGTGGGTTCTACGGTGGGAATGAGTGCGGTTGGTTTAAAGCCCATAGTTGAGGTTCAGTTTGCAGATTATATCTGGCCAGGCTTAAATCAGTTGTTTACCGAAGTAAGCCGTAGTTGTTATCTCTCTAATGGAAAATGGCCAGTTTCTATGATCTTACGGGTTCCTATTGGCGCGTATGGCAGCGGTGGGCCGTACCATTCTTCTTCGGTTGAAAGTGTAGTAACGAATATTAGAGGACTTAAAATTGCGTATCCGAGTAATGGAGCCGACCTAAAAGGATTGCTGAAAGCTGCCTATTACGATCCAAATCCTGTGGTCATCTTTGAACACAAAGGATTATATTGGAGTAAAGTAAAAGGAACTAAAGGAGCTACTTCCATCGAGCCTGCTGAAGATTATGTGCTTCCTTTTGGAAAAGCGTGGGTATTACAGGAAATATGGCCTCAGGAAGAAGACGAAACGTTGAGTATTATTACCTACGGAATGGGTGTTCATTGGGCGTATAATGCTTCTAGAGAACTAGAAATGACAGATAGGATAGAGATCGTTGATCTTCGAACGTTACATCCGTTGGATTATGAAACCGTATTTAACTCGGTTAAAAAATGTGGAAAATGTCTGGTGGTGACCGAAGAACCTTCAGAAAACGGATTTTCAAGAGGATTGCAGGGAAGAATTCAGGAAGAGTGCTTTCAGCAGTTGGATGCTCCTGTGATGCTCATAGGTTCAGAAAATATGCCAGCGATACCGTTAAATTCGGTTTTAGAGGAAACGATGATTCCTTCCGTAGAAAAGGTAAAGGAAAAGATTCGACAAATTTTAGATTATTAAAAAAAGCCCTCTTTCGAGGGCTTTAAAGTGAGAAAATTTTACTTTTTCATAGCACTGAATTGCTTCAGCTATATTCTTCCCACATATTTTATTTAGAAATAATAATTAATACCTAAAGTAAAGTTATGAGTGTCAATAATTATTGGGGCAATTGTATTGTTCCTTTCGTAATTTAGTTTGGCTTCATATTCAGTAATATAATTCGCCATCACTCCTATTTTCTTACCATTAGATAAATTAAACAATAGTCCTATCTTAGGTGCTAAGAAAATATGTCCTCCTGTGTCGTCTACGGCAAAACCATCATATTTTCCTTTATATGTATCTGCTCCAACTCCAAAACCAACACCTATAACTGGTTGAATGGTTTTATCAGTATTAAAATGGTACTCAGGGCCAATTATTGCTTTTAAGCTTGATTTTTTTAGACTTGCTGGAACTCCAGCATTTTCATAATCTCTATCTCCAGAGAATGATGCCAAAGCTTCTAGATAGAAAAATAATTTTCCTTGAAGGGAACCAACAAACCCAGGAGTTGCTAAAACACCAATTTGTATTTGAGGCTGTGTAAAGCTCTCATAATCATCAAAATTAAAAAAACTACTTCTATTTAATGTCGCTCCAATCCCTCCATAGAACAAAAATTCATCTCTTTGGTAATCACTAGACATGGAAATTTCTTGTTCCGTTGGGATATAACCAGTGTTGTTGTAATCACAATTATTATACGCTTTTACAGTTTCAACAACTGAATATTGAGTGTATCTCAGACCATTTTTTAGATCTTCTCTAATAGAATTACAATCATTAAAAATTAATGATAGAATTCCTGGAATTTTATTTTTTTCAGGATTGGTGCTATCCATATAAAGTACTTGACTTTCTTCTCCGCTTTTTCTTACTAATAAACGGTCATTTCCTATATCTAAAAGTGTCGCTTTTCCATCAACGAGTTCTTCAGCTAAAATTAGCTTGTTGTCATAGGTGATAGTTACATATTTTGTGTCTTCAATAGAGACTGATTTAATATTGGAATAAGAATAAGTCTGTGGCTCTGACGCACTATTTTCTTTAATTTTTAAAGCTTGCTCAGAGTTAATTAATCTAATTTCACCTGCAAGTGTAACTCCATTTTTTGTAGTTACTTCTCCTGCACCTTTTTTTTGAGCCTCTACTTGTAAGGTAAAACAAAGGGCTATTATTATATATATGTATTTCATGATTATTTAATTAAATTTGGGGGATACTCGGCTAAAATTTCATTTACAATTTCTCGAATGCGTTCGTCACGCTCATCAATATCGCTTCCCGTTACAAGTCTAGCGCTTCCTATTCCCTGCCAAACCAATTCATTTGTTTGTGCATCAATAAGATCTATATAAAGACTTCCTTCGGTACTTCTAGAAACGGTATTTCCAAAGTTTCCATACCACCAGGGATTCCATCCCCAGCCCCAGCCAAAATTATTATTATATACATCTACACGTTCTCGCTCTTTTGTGAAAATGCTTACTAAAAGGGTAGGGTTTTCACTCTTTAGCATACCTTTTGCAGATAGTTCACTATCAATAGCTCTGAGTATTCGTTTTTTATCTAAATCACTAATCTCTGCTTTATCAACGCCTGGTTTATAAAATGCATAAGATGTATAGGTATTAAAATTTGCTTTTCTATCATAATCGGTTGCCACCCTTACCGAAGAGCAGGAGGCAAACACAAAAAGCATGAGGAGAGGTAAAAATTTTACTGCTTTCATTTTGTTTTTCTTTTTAATTGAACAATTTTTCATCAACAAAATTGGGAAGCGTTACTTTAAGATTTGGATAACTATTCATAGCTCTCTTAATAGCAAAAATGGCTTCTTCATTTCGTGCCCAACTACGTCTTGCAATTCCATTATTGACATCCCAGAAAAGCATAGATTCTAATCGTTGTTGCGCTTCAGTACTACCATCAAGAACCATACCGAAACCACCATTAATCACCTCTCCCCAGCCAACACCGCCACCATTATGAATACTCACCCAAGTTGCTCCTCTAAAGCTATCACCAATTACATTGTGAATTGCCATGTCTGCTGTAAACCTACTTCCATCATAGATATTTGAGGTTTCTCTGTAAGGCGAATCGGTTCCTGAAACATCATGATGATCCCGTCCGAGAATTACCGTTCCAATTTTATTTTCTGAAATTGCTTTATTAAATGCTGAAGCAATTTTCATTCTACCTTCTGCATCTGCGTACAATATTCTCGCTTGTGATCCAACGACCAGCTTGTTTTCCTGCGCTCCTTTGATCCAGGTAATATTATCCTGCATCTGTTGTTTAATTTCATCCGGTGAATTTTTCATGATGTCTTCTAAGACATCGCAGGCAATCTGATCTGTTATGGCCAAATCTTCAGGTTTCCCGGAGGCACATACCCAGCGGAAGGGTCCAAAACCGTAATCGAAACACATAGGCCCCATGATATCTTGTACGTAACTAGGGTATTTAAATTCTTTGTTCTTTTCTTCGGAAAGAATATCAGCTCCCGCTCTAGAAGCTTCTAGAAGAAAGGCGTTTCCGTAGTCAAAAAAGTAAGTGCCTTTTGCAGTATGTTTATTGATAGCTTCCGTTTGACGACGAAGACTTTCTTGTACCTTTTGTTTAAATGCTAAAGGATTACTTGCCATTAATTCATTAGCTTCTTCGTAGCTTAAGCCAGCCGGATAATAGCCTCCTGCCCACGGATTATGAAGTGAAGTTTGATCACTTCCCAGATCAATATGTATATTTTCTGTATCAAACTTTTCCCAAACATCTACAATGTTTCCGTCGTAGGCAATTGAAACAGTTTCTTTATTGGCTACTGCTTTTTTAGTTCTTTCTACAAGCTTATCCAAATCACTAATGACTTCGTCCACCCAGCCCTGACTATGGCGAGTATGGGTTGCTTTTTTATTTACTTCGGCACACACCGTGACACATCCAGCAATTGTACCTGCTTTTGGTTGTGCACCGCTCATTCCGCCTAATCCTGAAGTTACAAAAAGCCCTCCTTTAGGTGACTTTTTAATTTTTCTGAAACCATTGAGTACTGTAATTGTCGTGCCATGTACAATTCCTTGTGGACCAATATACATATAGCTTCCTGCGGTCATTTGGCCATATTGAGTGACACCAAGTGCATTAAATCGTTCCCAATCGTCTGGATGTGAGTAATTAGGGATCATCATTCCGTTGGTCACTACCACTCTGGGAGCCTCTTTGTGAGAAGGGAATAATCCTAGGGGATGTCCAGAATACATTACGAGTGTTTGCTCGTCTGTCATTTGAGAAAGATAGTACATGACGAGGCGGTATTGAGCCCAGTTCTGAAAAACGGCACCATTTCCACCGTAGGTAATTAATTCGTGTGGGTGTTGTGCAACTGCATGATCCAGATTATTCTGAATCATTAACATAATGGCTTTGGCTTGTTCGCTTTTTCCAGGATATTCAGAAATAGGACGTGCAAAGATTTTATAATCCGGACGATACCGGTACATATAGATGCGTCCGTAAGTATCTAATTCCTCTTTAAATTCTGGTAGTAAAGTTGCGTGATGTTTTGGATCAAAATAGCGAAGTGCATTTTTTAAGGCGAGTTTGGTTTCTTCAGCAGTTAATATTTTTTTCCGTTTGGGCGCATGATTTACATCTGTGTCGTATGATTTTACTGAAGGTAATTCCGAAGGAATTCCTTGAATAATTTCTTCTTTAAAATTCATTACTTCTTTACTTTTTTGTTAAATCCGTAGGGGCAATGCCTGCATCCGCTTTCACAGCAATACCCTCTTTTTAGGTGATATTGTTCTGTAAAACATTTATACCCTTCTGGTGTGAGGTAAAAATCACCTTCTTCTAGCTCTATTTTTTTCTTCGGAAACAGCATCTTTCAAAAATACAAAATATGAACCTAGAAAGTAACGAACTAAAACGTACTTTTATAACGAATACTAGTTTGAATGATTTTAATAGTTTCTAAATATTTACTTCGGAAAGGCTTTCGGGGAATCACTTTGTGGCCATTTGTGGTACTCCATGATAAAAAACTTAAGAACGATTCTGTTTTTCTAAATCACGAGCGTATTCACTACAAGCAACAATTAGAATTGCTAGTAATTCCTTTTTATATTTGGTATAGTATTGAATTTTTAGTCCGTTGGCTTCAATTGAAAAATAGACACGCCGCTTATAGAAATATTAGTTTTGAACGCGAGGCTTATGCTAACGAAAAAGACCTTAATTATTTAAAATCAAGGTCTTTTTGGAAGTTTTTGCATTACCTGTGAACAATAGCTTGAATAGAATCAT
Source organism: Jejudonia soesokkakensis (assembly GCF_042664795.1). Classification (NCBI taxonomy): domain Bacteria; kingdom Pseudomonadati; phylum Bacteroidota; class Flavobacteriia; order Flavobacteriales; family Flavobacteriaceae; genus Jejudonia; species Jejudonia soesokkakensis. The sequence goes on from NZ_JBHTBN010000001.1 coordinate 574,006, forward strand.
ATGTTGTATCGCCAAATGTCATTTCGAATCCGAAAGATCCGCCAAAACCACGTGCAGTTAGAGTAAATGTGTGTGTTCCAGCAGGAAGTTCTACATAACCATTTCCGCTTAAGTAATAATAGCCTGATGCATAGGTTCCTCCAGTTGTAGTGGTTTCTGGGTTGTTTGTATAGGTGCCAGTATCATATCCATAATGATTTGTATTGTCACCGTTTACTGTGAACCAGGCTCTAAATAATCTGGATGCGCCATCGGTAATGGGTCCTCCTCCTAGAGCATTGATTGCAACGCTAAATTGATAGCTATAATTAACCAATGAGCGTTGTGTTAATGTGATGGTAGAGGTGTTTAAATTTGTGTCTACTGAAGCTCCTGAATTTGATGTAATTGTCACCGCATTCGTAAAGTTTCTTAAGTTTAGAGGCATAAAATTCTGAATTAAAGGAGGCTGGGTAGTGAGGTCCCCATTATTATCTACATACACAGGAACAGGGTCTGCAGCGATGTTGTTTACATTGTTTGCATTGTTGAGTCCATCAATTCGAATTGTAGAAGTGTTTCCAGCAACCTGAATTTCTTTTTGTGGATTTGTAGTTCCAACACCAGTATTACCATTTGGTTGTACAATAAAATTTCCACCAGTATACGTTCCATCTGTATTAGGTGTAACTCCTAGAACAATTCCACCTTCGGACCAATATTCACTATCTGTGATATCTATCCCCCAAAGAGGAGCTCCTTCATCTATTTTTCTTCCCGAAATCCAGTATTTGTTAGCTCCGGGATCTGTGCCCGAATTTGTAAGTTCTACGAGGCTAAAACCGTCATCACCACTATTAATTGACCCGCTTTTGTGAATTTTGAGAACAGAGCTTCCGTCTTGACCTCCACCTCCTATGTCTGCATCTTCAATGGTAAATACATCTTTTTCTGCAGTTAGATTATTGCCTTGATAAAAACTGAATGCATTTAGGTTAGAGTTGCTTATCGCTTCAAATATGGTATTGTTTGAGTTTGAATTAATTCCGAAGCTACCATTGGAAAAATTTAAAACTTCTCCATTCATATTATAGTTTCTAGTTTCTGAAGTTTGAACGAGGTTGTCTTTACTTAGATTTATGTCGGATAGTTTAACCCATTGTGTATCCTGCCAATAGTGAAAACCTTCACTTAGCAATGCATTGTTTGTCGTATTATATATTAAAGTTCCATTGGTTAGTGGGCCTGGTATTGTTACAATATCTGTAGGAGAAAGCATGGCAATACGTGGAATTAAAATACCGCTGTTAGCGCTATCAATTTCAAGTGCAACACCATTGTCAATACTAGTGGTGCCAATGCCTACCTGTCCGACTAGACAAATAGGGAATACTAAAAATAAACAGGTGAGGGGTCTAAGTAGTTTTAGTATCATAATCTGAGAATTAAAGAAATTTCCTACAAATTATACAAAATAATCGACAAAATACAAATAAAATAGATTAAAAGCAATAAAAATTAACATTACGATGTTCTAATGTTAATTTTATAATTATATAAATAAAAGAGTTTGCTTATTTTAATAAAAAAAGCTTCAACTTTTAAGTTGAAGCTTTTGGTGCAGATTTAAGAATATTAATTATTCTTTTATTATCTTTTTAGTTACAGTTCCGGCTTCTGAAACAATTTTGACAAAATAAATAGAAGTTTCTAATAGTGATATGTCCATGCTATAGCTATTTTGTTCTTCTTCTATATCTTGAGCCATTCTTCTTCCTCTCACATCAAATACCTCAATCTTTTCTAAATAGCCATTTGGAGAATGAATAGTGATAAAATTTTTGGAAGGGTTTGGATAAACTATAATTTCATTTTTAAGAGGGTTTTCGGTTGATAGAATTTGACTTGGTACAAATCGAAGTAAAAATCGATCGTCCAAAGTAGTTTTGCTACTTTGGAATGTATATGATTCATTTTCAGAAAGATTTATAGTTACATTATTATAGGTGTCAATAAGATAAATCGTAGCATCTTCTAATTCCAGGCCGTCAAACTCATCCATAGAAATAGTAAATTCAAGAGTTTCTTCTACTTGACTAGAAAAACCCAGTTTAATTTCGCGACTTTCATTGAATTCTGTAGTGGTTTGAATAGATAACCTATGTTGCTCGTCTTCTGTAAGTGTGTATAAAGAAACAATTGTAGCTAGTCTATTGGTATCATATCCATAATCAATTCCTTCTGTTCCTATAGGGTTAAAAGCTAGTAAAGTAGAGGATCCAATTCCATATCTTGACTCACGAAGGTCTAACCATATTCTATTAACTCCAATTGGTCTTGTCAATGTATTATTCTCACCGGTAATTCGCATGGCATTTGTAAATGATACCTCTGTTGCAGAACCATCTGCAAAAAATGAAAACCCTTGCGATGTGGATATCAAGTCATTTGGTTTTGTGTGGTTTGGGTCTGTAGGAAGTGTGGTGTCACTCGCAGCTTTTAGGCCTCCAGTACTATTGTATATAGAAACATCATCCATGTCAAATCGTAAACCTACATTTCCAGGGATACTAAAATTTGGAGGTGTAATATGTTCCCAAAAGTAAATAGCTTCGATTGAAGGATTTTCTGTTAAAAATGCAGTAGCTGAAATTGCTGAAGCATAAGGATTTGATACAACATTTGGTGTTCCATCAGGATTATTAATAGGTGGAGTATTGAATGCAATAGGTCTGGTGATGGTACCACTATTTAATGTCCCAAGAGAATGGGTCATATCATATGTCTGATTCCCGTCTGTATAACTTGCCTGAGGTCTTACAATAAAACCTTCGGTAGGATTGATAGGTCCGTTTTCATAAATGCTGAAATAATCTCCGTCTGCATCTGCAAAATTAGTCCCTTGAGCACTTAGATCTGGTGCTGGTTCGAAATTTCCAGGGTTAAATTCAAGAACTAAAAACGCATCTGTATAAACACCATCTCTGGTTTCAGCAGTCATAGGGCTACCCATGATCATAAAATCACGAGGTTTTAAAAAAGGTGTCGTATTTTTTACATTAATTACACCACTTGCTCCTTTAATAACTTGAGCACTTGGATCTGTTTGTACTATCGATCCTTCATGTTCTACAATTAAATTTCCATTGATAGTAATATCCTTTTCTGTTTTTAAATATGCATTTGCATTCACAGTTAGTGTTCGAGCATTATCAACGGTACAGGTGCAGGCATCGATACTTGTTGCTGTAGTAAGTGTTGCATCGTTTGTAATTCGTGCTTCAGATCCTAAACTAGGAAAACCATTTGTCCATGAAGCATCGTTCGAAATATCACCACCTGTATATTGAGTTTCTTCAGCTTCAACGGTTATGACTCTAGTGCATGAAGCCTTTAATCCATAATCATCCTCTACTTCTATAGTTACATTAAATGTATTTCCTACATCTGCACAGGTAAATGTTGTTTGACCACTTGTAATTGTTTTTTTAGTAATGCCTTTATTGTCTGTAGCTCCAACCGCAAGGTCATCTGCGGTTATAGTTACACTTCCTGTTGCTTTATTTAGCGTAGCTGTATAGTCTGTACAATTTACTACAGGGGGTTCGTTATCATAGTTCTGTTGTTTCAGAATAAATACACCGCCATCCAAATTAGTTACAAGGAGACTTCCACTTTCAAAGTAAGGATAGAGATTCCATGCACCTCCATTAAATGTATTACCATTGTCCGTAGTGTATGTGTCGAAATAGGATTCTTCTACCATATTGCCATTAATACCACTTCCATTTTCTTGAATAGTTGATCCAGGAGTAATTGGGTCATCGATACTATGGATTCTTTTAATAGTTATTCCGGCTGTATAGTTAGCCATATAGAATCTATTGTCTTTTACATATCCATTGTGATCAATAGCGGGAGTTCTTCCTTGATAATTAAATTGAACAACTGGATTATCAAGATCTTCAAGGTTAAACACAATCGTTTTTGTGTTTCCTACTCCAGAAAATGCCTCGTCATGCTCATCTCCTAAAATAAAGTATTTTTTATCTTTCGTAAACCACCCTTGATGTGTGTAATCAAAATTAGGATAGCTAAGCGTAGAAATAACATCTATTGTTCCTGCGCCATTGTTATTTATTTCATCTGTAAAATCAATAACTATAATTTCATCCTCATTACTTCCAATAAAAATTTCTCTTCCCTGATAATCTGGATCAGGCCCATCATAAATAACGACCTGTGCGTCATGTGTATATCCTCCGGTTGAATAATTGCCTTTAAAACTTAATGTGGGAGGGGAAGTTGAGGTATCTATCCCAATAAGAATTGGACCTCCCGCGCCTATATTGGCTCCTAATATATAAGCTATTCCAGAATCTTCATTTATAATTATGTTATGAGAATCTCCAATTGAAGAACTTGTGCCAGGTATGGTTGTCATTCTAGCGTACCTATTGGCATTTGCTTCTGTAGTAAGATTAAAAACCCGATTTGAATTAGTTGTAAGCGATTGTAAATGATTAAGATCAAATACTTGCATTCCAAAATTTGAAGATTCACTTACTATAAATGCCCAATTTTCATAAATCTTAACATCGCTCCATAAACTATTGCTTATACCTGAGGGTTTTGGAAGCCTGCCAAGTGCTCTAGGATTAATAGGGTCTGAAATATCCAAAAAATATAATCCATTTGTAAGTCCTACCAAGGCATATTCTTTTCCATCTCTTACATCAGTCCAACCCCAAGAATCATTCCCTTGAAATCCGCTAACTACAGCAGCTCCCATACTATTATAAGATACAAATGACAATAAGTCTATTCCTCTACAGTCATACCCTGCAGCAGTGCCCACTCCTCCAGATCCCTGTCCAATTTCTGGTCTTGTACATGGTGTTTGGGCTTCAGAAATAAATGTAGTAAATAAAATAAAAAGGGGGGTAAGTAGTATTTTTTTCATTGGGAATGGGTGTGAGTTGGGTATTGCAATTTAAAATATAAATTTAATTTATAAAAGAAAATTCAACAGAGCAAGGGGTTCCTATGCCTACATAGCCTCTACCGTCACCAGAATTTCCATTATTTTCGAGATGATCTGCAACAAAAACATCAATTTCAAGTGAGAAATTATAGGTCTGTCCTGCTGTTAAATGTACATATTGTATTACAGAAGTATCGTGTTTAAATTGGTCATAAAATACTCCGTTATTGTATAAAGAATAAGCGTGTGTATAAATAATTTGGCTTGTTCCATCAAATGTAAATCTAAAAAGTCCTTCCATAGTTGCCATTGTAATTACTGCAGAAGGAGTTGAGGTAAGATCTGGAAGAATCACTTTCCCAGCACCAAAATTAAAAGCCGTTTTAATTCGGTAAGTGCCAGTATATTTTGGAGTAAATGATGTAGTTTCCAATCCAGGAACAAATGCCCAATCTGAAGTTGGAGAATTATACGTTTCGTCACCTGTAACGGTTCTAAAATTTAAGGTAGACTGCTCAAAAAAAGCAGAATCTTCACGTAAATATTGTGGATTCCACTCGGAACCATCCCATGCGTAGATGCCAGGGGATACGTCATTGGCACCTGTAGTAGTTGTAGCAGTATTAAATACCACAGTTCCTATTTCTAATACACCTCCATTAGGATTTGTTACAGGTGCTGCAACAACGGAAGATGTAAGTGCTGTTTTTGGAAATACAAAACCGTAATTGTCACTATTTTGTAGATCTAGCATTCCTTCTGGTGCACTATGACCAATACTCACTTGTGCTAATCCAACAGTCGTAGACATCACCATTGAAACTAAAATGTAGAAAATTTTATTCTTAAAAGTTTTCATGATTTTTTTATTAAATGAAAATTTAATTAGTTTTCGTCTATATATGAAATTTCTATATAGCAAGGAACGTTGCCGCCTACATATCCTCGTCCTTCTGTTACTGTACTCGGAGGTGTTGTCGTTGTAACTGTCTCGCTGAGTATTAAGTGATCTACAACTCCGATTCCTGCCCCATTGACAGTATTTATATATTCAAATCTAAGTGTATATGTTGTTCCAGGAATCACAGTTGCTGAGCCACTATAAGATGTATTTGTATCAACAGTTCCTGAGTTGTTGATATTTATTAAATTTGGTCCCACCTGAGAGACTCCATTATGTAAATACACTCTAAAGGAGTCGCCCCTTCCTGACACTTCATAGAAGCGATAGTCAAAGTTTATATCTATATTGGTAGTAGTCGGAGTAAAAGCGAAGCGTGCTGTTGCATTTTGTCTACAAGTACTATTTAAAGAACTAAGATACATGACAATACCTGCACAATCTGCGCATCTGTTACCAGTACTGATTGATCGCCATCCATTCGTGAAGCAACTTCCGCTTAAGGTATTTGTTTGCGTTATTGTTGGTGATCCTTCAAAATCCTCATTAATTAATTCTGATGTAGAATCTACTGTAGTAGACTCAACTGCGGTAGAGCCATTTCCAATTAATTGTGCATCTTCATAAGCATCAAACTGAAGATAAAAGTTATAGGTTTGCTGAGCTACGAGATTTACGTAAATAACTTTAAATGTTTCTGCCCATATATTTTCGTAATTAGTTCCTGAACCAATATCTTGATTAAAACTTGATATTGCCTTCACTTTAAAATCATTGTTTGCGCCATTCCAATTAAACCGAAAATCACCTTCAGTCATTACTACATTGACATTATCATTATCACGAACCCTTCCACCACCATGGTTTACTTTTAACTCTATTCTGTATAAGCCAGAGTATTGTGCTGTGAACGATTGAAAATCTAGTTGTCCTAATCCAGGAACATTTTGAAAACCAGCATTAGCTTCAGTTCTTAGAGTACTCGATTGTTCATATAATTCTACCTGCCTTATAAAAAAATGGGTAACCCATTCAGAATTGGTAGCATCCCAAGAGTAAATTCCTGGTTCTACATCATTGGTGCCGGTATTGGTAGTATTTGTGTTATAAATTGTAGTACCATCTACTAATGTATGATCTCCTGTAGCAGGATTAATTACTGGAGCTGCAACCTGTGTAGAGGTTAAAGCAACACTAGGGTAAACAATTCCATAACTAGGGCTAGTAACGTCTAGAATTCCTTTTGGGCTTGTAGTGCCAATCCCAACTTGTGCAAATAATGTACTTATGCTTACGAACATAAATACGATAAAATTTATAAATGTATTTTTTTTCATGATTGTCATGTTTAGTTTCCGATATAGGTAAATTCAACTGAACATGGAACATGGTCTGGAATTCCTATATATCCTAAGCCATCTCCAGAAGCGCCATTGTTTTCAAAACCAGGCGAGTCAAATAAATCGAATGCTAAATTATAAGAGTAATTTGTGCCAGCGGTCAAATCAATATATTCAACTACAGAAAATTGTTCCCAAATAGCATAATATCTGGTGCCACTAGTGTTCAGTGATGCATTTGCTTTGGCAGGGATGTTGTAATCCGTCCCGTTAAACGTGAATCTAAAATTCCCTTCCTGTGCAGCCACATCTGCGTCGTCAGCATTATTATTTGCAACATAACCGCTTCCAAAATTAACACTAACTTCAATTTTATAAGTACCGCTATAGAGTGGTGTAAAGGTTTTTGATGTAAGGTTTGGAACATTTTCATAACCAGCTGTAGAAGAAGGCTGAAAAAATGAAGTTTGTTTCACAATTGTCGCATCTTTTTTGGTGAACTTATTGTACCACTCAGTTCCATTCCAAACATAAATACCTCTATTAACATCATTTGTCCCTGTAGAGGTTGTACTTGTATTATAAACAACTGTTCCTGGAGCTAGGTTTCCACCTTGCGGATTTTGTACAGGTAATGCTACGTTTGTAGCAGTTAAGGCTACTCTTGGTAATACGATTCCTTGGGTACTACTATTGACATCCAAAATACCATTAGGATTTGTTGTATTGATACCCACTTGAGCATTTACTCCCAAGACTACGAGAGAAAATAAAGCACAAAAGGCTAAGGTATTGATTAATAATCGTTTCATGATTATGATAATAATTGATTTGGGACTACAAGTATATTGATTAAATCGGTTTAAAAACAAAATAATTCGATGAAATACAATAAAATTTAAGATATATACGTAAATTCTTACAAAATAGTTTATAATATTAGATAATTGGTCCAAAGTTGAGTCCAATGTTAGTAGTAAGCTATTTATTTTCAATTTGATAAAAAAAGATTTTTTAAAAGTGAATTAGTACTTTTGAACCTGCAAAATATTCATCACATGAGTGTGTTTAAATTCCCCAAAATTCTCGCTACAAACCCTCAAATTGAATTTATTTCAAATGTGAATTTTAATGGTTATTCTCTTTCAGTTTTGAGAGAAGATACTATTCATCCAAAAGTATCTGGAAATAAATACAGGAAGTTAAAGTATAATCTCATCGAAGCCCGAAAACTTGAGCAGGACACGTTACTCACATTTGGAGGAGCCTACTCAAATCATATCGCTGCGGTTGCTTCAGCAGGTAAAATGCATGGATTTAAAACGGTAGGAATCATAAGAGGTGAAGAACTTTCAGAAAAAATAAACGAAAATCCTACACTTACATTTGCAAAATCCTGCGGAATGGAACTTCACTTTATTTCCAGAACTACCTACAAAATGAAAGACTCTCTAGAATTTAAAGCTACATTGAAATCAGATTTTGGTGATTTTTACTTACTGCCTGAAGGCGGCACGAATCAACTGGCAGTAAAAGGATGTGAAGAAATACTTTCCGAAGCAACTAAACGATATGACTATATTTGTGTGCCTGTGGGAACAGGCGGAACGATGGCGGGAATTGTTGAAGGAGCACAGCCACATCAATCAGTCATCGGGTACTCTGCTTTAAAAGGAACCTTTCAGAAAGAATTAGTGCAAAAATTTTCAGAAAAACAAAACTATAGTATCACAGATTCTTATTGTTTTGGAGGGTATGCTAAAATAGATTCGAGCTTAGTGCGTTTTATAAATGAATTCAATGACCAAACTGGTATGATACTGGATCCTGTGTATACTGGGAAAATGATGTACGGCATTGTAGCCATGATGAAAAATAAATATTTTGAAAAGAATAGTCATATTTTAGCCATTCATACTGGAGGCTTACAAGGAATCGAAGGAATGAACCAATATCTAAAAAAGAAAAATGCACCTCAAATTAACCTATAAAATGATTATAAGAATACTCTCAATTTGTATTATTTGTATCTCGCTCACGAGCTGCGGCTCTAAGAGGAAAGTTATTGCGAAAAAGAAACCAAGCACCGAGCGGGTGGTTAATGTAACTCCAGTAAAAGAAAATTCGCCAAGTAATGAAATTAAAAAAGAAGTAGAGCCTACGAAGGTAATTGTGCCAAAAAAGGATGCAACCTATGCAGAAATTGTAAGTGCCTATATAGATAGTTATGCGACTATTGCAAAGGAGGAAATGCTTCAGTACGGTATTCCGGCAAGTATCACATTATCTCAGGGAATTTTGGAAAGTGGAGCAGGACGGGGAGATCTTACTAAAAAAGCACAAAATCACTTCGGAATAAAATGCCATAAGGAATGGACAGGCGAACGGGTATATCATGATGATGATGAGTTACAGGAATGCTTCAGAAAATATAAAGATCCAAAGTATAGTTTTAGAGATCATTCGCTGTTCTTAACTTCCAGAAGCCGCTACCAAAATCTTTTTACATTAAAGAAAGACGACTATAAAGGGTGGGCAAAGGGCTTAAAAAAGGCAGGCTATGCTACAGACCCTAAGTATCCCGATAAGTTAATTAGTATTATTGAGCGATATGATCTTACCAAGTACGATGATGAGGTGTTGGGTAAGGAAATTAAAACTTCGGTGGCAGAGACTTCAGAAAAAATCAATACCTATACCGTTAGGCAAGGCGATACGCTCTATAATATTGGGCGAAGATTCAATGTTAGTGTTGACACCTTGAAGGAATACAATGGATTAAAATCTAACGCGATTTCTATAGGGCAAGTCTTATATTTGCATCCTGTAGAAAAATAAGCATGTTATGATATACAAAAGAAGCAGTCAGCTTTTTTCTGAAGCTCAAAAAGTGATTCCAGGAGGGGTAAATTCGCCCGTAAGAGCCTTTAAGGCAGTAGGGGGTGATCCTATTTTTGTTGAAAAAGCAAAAGGCGCTTATCTTTTTGATGTCGACGGAAACAGGTTAATAGATTATATAAATTCTTGGGGACCTATGATTTTGGGTCACGCACACGAACCAGTTGTTAAAGCAGTCATAGATAAAGCTGAAAAAGGAACCTCTTTTGGAATGCCTACAGCCATTGAAACTGATATTGCAGCGATGGCAGTGCGTATGGTACCTAACATTGATAAAATAAGATTTGTAAATAGTGGTACCGAAGCCTGTATGAGTGCAGTTCGTTTGGCCAGAGGATTTACTAGAAAAGATAAAATTATAAAATTTGCCGGATGTTATCACGGGCATAGTGATTCTTTTTTAATCGAAGCTGGGAGTGGTGCGGTTACCTTTGGGGTGCCAAACAGTCCAGGAGTGACAGAAGGAACTGCCAAAGACACACTGCTTGCAACGTATAATGACTTAAAAAGTGTTGCGCAGTTAATTGCTGAAAATGTTGACGAAATAGCCTGTGTCATTATTGAACCAGTTGCAGGAAATATGGGGTGTATCCCACCTACTGAAGGGTTTCTCGAAGGACTACGCAAATTATGTGACGAGAATGAAATATTACTAATCTTTGACGAAGTAATGACGGGCTTCAGACTTGCAAAAGGGGGTGTTCAAGAATTATACAGAGTAAATGCAGATATTGTTACCTTCGGAAAGGTAATTGGAGGAGGACTCCCAGTTGGAGCCTTTGCTGCTAGAGAAGAAATCATGAATCATTTGGCGCCCTTGGGGCCCGTATATCAGGCAGGGACGTTAAGTGGGAACCCTTTGGCTATGGCGGCTGGTTTAGCAATGCTAACCGAATTAAATGAGAACTCTAAGATTTTTGAGTCATTAGCAGCTAAAACCGAATACTTACATAAAGGGATAACAAAAGTACTTTCTGAAAATAATGTGATTCATACTGTTAATCGTGTAGGATCTATGATTTCTGTACATTTTTCTGAAACTCCTGTCACGGATTTTAAAACTGCAGCTCTTGCAAATAACGATACTTTTAAAAAATTTTTCCACGGAATGCTTGCAGAAGGCGTGTATATTGCTCCAAGTGCATTTGAAACCTGGTTTTTGTGTGACGCTTTAACCTATGATGACTTAGACCAAACTATACTTGCCTGTAAAAAAGTTGCATCAAATTTATAATATAAAAAAAGCCTTTCTTACAAAGAAAGGCTATTTAACTTATCGGTATTTTTGCTGTTATTGCAATTTTAACCAAGCTTTATATTTTTCTTCACCTAGTGCTTTTTTAACGGCTGCTTTATATCCATCTTCAATTTTAGCCTTATTTGTTTTTACTGTAGGATCATTTGCGTCTTTACCATCTACTAATTTACGGTCATTTACAATTTTACTTACAATGGCTCTAAACAATGCTCGCTCCTGATCACCGTTTAGATCTAGCTTTGCGTCTATCTCATTTACTTGGGTTTTAGCAATTACTTCTGGTCTATCCGCATCTTTTTTAAGCTCTTGAGCTTTGATGCCTTGAGTACCAGCAAAAACAACCAAAACAACAGTTATTATTTTTAATAAATTTTTCATGGTTTATAGTTTAAGTTACTAATGTAACAAATTTCTAAAAACTATATTCCAAAAAGCGAGCCAAAAACTATTTACTTCCTTTATTTTTCATCCTTCGCTTTGCCATTCCTCTTCTTTTTTTCATCCTTCCTTTTTCCCAGGTTGAGAATTGGGCTTCAGTAAGAATGGCTTTGAATTTCTTTTTTGTAGCAATTTGTTCATCCAGCATTTGTTCGCGCATTGCCACTCTCTCATCATTTGAAAGTTCTTCCATCTTCTTTCTCTTTTCTGCCATTGCTTTTCTATTTGTAGCTATTTCCAGATTTAGTTTCTCAACTTCTATTTGTTGCTTTTCTGTTAAATCAAGATGCAGTGTCATTTTCTTTGTTTGAAGACTTGCAATTTGTTGTGGAGTTAGGTCTTTTGCTCTTTCACGCATTTCCTTTCTAACTTCTTTCTTACTTTCACGGTCCTGTGCTGTTACCGTAATTCCTACAAGTAGCATGCAAATTATTACTAATTTTTTCATTTTTATTTTTTTAAAGTTATATGTTTCTATGACTTTTAATTTCCATAAAGGTTTAATTCAATAAAGAAAGCCATCTCTAGACAGAGATGGCTTTCTTTACATTCTTTTAAAGACAGTTTACGGTACTGTTACTTGCCCTAGATATTCCATTAGCATGGTAAAAGCTTCTTCATGAACCACAGTTCTCCCTAGTACAGGCATTCTGTATCCTTCGAGTGTGGATCCAAAACGAATTTGAATTCCGTCTCTTTTTTGATAAATATTCGTATCTGGATAGGGTGTTTCTAATCGCAAATCCATTCCTGAGACACCAGCCGAAGCACTGTTAGGGTTATGACAATGTGCACAATTCATATCGAGATAAGCTCTTCCACGATCATTGATATCTAAATTTGTATCGGTCCAATCTGCTAAAGTTCCAATACCGTTTGAACTCGCGAGTCCTTCTAAAAGACCATTTGAAATAAAAAAGTCTAATTGATTTTGTCCCACGTATGAAGGAGTAAAATTCATACTTCTTAATTTCATTCCTATTGGCATTGTAATAGTATTGTTATTATGACAAGTAAAACAGTCTTGTTTTGAAGGGATTAAATATTCAACATCTTGAGTAACACCTTCTGTATCTATATAACTGATATTTATTTCACTACCGTTTTCGGTATAGGTTGCTTCAGTTTGGGATTCGTTCCAGATATAATCTCCTACTTCCCAAATTCCATCAATCTTTAAAAAGATACGTGTTTCGATAATTTTTTTACCTAGACTTGGATCTCTGTCGTCAATATTATAATAAAACGTTTTTGCGATTAAGGTTTCATCTGGATAACTAGGTAGTAAGTCATCACCATTGTATTGTAGTTTCCCGTTTTCAGGCAACTTAATTAGACGCTGCTTTGTAGTGTAATCTGTAAACAATGTAGTATTAAGTTCGTAAAGTTGTACGCCACTTGCTGGTTCTAAATCTGCCATTGTAGTTGTAAATAGATTCATTTCTGAAAGATTCGTTCTAAACCCGAAAGGTTCTTCTATTGTCATGGCATCTATTGAATTACTTGCTTGCGACTGATTTCCAGCAGCATCAAAAGCTATGATATAATAGGTATAATTTGTTTCAGCAGAAAGCTCCGAAACACTATAGGAGGTGCCTGAAACATTTCCGTTGATTTCTAGACCGTCTTGAAAAACCTTATAACCAGTTACACCAACATTATCTGTTGCAGCATCCCAGGAAAGTTCCAGCGAAGTTTCAGTAATATTGGAAGCAATAACATTTATAACCTGTGAGGGTCTTTCTGTGTCTTCATTATCAGAAGGTGAATACTCGTCATCACTTCCGCAGGCAGTTGCTAATAATAGCAGTGTAGCAAATAAAAGGTATTGTGTTTTTTTCATAGCAAATGAAAATTAATGAGTTCAAAAATAGAAAATTCTATTGATTTGTCTCATTTCCAATCGTTAAAACTAAACAGTTTGTGTTGTTCGCTCATTGAGACAGTTCGTTCCCTAATCGAATGTTTTGAAAACTCTTTGTTTACAATAGTTTCACATAGAATTAAAAACACATATTATGAAAACGAAACTATTGCTATTTGCATTTCCAGTGCTCATCTTAGGGGCCTTATCGATTATCTTTTCTGAAAAATCAACTTATCTAGAAACAAAACGAACTTTACAACCTGAAGATGGTTGTGTGTTTATGACTGTAATGGGAGAACAATCATCCAAAGATTTTGATATTTTCAAAAACAATGAAAATTTACAATTATCGGTTCGCGACGGACTTTCATGGCTAGCTGAAGCTCAATTGCCAAATGGAGGGTATGGCGCAGGAAGCCATGCTCGGCAGGATGTTACAGATCCCCACGCTGTCCCAGCAGATCCAGCCACTACCGCTATGGTCGCCATGTCTTTTCTAAGAAGTGGAACAACGCTTACGAAAGGTGCCTATTCAGAAAATTTAAAGAAAACAATCACCTTTCTATTAGAAACAGTTGAGAACAATTCAAAGGACAGTCCATTTATTACGGACGTGCGAGGAACCCAGATTCAGCGTAAATTAGGTGAGAATATCGACGCAGTAATGACTGCGCAATTTCTTTCAAATTTACTGGATAGAAATTTAAAAGGTATCGACAAAAAGCGTGTAACCCGCTGTCTGGATATTTGTGTAACAAAAATTCAGCAGGGAACCGATGCTTCAGGTAAACAAAAAGGTGCTGGCTGGGCAGGTGTGCTGCAAAGTGGCTTGGCAAATAGCGCATTAGAGTCCGCTCAAGCAGTAGGTCTAAATATTAACGAAAAGGTGCTAAAAAGAAGCAGGGATTATCAGAAAGGAAATTTTAACGATAAATCAGGGGCTATAAAAACAGACGACGGAGCAGGCGTAATGCTGTATGCTGTTAGCGGGAGTGTTCGTGCGAGTGCAAAAGAAGCCAGAAAAGCTCAGGAACTTATAAATAAAGCGAAAGATGAAGGAAAGCTGGAAGAGGTTGTGGTGACTGCTCAGAATTTACAAAAAGCAGGGATGAGCGAGGCTGAAGCAATAGATTATGCTGCATCTTACAATGTGTATTCCAGTGCGAAACAAGTTGCACAACGGGAGGATGTTTTAAACGGATTCGGAAATAATGGAGGAGAAGAGTTTCTAAGTTTTTTGCAGACAGGAGAGTCTCTGGTTGTTAACAATGATCAAGACTGGAAAGGTTGGTATGATAATATGAGTGGTAGAATCTTAAAAATTCAGAATGAAGACGGTAGTTGGAATGGCCACCATTGTATTACAAGTCCGGTTTTCTGTACTGCGACAAGCCTTTTACTGCTAACTGTTGAAAACGATATTGAATTTTTAAGCAAAATAGGACAGTAGTCTTGTATTAGAATAATTTTATTTAGGTTGGTGGAACCCACAATTGGTGGGAAAAATGGCACCGTTTACAGTTTTGATAGGGATATCAAACCCCTAACGCCAAATAGGAGGTTAAGCTGTAAACGGTGTTTTATTTAATTTAAACCAACAATTAACCCATCATTGGTCTTCTCAACCTTGGCTAATTTATTTTTAGTAAGTCCTTTTATGGTTTTATCCCACTTTTTGTTACTCAATCCAGATTCCTCTTTCAACGTATTTAATTCTATAGGAGAGTTTTCTTTTAAGAGAGTAAAAACAGCTTTTTCATCCTCTGTTAATGAGATTGCTTTACGTTCAGGTTTCATTTGAGGGAAAAATAAAACCTCTTGAATTGACGGATTGTTAGTTAAAAACATAATAAGTCTGTCCATTCCAATGCCCATTCCGCTGGTTGGAGGCATTCCATATTCTAACGCTCTAATAAAGTCATTGTCAATAAACATGGCCTCATCATCACCTCGGTCTGCTAATTTTAATTGTGCTTCGAAGCGTTCGCGTTGGTCGATGGGATCATTTAATTCGCTATACGCATTTGCAATTTCTTTTCCGCAGACCATTAATTCAAAGCGCTCGGTCAACTCTGGATTATCTCGATGCTCTTTACAAAGTGGGCTCATTTCTTTTGGGTAATCTGTAATGAATGTAGGCTGAATGTAGTTTCCTTCACATTTTTCGCCAAACATTTCATCTATTAATTTTCCTTTGCCCATACTATTATCAACAGCAACTCCCATCTCTTTAGCAGCTGTTCTTAACTCATCTTCAGATTTTCCTGTGATGTCAAAACCTGTAAAATTTTTGATAGCTTCAGCCATGGTAACTCTTGGATACGGGGCCTTAAAGTCAACGGTATGCTCACCAAACGTAGCTTTTGTTGTTCCGTTAACTTCCGTAGCACAGTATTCAAGCAATTGCTCACAGAAATCCATCATCCAGTTGTAATCTTTATAAGCTACATAGATTTCCATAGCTGTAAATTCTGGATTGTGAGTTCTGTCCATTCCCTCATTTCGGAAATTTTTAGAGAACTCATATACGCCGTCAAATCCGCCTACTATTAGTCTTTTTAAGTATAGTTCATTTGCAATCCGCATATATAATGGAATATCCAAGCTATTGTGATGTGTTATAAATGGCTTTGCTGCTGCGCCACCAGGAATAGGTTGAAGAATAGGAGTTTCTACTTCAAAATAGCCACGTTCATTAAAAAATGTTCGCATGGCATTAAATAATTTGGTGCGTTTTACAAATACCTCTTTTACGTGCGGATTGACTACTAGATCTGCATACCGCTGTCTGTAACGTTGCTCGGGATCTGTAAATGCATCATGAACATTTCCATCTGCATCAACGCGGGGCTGTGGAAGTGGCTTTAGAGCTTTTGAAAGGAGTGTAAACTTTTTGACCATTACCGTTTTCTCACCAACTTGTGTGGTAAATAATTCACCTTCGATGCCTATAAAATCACCTATGTCAAGTAGCTTTTTATAGATTTCATTATATTGAGTTTTATCTTCGTTTGTGCAAATTTCATCACGATTAAAATAGACCTGAATACGCCCTTCGGAATCCTGTAATTCTGCAAAACTGGCTTTCCCTTGAATACGGCGAGACATTAATCTACCTGCGATCACAACGTTTTTCCCTTCAGAGAAATTTTCTTTAATTGTTTTTGAAGTGTGGTTTACGGGAAATAAATCTGCAGGATAGGGGTTAATTCCTAAGTTGCGTAATTGGGTTAACTTTTCTCTTCGAATAAGTTCCAGTTCAGAAAGCTGCATAGTGGCTATTTTAAATAAATTGCAAAGATAACAACATTGCGGTTGGTAATCAATAGCTGTAACAAAACGTTAAGAGCAAAGACTATTACTTAAATTATTAGTAAATTTATCTCATATGAGTATATGGCGCGTATTGCTTTCTATTCTTTTTCCACCACTTGCAGTTATCGATAAAGGGTGCGGGTCTATAATAATTGTTACAATTTTGACAGTTTGCGGATGGATTCCTGGTGTGATTGCAGCTTTAATAATTTTAAATAATCCTAATAATTAAATTAAAAACTCAATTATGAAAATAGCACTAGTTTTAGTTTCGGCTTTTATGTTAGCAAATGGATGTAAAACACAACAACAAGTTTCTAATGAAACTTCTGAAACTTCAGAAAATACAGAACAAGAAAATACTATGGAGGATAATGTCATTATTACTTTAAATAAAAATAGTAGTTACGAAATTATGAATGATGAATTTGGAAATTCATATATTAATAAAAAAGAGGGTGATATGTATGTTTTTGAATATAAAATAACTAAATCTGCTCCCGAAGGTGTTGCCGACGGAATTTATTCTGAGAGTATCATGTTTCAATTTAAAGAAGATATGTTGCCATTATCACTTACAAATGAAGACCTGTCAAATGTTAATTTAGTAACCTCAAAATTATGTAAGTGTAGAGATGGAGGATTTTTTAAAGTTACGAATGGAAATCTTTCTGCATCCAAAACAGGAAATGATTTGGTTGTAGCCATAAATTTCAACGTTGAAGGTCTTAATCAAGAATTAAATGTTATCAATACTAGCGTTGAATTCTAAAGAGTATTCATATAAAAAAAGGGCTTCAAATTGAAGCCCTTTTTTTATATGAATATTACTTATAGTTATTGTATAGTAATTTTCTTTGTAGTTTGTTGATCTCCATTTGTAATTGTAACAAAATACATACCTGAGTTCAAGTTACTATAGTCTATTCTTTCATTAAAATTAGAAGATGGATTGGTAAACACTTGCGTGTCGATAAGTCTTCCTCTAACATCGTACATTGAAATATTAACGTCTTTTCCGGTATTTGCAGAAAAAGAAACGTTAAATAATCCATCACTTGGATTAGGGTATATTGCTAAATCAGACATATTGAAATCATCTACTCCTAAAGACCCTGTCACAACAATATCTCTGTTGTTTACATCATAATAAATGTTTTCGCTTGCTCTAATCATAAAACGGCCTGTTGTTGTATTTACAGTAGGGACATTAATTTCTTCAGAACCATCATTTGGAGTTCCAGAAACAATCACCCTATCAAAATTTTGGCCTCCATCTTCAGAAAATAATATATCAACAGTTGAGGTGTTTACAGGTGCAGCATCTGTTCCGGCAACATTCCAAGTTATAGTTTCAGTTGTTTGGGTTGTCCATACTGTACCAGTAGCATTTTGAGAAGTGACAACAAATGGGCCAGAATTTCCATCAACGCTTATTGAATTAATATCGCTAGATAAAGCTCCTCCTCCAACTTCATTATCTCTTACAGTAAGTCTGAACCTCATAATTCGTGTCACAGAAGGTAAACGTTCCCAGGTTGACCCTGAAGAACCATTTAAAACAATATTAAGACTTGGCATATATCTATCTGGGGAGGTTTGAGGATCAAACGATCTAAAGTTAGGTCCTACAGTACTAGTTGATTGTGGTGGTGCTGGAGCTAACTGATTGTCGCGTTGTTCCCAGCAGTAGGTTAATGAGCTACTGTCTGAGTCTGTAGCACTACCTTCAAGAATAAATGGTGTAGAGCTCGGAATAGTATAATTAGGTCCTGCATCTGCAATAGGAGCTTCATTGTTTGTTGCGCTTGTAGTTGGGCATGAACTACTAGGTCCTGAAGAAACGTTGTTAAACATTTCAATCACGCTAATTCCAGTAAAGTAATCGTCACTAAAATTTTGAACATTCTCTGGTGGACAAATTCCTGCATAAGCCATTATGGTTGATCCACTCCCAGGCTCAAAAGCTGTTGATGCATTTCTATTTCCACCACCACAGCTACTTGCGTCTGAATTAAAGGTGTGGTTTGCTCCATATTGATGCCCCATTTCATGAGCAACAAAATCTACATAAAAACCATCATTAACTGGTTGAGGTAATCCTGTAACACCTCTTGCTTTACCAGAAGTACAAGGAGATCTTAACTGAGCTACACCTCCGCCACCAGTACTAAAAACGTGACCAATGTCATAATTTGCAAATCCAATAACAGAATTAATATTATTTTGATTTTCATCAAGCATAGTAAATCCACTGTTATTAGTATAAGGGTCTGTTCCTCCGTTTAAATAGATCAAATCGTCCGTGTTACTTATAAGCACCATGGTTATAGCTACATCTCTTTCAAACAAACCGTTTACACGTGTCATTGCTGTGTTATATTCAGATAATACAGCAGCTCTTTTTTCTGCGTCTGTTGCACTTGAAGGTATCATTTGTCTATTTAAGTGATATTGCGCGTATTCTCCTGTACATGCAAGCGCCAATCTAAACGTACGAAGTTGTCCATCATCTGCATTTCTTAAACTTTCTAATTCATCTAGATCTAATAATGATGTGTCAACAGCTTCAGTTATTTCACAAACAGCTCTATCTTCTGGTTCACCCATTTCTGAACGAGAATACTGAATGTATTGTCTGTTATTTATAGTGTAAGGCTCAACATATACTGTAGGGTGATTACCAGATAGTATCATGGCATGGACACCATTTGTACCTACACTTATGTGTGCGATTGCAGTAGGGTCTTTAATACCTTTTGCAACATAAGAGTTTATACCAGGATATCTAAGGCGTAAACCCTCACTTAATGTAGAAGTTTTAAATACTTTAAAGTCAGCTAAAGTACCATCAACTGAAGGTAAAGATATTGTTACATTTGAAGATCTATTTGTGCTTCGGTCAGGGGCATTTAAAAGAGTACGATTAAAAGCATCATGATTAAGTTCAAAAACATTAAAGTTTGTTGGTTCAGAATTTCGTGAGAGTAATTCTGAAGAAGATACACGGCTTTCAGAAACTTTTTTCCATGCCGTAGATTGTGCTTGTAAAGCAACAGTAGTTAAAAACACCGTAGCTAAAACACTAATTTTTTTTGCAATTGTATTCATATTCAATATTTTTTTGGGTTTAATATTACTATAGTTTTCAAATATAAAGGTTTATAATTATATTTTAATAAAAATTTAAGAAATTAAGTTTCAGAGGTCACATGTCTTCTTTTAAGCTACTTTAATGTAATTTTGCAGGTATTAAAATCATGCCACTTGAATACAAAAATTTTATTTGAAGACCTAGGAAATAAAGACTACAAAGAAACTTGGGACTATCAAGAACAGCTTTTTAAAAATATTCTCGACACCAAAATTAAAAATCGAAGAGAAGAAACGCATCTTGAAACAAAAAACCATTTTCTTTTTGTTGAGCACCCTCATGTTTACACATTAGGAAAAAGTGGTGATTTTAGTAATCTTTTAATTTCTGAAGAATCCCTTGCTTCAATTGGGGCCACATTCTATAAAATTAATCGGGGTGGAGATATAACATATCACGGACCAGGACAAATTGTAGGATATCCTATACTAGATCTAGAGAATTTTTTTACAGACATTCATAAATATCTTAGACTCTTAGAAGAAATGGTCATTCTTACATTAGCCGAATATGGCTTAAATGCAGAACGATCAAAAGGAGAAACGGGAGTTTGGTTAGATGTAGGTACTCCTTTTGCAAGAAAAATATGTGCTTTGGGCGTGCGTGCGAGTAGGTGGGTGACCATGCATGGCTTTGCCTTTAATGTAAATTCAGATTTGGGTTATTTTGATCATATGATTCCCTGCGGAATTAAAGGAAAATCTGTCACTTCTCTAAATGTTGAATTAGGTAAAACAAAAGTTTCAGAAGAGGAAGTAAAAGAAAAATTACTGAAACATTTTGCCAACCTGTTTAATGCTCAATTAGTCTCTGCCTAATTGATGCTATAAAGAATAATCTCTTTTTCACTTCCAGTTGTAAGTAGTAACAACTGCGATTTTTTTGTTCCATTTTCTACACGAGCGCCAGTACTGCCATATACTGGAAAACCTTCTAGAAGTTGGCCGCTTTTATTATATACAAATACTTTGTTTTCCTGAGTTTCAGTAACCGAAATATAACTAGTGCTATTCTCAATAAATATTCGTGGGTTGGTGTAAATTCCAAAAGGTAATTCAATAAGGTTCCCGTTGATACGTAAAAGATTATCATCAAGTGTTACTTTTAAACTTCCAGAGGTGGTAAACCAATAATTTGAGGACACATTCAATTTTTGAGACGCAACTTTTCCATTTTGGGAAATACTCTTCTTGCTGAAACCTTTCGTAATAACCACAAATGTATTACTCTCATTTGTTATAGGAACGTTTGAAAATTCAAATTTTTCAGAAACTGAAACTCTAGATTTTCCAACCCTGCTCAAAATATTTAATGTTCCATTTTCTTCGGGAACAATAATGTAATCCTTATTGCCCATCCTAATATGCTGCGGCGTTGCAACAATGGGAGAAGTTGCTTTTTTAAAGGTGAATCCGCTAACACTTTTTCCTTTACTGTCATACATATAGATTTCCTTGCCTTGAGTAATTACAAAACGATAATTTCGGTTGTTGTCGTAATCGAAAACAGCGAGGGGTTGAGTGACTTTATCCTTAAATTTAATTGGAAAGGGAGTTACTTCTTTTCCATTTCGATCGAGCACATAAAATGTGTTTGAGGTAGTAAAGGCTATTTGTTTTCTGCCATTTCGCAGTAAGTCAATTTCTTGCACAGTACCTAAAATTGGACTTTCAAGTTTCTTGGTCCACAATTTTTTTCCGCTTGCAGTATATAAATGCAAACTATTGGTCACATCTTGGACAATAATATCCTTTTCGTTTGTACGATGATTGCTGAAAAATATGGGTTCTCCTAGAATTTCGTGTTCTAGCTGGATTGTTGCCTTTTCTGAAACGGTTCCCGAAATTTGTTTTTCGCTGGAAGCTTCACCAGCATAGATATTTATATGGGCAAAATCACGGTCATACGTAAATTGAAGTATGCCTAACGGATAATCGGGTAGTGAAACCGAAGCTATTTCTTCTTTAGTAGTAGAATTAAAAAAAGAAGCGATGCCTTTCGATATTTCCCCTTTCATTTTATAAATCTGAAGCGAATACCCACTGCTCAAATTAACAGTAGCTTCATTATAATATGATGTTTTGTGGATGCAATCATTGTTTTTGTACGCAATGATCATTTGATTTGCAATTTCTTCGGAAGTTGTAAAAACAAAGAAATTATCCAGCTGGAAAGTAACAGGTGTTTCGGAAGTAATAAGTGGTGAAAAAATTGTTTTAAAAATACCAGGTTTTTCAAAATCATAGATAGTTGTTTCTCTAAAAGAGGTTCTTTCAGTTAAATACCTATTAACCCATTCCTGAGTCAACATAGGATCTATGCTTCGTAAAACAATAGCATTACCTTCTTTTAAAGAAATGTTTCCAATTTCCGAAATTGATTCAAGATCCAGTCTGGCAGTTTCCGAAGCACCATTAAATTGTTCAAAAGAAGACCGTATTTTTTCCCAATCACTAAACGTAAATGAAACTACACTTTTTGCGTCGGTTGGAATGATATTGGCCAACCCTGACTGTTGCGGATTTTGCCCTTTAAAAACATCAATGAATTGTGAAATTGTATCACTGGCCATAGAAACTCCTGTCGCTCGAATGGCATCGGGAACAATGGTTGCATCTAGCACGGTCCAGGAAGAAAAATTAATTGCTGTCGAATCTGAAAGTGGTACGTGGTTGCTTTTTAATAGTACCGAAACTTCCCCTTCTTTTTTTAAATCGAACGCTTTTTTTAAAGTTTCATCCTTTTCTGTGTTCCCTTTTAATATATCCTGAAGCACTTTCTGAGATGAAGACGCTATAAAAACACTGTCCTTAGTAGCAAAAAAAGCAATCTGATTAGCAGATGTAACCCGCTGAAGAGAAATATCATCGTATGCAAGAGTTTCTACTTTTAGATCCTGAATTGAATCTGCAACAAACATGCCTTCCGTTTCCCGACTTATAAACGTGTATGCAGTGACACTGTCATTTAAGGTATTGATGGCTAGCAAGCTCTTACTGTCTGGATGTAAATTATGTAGTAGAAGTGCATCTTCAGAGAAATACGAGTAAGGATTCGTAGTACTGAATTTAGAAAGTAATCCGTTGTTTTTTATATCAGATTTAAAATTTTCAAAATGGTTGATTCTAAGCACAACCAAGGCGCCCTCTGGGATATAGTCAATTAGTTCTCCTTTTTTAGTTTCCGAAGTACAACTCGAAACTAAAAAACTGATGATTAACAAATAGAGTAGATACACTGTTCTCATTAGAACAAAAATACTAAGGAAGCTTTACAATGTTAGTGCAAAATGTAGAACTTTATTGATAGGTTTTCAACAAAAATCTCCTTTATTTTTTTCCTGAACACTTCTCTTAGAAGGAGAAGAAAAATCTTATTATAAATTGAATTTAAGTTGACCAGGCAGCAGTCTAAAACTTTTTCGATGGTAAGGAGTCGGACCATATTTTTTAATAGCTGCACGATGCTCATGGGTGGGATATCCTTTGTTCTGTTTCCAGTTATATGCTGGAAATTCTTCGTGAAGGGAAGCCATATAGATATCGCGATGGGTTTTGGCAAGTATAGAAGCTGCTGCAATATGTTGGTATTTTCCATCTCCTTTTACCACACATTCGTACGGAATTTTATAGAAGGGTTTAAATCGGTTGCCGTCAATAGCGATAAATTCTGGTTGCGGCTCTAATTGTTCAATAGCACGATGCATCCCGAGGATCGAAGCATTTAAAATATTGATCTGATCAATTTCGTCCATCATAACGTGGACTACGGCAAAGCTCAAGGCTTCAGTCTCTATAATGTCTTTAAGCGCAAGCCGTTTTTTTTCTGAAAGTTGTTTGCTGTCATTGAGCAACGGATGACTAAAACCATCTGGTAAAAGTACCGCAGCAGCAGTGACTGGCCCTGAGAGACAACCGCGCCCGGCTTCGTCCGTTCCACATTCAAGTAAATCTGTATGTATTTTTAATGGAAGCATTTTCAGAAGTAATTGCGGCTAAAGGTACTTTTAAAAATTAGAATATTATGTCTTTAGCAACGTTAGAACTATCTAGTATCTTTAGCTATAAAAAAGTACCTTTGTAGCTACAGTTTGTTTTTATGAAAAAAACGTTTGCCTTATTTCTATTTCTTATTCTGGGAGCTGTTGCATTCGCCCAAGTTCCGTCAACGGTAAAAAAAGGAAATGAAGAATCTACAATAATTACACCCAATGAAAGGCGTGTTGATAGGAATGCGAGCACTTCAGTAACGAATAAAAGTGAAAAACCGCCCATTGAATTGTATAAGATAATATCTGCGGCAAGAGATACTACCTATCTGGATACAACGCTTTCAGTACAAAAAGAATACAAATTTAATTATCTTAGAAAAGATAATTTTGAACTACTCACCTTTAATAATGTTGGACATACGTACAACACACTCGCGTATACTTTTGATACTCATAATCTGATGCCACTATTTGGAGCACGAGCAAAGCATTTTAATTATGCGGAAGCAGAGGACATGCAGTATTTTAATGTGCCTACACCTCTTACCGAATTGTATTTTAAAACTGCATTTGAACAGGGGCAACAATTGGATGCTTTTTTTACAATCAACACTTCAGAGCGATTTAATTTTTCTCTGGCTTACAAAGGAGTTCGTTCGCTGGGTAACTACCAGAATAATTTGACGAGTTCTGGAAACCTTCGGTTTACAACAAATTACAACACCTTAAATAAAAGATATCGATTACGAGCACACCTTGCCGCACAGGATATGAGCAATGAAGAATATGGTGGTCTACAGGATAGTTCCATTCCATTATTTATCAGTGACAATACAGACTTTGAAGACAGAGGACGCCTGGAAGTCAACTTTGAAGATGCCGATAATAGATTGGAGGGCATACGATACTATCTGGATCAGGAGTATGATTTAATTTCAGCAATTAAAGATAGTACAAGCTATAATGTAGTAACCCTTGGAGCCGAATTGAGCTACCAGACGAAATTTTACGAGTACAACCAGACTAGTCCATTTGAAGGTTTTGGTGAATCGTATCAGGTTACGGGATTAAAAGATAAAGTGGAGCTCGATGATTTTGAGACTAAAGCCTATGCGCGCTTTAGCAATAATATTCTTGGAAGCATTTCTGGGTTTATAGGATATACCAATTATAATTATGGGTATAATTCGGTTTTAATTCTAGATGAAGGCAGAATAAATAATCGTTTAAAGGGTAGCCAGGTGCAGGCAGGAGCTACCTATCAAAAAAATTACAAAGGTTTTGAGCTTTTGGGCAAAGGAGCGATCAATGTTTCTGGTGATTTTGACGGCACCTATCTAAATGGTGCAGCATCTTATGCACTGGATGCCAATAACAGCGCTGAAGCTTCTATCACGGTACATTCTGTAGCGCCTCATTTCAATTTCTTACTCTACCAAAGTGATTATGTAAATTATAACTGGCAAAACAATCTCGACAATGTCAAAACTCAGGAGCTAAAATTTAAGCTCACTTCAAAGAAATTACTAAATGCCACGGTAAGTTATACAGGAATTGATGATTATGTTTTTTTTGGACTTGCAGAAAACGATTCGACCCCATCACCACAACAGTCTCGTGAGCGCGTAGACTATTTAAAAGTCAAGGCTGAAAAAGAATTTACCTACGGAAAGTTCTCGTTAGCTAATACAGTTCTGTTTCAGCAGGCTTTGAGTGGAGAGGATGTGTTTAAAGTACCTCAAATTATAACGAGAAACACTTTGTATTATACCGATGAGTTGTTTGACAAGGCGTTGTTTTTGCAGGCTGGGGTTAACTTTAAATATTTTACAAAATATGAAATGAATGCTTACGATCCTGTGTTGGCAGAGTTCTTTGTGCAGAATGAAACGGAGCTAGGCGGATTCCCTTTAGTAGATATTTTTCTTAATGCAAAAATCAAGCAAACCCGTATTTTCATAAAATACGAGCATATCAATTCGTTATTTGGGAATAGCAATCAATACTTTTCGGCTCCTGGCTATGCCTATAGAGATCCTGTGATACGCTTCGGGTTGGTTTGGAATTTCTTCCTATAAGATATAAGGTACCCACTAACAAAAAAACCGACCCTAAGGTCGGTTGCTATATTTGTATAATTTCGTATGCTCTTAGTCTCTTAATAAGCCTCTGGAAATAACGATTTTCTGAATTTCACTGGTTCCCTCATAAATCTGAGTAATCTTAGCATCACGCATTAAGCGTTCTACATGATATTCCTTAACAAAACCGTTGCCTCCATGCACTTGTACGGCTTCAACACTTACTTCCATAGCTACTTTTGAAGCATACAATTTTGCCATAGCACCGCTCATATCGTAATTATTCCCTTGGTCTTTATCCCATGCTGCTTTATGCACTAAATGACGTGCTGCTTCTATTTCAGTATGCATATCGGCTAATTTAAATGCAATGGCCTGGTGATTGC
This sequence comes from Jejudonia soesokkakensis, assembly GCF_042664795.1. Taxonomy (NCBI): domain Bacteria; kingdom Pseudomonadati; phylum Bacteroidota; class Flavobacteriia; order Flavobacteriales; family Flavobacteriaceae; genus Jejudonia; species Jejudonia soesokkakensis. Next base: position 600,598 of record NZ_JBHTBN010000001.1, read on the forward strand.
ATATTTCTGTGCCAAATGCCTTCCGTACTTTAGAATACTCCCGTGCTAAATCATATGCTCCCGCTGCGATTCCTAGTGCTTGTGCAGCAATTCCAATACGACCACCAGCAAGGGTTTTCATAGCGAACTTAAAACCAAATCCGTCTTCACCAATTCTGTTTTCCTTGGGAACTTTTACATCATTAAAGATAAGTGAGTGAGTGTCACTTCCTCTAATCCCGAGTTTATCTTCTTTTGGACCAATTTCAAAACCTTCCCAGCCTTTTTCAACGATAAATGCATTGATTCCTTTGTGTTTTTTTTCACGATCTGTTTGAGCAATGACTAAATAATAGTCTGCTGTACCTCCGTTGGTGATCCAGTTTTTGGTTCCGTTGAGAACGTAGTGATCCCCTTTGTCAATTGCTGTTGTTTTTTGTGAAGTTGCATCACTACCAGCTTCGGGCTCACTCAAACAAAAGGCTCCTATAGATTGTCCGGTTGCTAATTTAGTTAAGTATTTTTCTTTTTGATCTTCGGTACCATACGCTTCAAGTCCATAACAAACTAAAGAGTTATTTACAGAGACAATCACCGAAGCTGATGCGTCAATTTTACTAAGCTCCTCCATTACGATTACATAAGACAACGTGTCCATGCCACTCCCGCCATATTTGGGGTCAACCATAAGTCCCATAAACCCAAGTTCTCCCATTTTTTTAACCTGTTCTGTTGGGAACTCTTGTTTATTATCGCGTTCTATCACTCCTGGAAGTAATTCGGTTTTCGCAAAATCACGAGCTGCATCGCGTATCATTAGGTGTTCTTCAGAAAGGCTAAAATCCATCGTCTTGTTGGGTGTTAATTTGATTTTAATAAGTGGTGCAAAGATACCGTAATAAAAATAAATCTCAAATTTGAAAAGCCAAATCTGAAAGCAAATCGAACAATTTTATTAATAACTATCTTTGATTATTCTAGAAAAGAAAATTAACGCTCCCCTTGAGGGGAGATTAAAGAGGGGTGTTTTAATGAATTTAGAGATGTCACAAAAAAACTATCACGTAATTGGCGTTATGTCTGGCACTTCACTGGATGGTATTGACATTGCAGAATGTTTTTTTAGTGTTTCTGAAAATTCCGAATGGACATTTAAAATTGGAAGTGCTACGACAATTCCTTATTCGGAAAGTTGGAAAACCAGACTTCAACACGCAATTACTTTTTCTGAAGCAGAATTAGAAAGCTTAAACAATGAATATACCCTATATCTTTCCGAAGTATTGAAAAAATTTATGGACACTCACTCCATGAAGCAACTGGACGCTATTTGTAGTCATGGGCATACCATTTTACATCAACCTCAAAAAGGAATTACATGGCAGATTGGAAACCTGCCACAGTTAGCAGAAAATGTACAGCAAACCCTAGTGTGTGATTTTAGAGTGCAGGATGTACAGTTGGGAGGGCAGGGTGCCCCTTTAGTTCCTGTTGGAGATAAACTGTTATTTGGCACGTATGATTATTGCCTTAATCTTGGCGGATTTGCAAACTGCTCTTTTGAAAAAAGCGGTATCCGAATTGCCTACGATATTTGTCCAGTCAATATTGTGTTGAACTTTTATGCTGAAAAATTAGGGGTGCCATACGATGATGGTGGTAATATTGCCAGAAAAGCTTCCGTTGATAAGAAATTGCTTCAGCAGTTAAACAAGTTGCAATTTTATAAAAAATCAGCTCCCAAGTCACTTGGATTGGAATGGGTAAGGACACATATTTTTTCAACACTGGAGGCTTCCTCTATTTCTTCCGAAGAAAAAATTGCGACGTTTACAGAGCATATTGCGATGCAGTTAGCCATGCAATTTGAAGAGCAATCTTCAGTGTTTATTACTGGAGGTGGGGCATATAATAATTTTTTAATAGAAAGACTTCAGTTTTACAAGGATGTGGATATAGTGATTCCTAGTTCAGAAATTATAGAATATAAGGAGGCGCTTATTTTTGGTTTGTTGGGTGTTTTAAAATTACGAAACGAAATCAATTGTCTTGCGAGTGTTACGGGAGCGCAAAGAGATCATAGTAGCGGTGTAATTTTCTAAGAAGCTAAAGTTGTTCGTATCTTTGTGTAGCTATGAAAAAAGAGAAATCAAAAAAACCAGATCAGGTCGTTTATAATGAAGAGACAAAAAAATATGATGCCTCTTTAAAACCGTATGCGACAAATTTAGGGGCACCTGCTATTGTGATGGAAGATCTTTCGAGTTGGAAAAAAACAAGTGTCACAAAGGCGAACCATCATTTTAAAACAAAGTTTGAAGCGATTAAAAAAGAATATGATGAAATGCTGGAAGCTTTTGAATACAATAATCTAATTTATCGGGCAACCTACAGCTTTGAGCCCATTCTTGGTCAGGTTTATCATTTATATCGAGATAAAAATGAACTTCTATTTTTATCTATTATTTCTCCTTTAGAGTGTTCGTGGGATTTTGTAGGGAGTTTTAGATTGAATAGTGATAAATTATGGGAGAAGGTGTATTAAAATTTACTCTAAATTAAACTTAAAATGTTACCTACACCTACTAAGTTTTTTATATTTGTCTTCGCACTACAAATCTTTTCAGTACGTGTAAAAATCAACTAATTAATGAAAGAATTACTCTCGAAGTACGAAAACAAGGAACCTGAAATAGTTTTTCACTGGAATGATCCCGAAACTGAAGCCGAAGGCTGGACCGTAATTAATTCACTACGTGGCGGTGCTGCGGGTGGAGGAACACGTATGCGGATTGGACTTAATGAAAATGAAGTGTTATCTCTGGCAAAAACCATGGAAGTGAAGTTTACAGTCTCTGGTCCTGCCATTGGAGGTGCTAAATCTGGAATTAATTTTGACCCACACGACCCTCGTAAAAAAGGGGTATTAGAGCGTTGGTATAAAGCAGTTTCACCTCTTTTAAAAGCTTATTATGGCACAGGAGGTGATCTCAATGTAGATGAAATCCATGAAGTAATTCCAATAACCGAAGAAAGCGGGGTGTGGCATCCACAGGAAGGTGTTTTTAACGGACACTTCACACCTACTGAAGCAGATAAGATTAATCGTATTGGGCAATTACGTCAGGGAGTTATTAAAGTGCTTGAAAATGCTACCTATTCGCCAGATGTAAACAGAAAATATACAGTGGCAGATATGATTACAGGCTATGGAGTTGCGGAAGCTGCACGTCATTTTTATGATATTTATGGCGGCAGTATCAAAGGAAAAAAGGTAGTAGTTCAAGGCTTCGGAAACGTAGGTGCTGCTGCTGCTTTTTACTTTGCACAAATGGAAGCAAAAGTAGTGGGGATCATCGATAGAGTAGGAGGCGTAATTAACAAGGATGGATTTTCTTTTGACTACATTAAAAACCTATACTTAACCAAGGATGGAAACACCTTAGTGGCAGAAGATATGATCCCTTTTGACGAGATCAATAATAAAATATGGGAACTGGATTGTGAAGTATTTGCACCATGCGCTGCTTCACGCCTAATCACTAAAGAGCAGATCTCATCTATGATGAATACAGGTTTAGAGGTGATAAGCTGTGGTGCTAACGTGCCTTTTGCAGATAAAGAAATCTTCTTTGGACCCATTATGGAATATACAGATGAACGTGTAAGTTTAATTCCCGATTTTATAAGTAACTGCGGAATGGCACGTGTGTTTGCTTATTTTATGGAACGTAAAGTTCAGATGACAGATGAAGCTATTTTTAATGACACTTCAATGACCATTAAAAATGCCATTCAAAATACGTTTGATAATAATAGTACCAAAACAAATATTAGTAAAACAGCTTTTGAAATTGCCTTAAAACAATTAGTATAAAAAACATAAATTAACCTCATTGCTATGGAATCGATTATCATATTAATTTTTATCATCGGGTATTTATCAATTACCTTAGAACACCCTCTTAAGTTAGACAAAACGGTGCCAGCACTTATCATGGCAGCACTTATTTGGGCGGTATTGGCAGTTGGATTCCATGCAGGTTGGTTTGATGTGATTGATACGCACGAAAGAGCCTTTAACTTTTTGAGCGGAGGCGAAGCGGCCGAAGAAGGCTTTGAAAATACACTCTTACATCATTTAGGCAAAACAGCAGAGATACTTATCTTCTTAATCGGTGCCATGACTATTGTAGAAATTATTGATTTGCATCGTGGTTTTGAAATTTTAAAAGGGGCTGTTAGAACGAAGAGTAAGAAAAAACTACTTTGGATTATCGGTATTCTCGCTTTTATATTATCAGCAATTATCGATAACCTAACAGCAACCATTGTACTGGTAACCTTGCTACGTAAATTAATTACAGTAAGAGAAGAACGTCTTTGGTACGCTGCAATGGTTGTTATTGCAGCCAATGCTGGAGGTGCTTGGTCTCCAATTGGAGATGTAACTACTACCATGCTTTGGATAGCTGATAATGTAACTGCTGCTGGATTGATAGAATATGTAGTCATTCCATCGATTGTATGTTTTGTAATACCCTTTATTATTGCTACGTATTTACCTGCCTTTAGAGGAGAAATAGAAGTTGATACGACCGAAGATGTAGTTGCCGAACGTTTATTGAGCAGTAAAACTATGTTATTCTTAGGGTTAGGAATGATCGTTTCAGTACCCATCTTTAAAACAGTAACACACTTACCTCCGTATATCGGAATGATGCTGGCGCTAGGAGTTGTATGGTTGGTTTCAGAATATATTCATCCTGAAGAAGATTTCAGTAAAGAACGAAGACATTTGTATTCTGCTCATAAAGCCTTATCACGTATTGAAATTTCTAGTATTCTTTTCTTCCTCGGGATCTTAATGGCAGTAGGAGGATTAGAAAGTTTAGTCTTTGGTGTTGCCGAAAATGGGGATCCAGTAGGAACATTAAGATACCTCGCTGAAGTGCTTCAGGAAGCAATTCCTAATCAAGATGTTGTGGTGATCCTATTGGGTGTGTTGTCTGCAATCATTGACAATGTACCATTAGTAGCTGCCTCAATGGGAATGTACGACTCACCAACCGATTCGGTATTGTGGCATTTTATTGCTTACTCTGCCGGAACTGGTGGAAGTATGTTAATCATTGGTTCTGCAGCAGGGGTTGCAGCCATGGGAATGGAGCGTATCGATTTTATCTGGTACTTAAAGAAAATAACCTGGCTAGCATTTATAGGATTTATAGCCGGGGCAGGAGTCTTCTTGCTAATTGAAAGAGTTATTTTCCAACATACCTAACAATTTCTTATTACAATCGCCGTTAACAACTAAAACCAGATACATATATGCTTACCCTTTTAATTCAGGATGGTGCAGAAGAGATTGTACAAAATCTTGACGATGAACCTGTAGAAAAAACACTTTCTGTAATGGAACTCTTGATGAGTGGCGGACTTGCTGCTCAAATAATAATCGGAGTGTTATTTGTTTTACTTTTTGTAGCTGTCTATATTTATTTTGAACGTCTATTTGCTGTTAAGGCAGCTTCAAAAATGGACAGTAATTTTATGAATCAGATTCGAGATAATGTTGCTTCTGGAAATGTACAGGCAGCAAAAGTGTTATGTGCGCAACAAAATTCTCCAGTATCACGCCTTACCGAAAAAGGAATCTCCCGAATTGGGAGTCCTTTAGAAGATATTAATACTGCCATAGAAAATGCAGGAAGACTGGAAGTCTATAAACTCGAAAAAAACGTAAGTGTATTGGCAACTATTGCAGGTGCAGCTCCTATGATTGGTTTCTTAGGTACGGTAATAGGAATGGTTTTGGCATTTCACCAGTTGGCTACCAGCAGTGGGCAGGCAGAAATGGGAACTCTTGCCGAAGGTATCTACACAGCCATGACGACTACAGTTGCAGGTCTTATCGTTGGTATTATTGCATATATGGGGTACAACCATATTGTAGTTAAAACCGATAAAGTAGTGCATCAAATGGAAGCTACGGCAGTAGACTTTTTAGACATTTTAAACGAGCCTGCTTAATGAATTTAAGAGGACGAAATAAAGTAAGTGCAGAATTCAGTATGAGTTCAATGACAGACATTGTGTTTCTGTTATTGGTATTCTTTCTGTTAACCTCACCTGCCATTACACCCGATGCTTTGGACCTTATTTTGCCAAAAGCAAAAGGAAAAAGCACCAATACGCAAAAAGCTTCCGTAAGCATAACAAAAGACGGAGCGTATTATGTAAACAAAGAACGGGTAAGTGAATACGGAGTTGAGAAGGAATTAAAAAGTATTCTCGCTGGACAGGAAGAACCAACCATTATTTTACGAGCCGAAGAAGGTGTGCCTATCGAAGATGCTGTATTTGTAATGGATATCGCCAATAAAAATAACTTTAAAGTAGTGTTGGCCGTACGTCCTAATTAGTTGTTGGGCGTTCCCAAGACGGTCATTACATTTAGTCTTGGTCAGGCTTTCGCTGCTACACGCTTGCCCGCCGAAGCGAGCGAAGGCGGGGTAGCATAGCTCAATCCTTAACGCAGATACATGAAAGACTTTGGCATATTTTTAGTTTCAGAAAATAAAAAGATACAATGAGCCTGTTAGACACAGAACATAAAAAAAAGAGCATGACGATCACAGTGGTATTACACGTGATCATCCTCATTTTATTGTTTTATATAGGCTTTACCTATCTGGATCCGCCACCCGAAAACGGCATTGCAGTCAACTTCGGAACTACTGAAACAGGGAGTGGAAACATTCAGCCGCTCGAAAAAATTAAATCAGCACCCAAACAGGAAACACCGCCACCCGTTGAACAACCCAAATCTGAAATTAAAGAAGAGGTTGTGACACAGGATATGGAAGATGCTCCCATATTAAAAAAAGAAGAAACTAAAAAAGAACAGGTCACTCCACCTAAAAAAGTGGAGCCAAAAAAACCTGTTAAAAAACCAGATCCCACACCCGATAAATCGACTAGTGATGCGCTGTCGAGTTTGATCAACGGCCCAAAAAGTGACGGAACTTCAAAAGGTAGTGAAGGAAACGACAAGACAGGAGGAGACAAAGGAGATCCTAATGGAGACCCCAATGCAAACAGTTACTACGGTACTGGAAAAGGATTGGATGGAGACGGAAATTATTTATTGGGAGGACGTAAGGCTTTAAACAAAGAAAAGTTTTTGCAAGATTGTAATGAAGCTGGGATTGTTGTTGTTAGTATTGAAGTAGACCGTAATGGAAGTGTAATTAAAGCGACCCCAGGTGTCCGTGGTACAACAAATAACTCCCGCTGTTTACTGGAACCTGCAAAGAGAGCAGCCATGGCTACCCGATTTAATAGCGACTCAAAAGCTCCTGCTAAACAAATAGGAAAAATTATCTATAAGTTTAGCCTTTCAGAATAAATTTTATTTTTTTTTCTTACATTACAGGCTAAGATAGTAGCCTTGATCCCCAACCTTTTTAAATATCTGGCAATTTTAGCAGGACTAACGTCTGTCTCAGTTTCTATGATCTATGGAAATGAGGACACACTTTTTATTAAACCCATATTTCACCTATTCTTATTTCTGTTTTTTATAACAACAACAAAGAAAATGAATTGGTTGCTGTTACTTTTTTTGTGTAGTGCATTAACAGGGGAGGCATTCATGTCCCAAGGTTTTGAAGAAAATTATGCAGCAGTGATGGTGCTTTTTGCTTTGGTTTTTTTTACAGGTTCATTGTTGTTGGCTCCAGTAATGATGCGTACAAAATCAACTATTCAACTTAAAGAAATAATTACGCCTATTATCTTTATGATAGGGGTGATTTATATTATTACTTCCATATTTGCAAGTGTTCTAGAATATATACCAGATCTGGTGTTTTATGTGCTGTCTATTTTAATGTTTTTATTATTTGTATTTATGTGCTTCTACATCGCATTTATAAATAAACATCCTAAAAATATCTATGTGTTTATTGTAGGCATTGGATATACCCTTGTTTGTAGTGGGGCAGTACTTTATGAGATGTTTTACCCTTCGGTTATTCTTATCGGGGCTGTAAATTTATTTGAAATTATTGCTCAGTTTTATTTTGTACTTTACATTACTCATATAGCAGAAATTGCTAAAGAGAAAAAATGGTTTATCTAATTTCTTAGCTATTACATATCCTGAAACAATTGCGTGGCTTTTTGAGCAATTACCTATGTATCAACGTGTGGGTAACATTGCCTATAAAGCCGATCTAAATAACACATTACAACTTTCGGCATATTTACAACACCCTGAAAAGGCTTTTAAAAGTATTCATGTTGCTGGAACCAATGGAAAGGGGTCTACCTCTCATATGTTAGCTTCTATCTTACAAGAAGCCGGCTATAAGGTTGGTTTGTATACTTCGCCCCATCTAAAGGATTTTAGAGAGCGTATCAAAATTAACGGAGCAGTGATTCCGAAGCGAACGGTAAGCTCGTTTGTAGCCAAACACAAATCATTTTTTGAGGAAAATCAGCTGTCCTTTTTCGAAATGACCGTAGGTTTGGCGTTTGAGTATTTCAGAAAAGAAAACGTCGATATTGCTGTTATAGAAGTAGGAATGGGAGGTAGGCTGGATAGCACTAATATTATTACACCCGAAGTTTCAGTTATTACAAACATTGGATATGACCACACGCAGTTCTTAGGTGAAACCATTTCAGAAATAGCTTCGGAAAAAGCAGGAATTATAAAAGAAGGAATTCCTGTAGTCATCGGAGAATTTCAGGAAGAAACATTTCAAGTATTTTCAGAAATTTCAGAAAAAAGAAAGGCTCCTTTGCATACAGCCTTTGATTTTGATACTGTTGCATTAGCTTCAGATCTAAAAGGTAACTATCAGAAGCACAATATAAAAACAGTTCAGAAAACCATTTGGGTTTTGCAAAATTTGGGGTATGCGATTGGCATTCAGCATTTAGGGAAAGGATTACAAAATGTGGTAAAAAATACAGGTTTGATGGGCAGGTATCAAACACTTCAAAAAAAACCTAAAGTGATTTGTGACACAGCACATAATGCCGAAGGGTTACTATATGTGATGGAACAACTTCAAAAAGAAAACGTTGACAAGTTACACATCGTTCTGGGGGTGGTAAGTGATAAAAATTTGGATGCTGTCTTGCCATTATTTCCAAAGAATGCATCCTATTATTTTTGTAAACCGAATGTTCCAAGGGGAATGGAGGTGATAAAATTGGTTGAAAAGGCAACCAAATATAACCTTGATGGGAAATCTTACAGTTCTGTAAATGAAGCCTATCAAAGTGCATTAGAAAAAGCTAAGGATGACGATCTAATTTTTGTAGGTGGCAGTACGTTTGTGGTTTCCGAAGTGGTTTAGGGATCAAGCTCCATTTCTTCATAAAACAACATAACCACATCTAGCGATGTGGCTTGTGTATTTAATCGTGGGCCATGTTGGATTCGAACCAACGACTTCCACGTTGTCGACGTGACACTCTAAACCAACTGAGTTAATGGCCCCTTTAGAAATGGTATAAAAAAAGCTTCCATTTCTGGAAGCTTTGTGGGCGCGAAGGGATTCGAACCCCTGACCCCTTGGGTGTAAACCAAGTGCTCTGAACCAACTGAGCTACGCGCCCTAACAGTTGCGGGTGCAAATATAAGTTAGTTTTTAATTCCCACAAACATTCTGAATAAAAATTTCAATGAAAATTACTGTTTTAATAGTATATCTGGGTATTGAATGATATAGCTAGCATTTGCTTCTATATTTTCAAAATGGACTACGGTTCCATTGCTCCATTTAACTGTTGCGTCGGTTTGTGAATCAGATCCGAGTCCGAAGTGTTGTTGTTTTGGGTGCACCGAAAGATAGCCAGTGGTACTGTGGATTTCCCTCCAGATATTTTTAAAGTTTTCACTGGATAGAAGGATTGTAGAGCCTATAGCATCTCTATTAATATTTTGATCTGGTGCGCCTACAAGTTTTATTTTAATCCAGTGGTTGTTGTTTTCTGTAAGATTTTCATACAATACTGCTTTTTCATGGTAATTATTTAGAATGATATCGAGATCACCATCGTTATCAATATCGAAGTAACTGGCACTTCTTGAATTACTGTTAAGGTCGGTTCCTAATTCTTTGGCTTTGTTCAAAAGTTGACCGTTTTCATTTACAAAAAATACATTTCGTTCTTTATTACTTTGTGCATATTCTATATTATTTGCATTTGCAGTATTATTTTCAAAATAGAATGGATTTTCAGAAGAATACACACTAAAATCATTCATTCCATTCAAGCAATACAGGTCTTCGTCTCCGTCATTGTCAAAATCAAAAAAATCGGCATCCCATGACCAGCCTGTGGCATCATACCCACGACCTATTTGTTGTGATATTGAATACGCTTTCAAAGTAGCATTTTCAGTAGTAGAAATAAATAAATCATTCGCTTCAACGGTTCGGATATTGGCCATTTTCTTTGGATCAAATTTCATGGTTGTTTCTTCGGAAGGCAACACGTACTTTTCATCTTTTTGCATGACGACAATGTTCGATATATAAAAATCTGGAAATTGATCACGATTTAAGTCTGTAATGCCTACGTTCATGGTATAAGAAGGTTTATCTGTGCCTAACTTTTTCCCTGCTTCGGTAAAGGTTCCGTCACCGGTATTCAAATAATATTTATTGATTCCAAAATCGTTGCCCTCAATGATATCCTGCCAACCATCCTGATTGATATCTGCGTGTCCTAAAGCTTGTGTCCAGCCATTATTCCCTTTGGAATTATCTGTAAACATAACTTCTTGAAAATTGAAATTGCCCATATTTTTAAAGAGACGATTGGGTGATCCGTTTTGATTGTCCCTACTTAATGTGGGCAAATCTCCTTTTACATAGTTGCCAAAATACCCAATCATGATATCTAGAAGACCGTCATTGTCGTAATCTAATGCAGTGGCGGGACCTGCAACCAGATCTTTTCCTCCTAAATTTGAAGTAGCAGTAACATCTTTAAATGTAGTACCAGGTGTGTTTTGATACATTCGGTGTAGGTCATTTACATAGGTTATAAATATATCCTGAAGGCCGTCATTATTAAAATCGGCGATAATAGGTTGTCTGGGCTCTCCGTACGACTGTAATGAGTCGTTCCAGATATTGAGATTGCTTTCTTGAGTAACATCTGTAAAAGTTTTATCTCCATTGCCAAAATATAGTTTGTTGCCAAATCCGCCAAGAAGTAGTATATCCATTATTCCATCATTATTGATGTCCTCACAAGCTACCCCAGAACCTCCAAATGCAGGAGGAATTGCTAGTTTTATGGTGCCTTCTTCATGGGCAGTGGTATAGCTTCGAATATGGCGATTAAGCCAATCTGAAGATTTGTGTTCAAAATCTATTAAAGCCGTATTTGTAATTTCTATAAACGGAGTCATTAGAGTACTTGTTTTTGCTGAAGCGATTGTAGTTGTATCTGTTTCTACTGCATCAAAATTATAAGTTGAAATAAGATCTTGTATTTTCTGAAGTCCTTGCGTAAGGCTTTGATTACTGAGGGTAATTTCATTTTGACTTTTGGAGATTGTTCCGGCAACCCTAAGTGCTAGAACGCCTAGTTGTGCAATACCTTCTACTATAATTTCAGCGGCATTAGGGTCAAGATCAGCTACGTTTTCGGCATTTAAATCATCAAGGGCATATCCTAAAATTCTCCAATGAAATCCGCTATCTCTAAAAGAGTCCAAATCATACGACTCCAATGTTATATTTTCTGAAAGTTGATTAGGAAAAAAAGTAACATCTTCAAAAGAATTTGTGATACTAGGCAAAAACCTTTTTAAGGAAGCTTCCACGTCTTCAGGACGAATGATTGGGTGATTTTTAGTTTCTGAAACAGCAGTAGCATCTATGAGTAATCCTTTTGCAAATTGGATTAGGGATTCCAAATAATATGCTCTTAACTCCTCTGAAACTTTTTGGTCTGTTGGCCATTTCTGTTTTGCAAAATAGACTTGAATATTCCGAAGAAAAAGCGCTTCATTTACGTTATTATAATTTTTATAAGAGGCTAATTTTTGAGAAATGATTGACTTTATAAGCGAATTATTAGTTTTTGGTTTATTGCTTTCAGATAACGTAGGATAGGAAATAGTTGCGGGAGTTTCACTATTTTGAGATTCCTGAAGTATGAGTACCCAGCTGTTAATGAGTTGCGCTTCTGAAATTGTTTTGTCATTTGACTTTCTGGCTTTTAGATCTGCAACTTTTAAAACCACTAACGTCATTAGGTTGACATAGTCATTTACAATTTGTAAGGCTTCAGGAGCTAATGATAAGGTTTCTTTTTCAGGAATATAAAATAAATCCTGTTCGACTGAAAGTATAGAGCGATACCCATAAGAAACCGAACTATATTGATCATAATCTATTTTTTTAATGAGTACATTACCAGTGGTGAGATAATAGGTGTAGTTGCCATTACTATTAGTTTCAATTCTGGAAATTTTATCAATTAGTGAAGTAACTATTTCTGAAGATATTTTAGTTTGTTGTTTTTTTCTTGCTAACTCACTACCCTTTTCTTTAAAGTAAAAAACTATTTTTTTCTGAATGTCAATTTTTGCATTCCGAGCATTTTCAGTCAATGGGGTACCATACATAAAATCCTCAAGCCGGTTTGCTGTTGCATAACACTTGGCATCTTTGTCTTTTTCGAGTTCGTAAATTTTATCGATAATTTCAGAAATGGCATCGTTTGTTTGAGCAAATGATATTGTTGAAAACCCTAAGAGTATGATGCTGTAGAAAAGATGTTTCAAAATCTGGTTAATTTTTCTGAAAGATATATAAATAAATTTTTAATACCATTTTTAAATAGATATTAGGTTTTTTGGTATTTCATCGAATATTTTGGGTCTTTAACTAATAATGAATTGGCATAATAAATTTTGCAGTACATTTAATAAATAACCAAATAATAAAACATCATGAAAAAAATTACACAAATTCTCATTTTTTGTTTTTCCTTTTTAGCACTATATAGTTATGGACAACGAGGAAATACTTTTACTCAAATACAAAATAGCAATGCGTATAGAAGTATAGTGACCGATTTGGATATACAGCCAGAAGATCAAGTTATTGCAGACGATTTAATTGTTGATGGGAGTATTTGTGCAGGTTTTGACTGTGTCGATGGAGAGAACTTTGGTTTTGATACTTTTAGAATAAAAGAAAATAATCTACGCATCCATTTTGATGATACAAGTAATTCTGCATCTTTTCCAAACAACGATTGGCGGATATCTATAAATGATACGAGTAATGGGGGTGCAAATTATTTTGCCATAGATGATGCCACAGCAGGAACTAATCCCTTTAGGATAGAAGCTAGTGCTCCATCAAATTCTTTGTATGTAGATGATAGTGGTAGAGTGGGTTTTGGTACTGATGCGCCCGTAGTAGAAATGCATTCTAGAAATGGAGACTCACCAACGCTTCGGCTTGATCAAGATGGTTCAAGTGGATTTACACCTCAAGTTTGGGATGTTGCAGGAAATGAAACAAACTTTTTTGTACGGGATGCAACAAATGGTAGTACATTACCTTTTAAAATAATCCCAAATTCTTCGGAGAATGCGTTAGTTATTCGCGGGGATGCAATTGGTATTGGGGGAGCTAGTAATGCTGTAAATGCGAATGCTTCAATTGACCTTAAGTCAACTGCAAAAGGGTTATTGTTAAATAGAATGACAACAACAGATAGAACAGCATTAGCAAATGTAGAAGGAATGATTGTATACGATACTGACCTTAATCAATTATTTTCAAATGATGGCACACAATGGCAAAGTGGGGGAGTCGATACAGATGATCAAGGAGTCGATGTCTTTCAGTTAAATGCAAGTAACGAATTAGAATTGTCTTTAGATAATGATGGTGTAGCTACACAAACGGTAGATTTAAGTTCTTTTTTAGACAATACCGATGATCAGGGGGCTGATGTGTTTCAGTTAAATGCCAGCAATCAACTGGAACTATCCTTAGAAGATGATGGTGTAGCAACACAAACGGTTGATCTGAGTTCTTTTTTAGATAATACAGATGATCAAAATATTAGTGGATCGGGTCTTTCGGGCACTACGTTAACTATTGGTATTGAGGGAGGAACTAGTCAGACGGTCGATTTATCGTCGTTAGACGACAGTGGAACCGATGATCAAGCGCTTAGCTTGTCGGGCAATACATTGACTCTTGAAGATGGGGGTTCTGTAAGTCTTTCTTCTTATCTAGACAATACCGACGATCAAAACATTTCTGGATCGGGTCTTTCTGGCACTACGCTAACTATTGGTATTGAGGGTGGAACAAGTGAGACAGTAGATTTATCGTCATTAGTCGACAGTGGAACCGATGATCAAGCGCTTAGCTTGTCGGGCAATACATTGACTCTTGAAGATGGGGGTTCTGTAAACCTTTCTTCTTATCTAGACAATACCGACGATCAGAATATTTCTGGATCGGGTCTTTCGGGTACTACACTAACAATTGGTATTGAAGGGGGTGCCAGCCAGACGGTAGATTTATCATCCTTAAACAATAGCGGAACAGACGACCAGGTGCTGAGCTTATCAGGAAACACGCTAACACTTGAAGATGGCGGAACTGTTGATTTATCAATGTATTTAGATAATACCGATAACCAAATGTTAGCTAACTTTATTTTAACGGGAGATATTTTAGGAATAACTCTTCAAAATGGGGGAACAGCTCAGGTAGATATAGGACCTCTTGTCGATCCTTTGAGAGATGAACTTGAAACTGCTCAAAGTCAACTAGCGGCACTTTCTGCTCAAATGAACGATGTATTAGCGCGACTTGAAGCTATAGAGGACTGTGCATGTGATGGTACGTTGGGGGTTACAGATTTTAATGTGCAGCCAGATCAGCCAGTTTTATTACAAAACATTCCGAATCCTTTTGACAACTCTACAACTATTGGATACTTTATTCCATTTAGATACGAAAGCGCAAATATTATTGTGAGTGCTACCTCGGGAAGGCTTCTTGAGAATTATAAAATTGACAGAATGGGAGAAGGTGAGATTATTGTAGATAAAGAAAGAATGCAAGCTGCTGTTTATTTTTATACACTATATGTTGACGGAAAACGAATCGATACAAAAAGAATGGTGGTAGAATAAAAAAGCTACACCCTGTTATAAACAATACTAGGCCTTCTTATAATCTAAGAAGGCCTTTGTTATAATAAGTCTAAAATTCGTTCCAATGCCATTCCTCTCGAAGCTTTAATTAATAGAGTATTTTCTGAAAGTGTTTCATTTTTGAAAACGTGTTTAAAATCTTCAAATGTTTTGAATTTTTGAATGAAAGGAGCTTGAGTTTTTGTATTAAAAAAATGATCACCTATGAGATAAGCTTTTCTGAAGTTATTTTCAGAAAGAAACCTAACAATAGCTTCATGCTCTTGAGCCACTGTAGTTCCAACCTCAAACATATCGCCAAGAAATAAAACCTTGTTCTGACCAGAGGCTTGCTTAAAATTTTCTAAAGCTGCCATCATGCTTGTTGGATTGGCATTGTAAGCATCCAGAATAATGGTATGTTTTCCTTTTTTAATCAGTTGAGATCGATTGTTAGTAGGAACATAATTTTCTATTGCCTTTTTAATTTTTTCTGAAGGGACTTTAAAGTAGGATCCCATAGCAATTGCAGCAGCAATGTTATGGAAGTTGTAAAGACCTATAAGATTACTTTGAATGGTTTGTCCATCATATTCGACTTTTACCATTTCTGAAGCATCTTTTAATTGAATGTAACAATCGTGCAAATCTGTACCAAAAGTATAACGCTTCAACTTTGCTGAAACTTCTATTTGCTTGGGGTCATTGCCATTTACAAAAGCTAACTTATGATGATCGTTTAAATGCTTGTACAACTCTGATTTGCCTTTAATCACTCCTTCAAGGCTTCCGAACCCTTCCAGATGTGCTTTTCCAAAATTGGTAATGTATCCGTAGTCTGGCATAGCTATTTCACACAAGGTTTCGATTTCTTTTAAATGATTGGCACCCATTTCTACAATACCTATTTCAGTTTCCGAAGTCATTGACAACAAGGTAAGTGGCACTCCAATATGATTGTTAAGGTTTCCAAGGGTGGCTGTAGTTTTAAAATGTTGAGATAAAACTGCGTTGATCAGTTCTTTTGTGGTCGTTTTTCCATTGCTGCCCGTAAGTGCGATGATGGGAATTCCTAACACGGTGCGATGGTATTTTGCTAATTTTTGCAAAAGCGAAAGACTATCGTCACATAGAATAGTCTCTCCTGTGTTGCGATGAAATTTGATATTGTCAATTACTACTTTAGAAGCTCCTTTTTCAAGGGCTTGTTCGGTAAAGCTGTTACCATCAAACGAATCACCTTTTAAGGCAAAAAAAAGGCAATTAGAGGTTATTTTTCTAGTGTCGGTGCAGATTCCTGAGCTATTTATAAAATGCTCGTATAAGGTTTCTATTTTCACAAGTAGGAATGGTTTTTTTGTACATTAAAGATACAAAAAAACCTTCCGAAGCATACACTAAGGAAGGTTTTTAAATAGTTTAATAAATTTAGTTTCTAGGTCTTTTACCTTTTTTAGATTTTGACCCTACACGTGACATTGCGCATCTAAATCCTATATAATCTGTTGCCATATCTTGAGGGAAGAAACGTCTTTGGGCTGGATCTAACCAGTAGTCTCTGTCTCTCCATGAACCTCCTTTGTACACACGAACTTCATTGTCAATTAAGGTTGTTCTCTTATTAGATGTATCAAAATTTCTGTCTAGACCTCCAGTACTATCTGCAGATACTCTATGCCTAGGTGAATTGTACATTCTTTTACCATCTGCTGGATCTCTTTCGTCTCCTTCACCTAAGTCATCGCCACTTCCAAACGATTGGTAATAGCGAGTAGAACGCTTGTCTCCATCTCTATAATCACGGTTATCACTTTCTGAAAACTGTGTTCTTAAATACGTTTCTTTTTCGTCTACAGGAACCTGTAATATCTCACCAGGAAGATTTCTCGCAACAATTTTTCCGTTGCTAAGCGTATCGTAAACAATAGAGTCTGAGGTAACTATTTTAACTTGTCCGTCTTTACCAATTGCATTTTTAGTATATACATTTCCTCTATAGTAGTTAAAATCATTAAACTCGTCATCTACAATAGGTCTGTATACATCGGCAACCCATTCGGCTACATTACCAGCCATATCATATAAACCATAGTCATTCGGTTCATACGACTTTATTTCGGCTGTGATGTCTGCTCCATCATCACTCCATCCAGCAATACCACCATAATCACCATCCCCTTGCTTAAAGTTGGCTAATTGGTCACCACGGCTTCTTCTATCTCCAGAACGAGTATATTGACCGTCCCATGGGTATTTCTTTCTACCGCGTATTACATTATAACTACGAAGACCTACAAGTCCAAGTGCAGCATATTCCCACTCAGCTTCGGTAGGTAGTCTGTATGATGGTAATAATAAACCGTCTTTTCTTTGAACATATAAATTGGTACTATCTTCGTTTCGTTTAAGTAATGATTGTGATGTTTTTCCACCTCTAGTAATAGAGTCTTTTCCTCCATACGTTAAAGTTGGAGCGTTAAGATAGGTATCTGTGCTAAACGTTTCGCCAGCTTCTACTTCATAACGTGCTCCTCTAGTAGTAAACCCTTCTTCTTCAAGAATAAATTCATTAACACGGTCTGATCTCCAGTTGCTGAATTCAACTGCTTGGATCCAGCTAACCCCTACAACAGGATAATTTGCATAGGCGGGATGACGAAGGTAGTTTTCTGTCATTGTTTCATTAAAACCAAGACGGTTTCTCCAAACAAGCGTGTCTGGTAAGGCACCTTCATAAATATTTCTATAATTGTCATTACTAGGAGGGAAAACCTCCTTTATCCAGTCTAGATATTCCATGTACATAAGGTTTGTCACCTCAGTTTCATCCATATAAAATGATTGTACGTGCTGTTGGTTTGGTGTGTTATTCCAATCGTGCATTGGGTCATCCTGTACTCTACCCATGGTAAAGGTTCCTCCTTCAATAAATACCAAGCCAGGACCTGTTTCTTGTTCTTTAGCCTTTGGATTGTATTGAAAACCACCTTCTTTGGCATTCATTTTCCAACCTGTCGCTCTAGAGCTGTCTTTATAGTCTCGCGTATTGTTACAACTAATTAAAAACGTGGAAGCAACTACAAAAGTTAGCAGTCGCATTGTTAGGGTTTTTGTTAAGTTCATAGATTCAATTATGAAAAAATTGGGTTCGCAATATAGTAATTAACGACAAAAATTCAATAATATTTTACTTTTTAATAGTATGTTAGGATTTATACCCTTTTACTACCAAACGTTTGACTAACGTTGTATTTTTGCGTTTAGTACAAATTAACAATGATTATTTAAAGTTTAATTACTCAGGATACTAAGTATATATTTGCTGCGTTTATGCTAATAATGAAAAAAACAATACTATATTTTCTCTTTCTAGTAGTGCCGTGTCTTTTAATGGCGCAATCTAAGAATATTTCTATAGACTGGAGTTCATTTTCTGAAAGCTCTTCCTTTCAGAAGCAAAAAACTACCTTAACAAAACAACAACAGAAAGAAAGGGCTATCAACTCTATAAACTTAATGATTGATGACGAGCGGATTAAGTTTGCAACGCAATGGAAAGACAATATCTTTGCAGAACCTAATTCTCTTGAAGTTTCCAATATTAGATATAGTACATTATCTTCTTCTGAAATATCTAAAATTAACACAAGCTTAGTTCCAGAAACTTTTACCGCAACAATAAAGAGTACGAAAGCACGAGATATTATTTATACGATGATAGAGGCGACTCCTATCATAAAAGCAAACGGTGTGTACAAAAGGGTGCTTTCTTTTAATGTTGTCTATAATCAGTTGCAAAATCGCCCTGTATTTAAGCAGCCTATTACAAATTCTGTTTTAGCGACTCATAATTTTTTTAAATTCAGAATTGATAAAACGGGAGTGCATCGTATTACAAAAGATTTTTTGGAAGATCTTGGAATGAACACAAACAATATCAATCCAGAAAATTTAAAAGTATATGGGCATGGAGGGAAACCCTTACCGCTCTTAAACTCATTAAATACCCAATTTGATTTGCCCGAAACACCTATAAAAATTGTTGGTGGAGAAGATGGTTCTTTTGATAGTGGAGATTTTATAGTGTTCTTTGGTACCAGTACCGAAGGTTATGATGCTGAAAATGATTCTTTTTTAAATCCTTACAGTGATGAGTCCTATTATTATGTGACAGCAGATGGAGGGCCAGGACTTCGTGTTCAACCAATGATAGAACCTTCAGGCAATGCTAATAGAACTTTTACAAGTTTCCATGACACTCAATTTCATGAGGTGGATGAAGAAAGTCCGTCACGACTGGGTAGAAGGTGGTTTGGGAATCGATTTGATATAGAGAATGAACAAAGCTATACATTTGAGTTTCCAAATATTGTAGCTGGTGAGAATATAACGTATCGAATTAAGGTTATTGGTGTTTCAGAAACATCAACGTCGATGGCGTTAGCAATTAATGGGACATCGTTAAACCCAGTAACTTTTACTCCAGTAAGTTCGTCAACGCTTATTAGAGGAAATCAATTTTTTGGACAAATTCCAGCGGCTGGTGAAACAATAAATATTGATTTGAATTACAGTAATGCTGGGAACCCGCAAAGTAATGCCTACATAGATTATATCAGAGTAACTGCACAGCGTGCATTGCAAGGTACTAAAGGACAGTTATTATTCTTGAATGAGGATGCAGCTATTTTTAGTGGAATTGTTGAGTATCAGATTTCTAATGCTGCTCAGTTTACGGAAGTTTGGGATGTAACAGACCCATTTGCAATTACATCAAAACTAAATGAAAATCAAACTGGAATATTTACATTCAAAGCAACCCTAGGAACAGAGCGTACTTATGTAGCAGTCAATCCTGAAGATTACTTTGCTCCAATTGAGATTGCAGCGTCACGGGTGGTAAATCAAAATTTAAAAGGCACTATATTTAATGATAGTTCAGGTAATTTTCAGGATATTGATTACCTAATTATTGCGCCCCCTTTTCTCCTTCAACCTGCATTACGTTTGGCGAATCATCATAGAAACCTAAGCGGACTAAGAGTGAAAGTAGTAACCACCGATAAGATATATGAAGAATTTAGTTCTGGGAAATTAGATATTTCAGGAATTAGAAACTTTGTAAAATATGTTTATGATAATGCATCTTCTTCAGAAAACAGAATAAAATATCTATGTCTCTTTGGAGATACGACTGTAGATTACAGAGATCGACTCTCGAACAATAATAATGCCGTCCCAATTTTTCATACCCTATCAAGTCAAAGTACGGTAAGTTCATTTATGAGCGATGATTTCTTCGGAAACATGGACGATTCAGAAGGAACAATGGATGGAGCCGATAAGCTTGATATCGCTGTAGGAAGAATATTGGCAGATAATGTACAGTTAGGAAATGACCTTGTCAATAAAATTATAAATTATGGAGCAGAAGAAGCCTACGGGAATTGGCGAAATAACTTTGTGTTAATTTCAGATGATGTAGATGAAGAATATGAATATTTGGATTTAGAGGTTACTCTTGATGCCATAGGTGACCAGATAGAAGCAGAAAAGCCTTTTATCAATGTTAAAAAAATACATACCGATGCTTTTCAGCAGGAAACTTCGGCTGGTGGAGATAGATATCCTACGGTTAATGAGCGTATTAAAGATGTAATTGATGTGGGGGCTCTCATCATTACCTATTTTGGCCACGGAGGAGAAGATGGCGTTGCAAAAGAGTTTATTTTTACGAAAGATGATGGGCAAAACCTGCAAAATTCAAAAAGACTTCCATTACTTGTCACCGTTACATGTGAATATACCAAATTTGATAATCCGAGTCGAATTACTGCTGGGGAATTAATATATTGGAACAGAGAAGGTGGGGTTATTTCATTAATTACTACCACAAGGTCAATTACTGTGACACTAGGAGTTCAATTCAATCAAGTATTAGCGCCAGAACTTTTTGGATATGGAACCACAAACTACAATACAGCAGCAGAAGCATTACGTGTTTCAAAAAATAACATTACTGATGTCTTGCGACGTGTCGTGTTTTATGTGGGAGATCCTGCCATGCAGCTAGCATTTCCACAGCCGCAGGTTAGACTCACAACGCTAAATGGACAACCTATAGCAGGCGCTACAGATGTTTTGCAGGCACTTAGTAGAGTAACGTTGGGAGGAGAAGTGCTTGATGCTAATGGTAATTTACAATCGAACTACAATGGTGTTTTGGAAGCAAAAATCTTTGATAAAAAAGTAGATCGTCAAACTTTGGGAAATGATGGAGTAAGAGGTGATGATGGACAGCTTTTAATACTAAACTTTCAAACACTTGGGGAAGGAATATTTAACGGTCAAGCGTCTGTTACAAATGGGTTGTTTGAGTTTGAATTTGTAGTGCCTCGTGATATTCAAATCCCATTGGGAAATGGTAGAGCAAGTTTATATACCAAAAAAGAAGGTGCGTTAGAAGATCAAACAGGGGTCAATTTCGATTTGCGTATCGGTGGGCTTAATGAAAACGCTCCAGAAGACAATCAAGGCCCAGAAATTCAGTTGTTCATGAATGATGAAAGTTTTACTTCTGGAGGTATCACAGATGATTCTCCCATACTTATCGCGAAACTTCAAGATGAAAATGGCTTAAATACAGCTAGTGGTATTGGGCATGATATGATCGCTATTCTTGATGGCGATGAGGCAAATCCTTTTGTAGTGAATGAATATTATCAAGGAGACGTAGATGATTTTACGAAAGGAACCATGAACTTCAAATTTCGAGACCTTGAAGAAGGTCTTCATACACTCACCTTTAAAGCTTGGGATGTATATAACAATTCTTCTACGGCAGAACTACAATTTGTTGTAGCTGGAGATGACGAATTAAAAATTACTAGAGTGCTCAATTATCCAAATCCATTTGTCGATTATACTGAGTTCTGGTTTAACCATAACAGGCCTTTAGAGCCCTTGGAAGTGCAAGTACAAGTCTTTACTGTAACCGGAAAAGTGGTCTGGACTAAAAATCAAATTATTACCAATGAAGGGTTTTTGTCACGCGACATTGTGTGGGATGGAAGAGACGATTTTGGTGATAAAATAGGAAAAGGTGTCTATGTGTATAAGATTACGGTTAAATCTTCGTTAACCAATAAGCGGGTTGAAAAATTTGAAAAACTCGTCATCCTTTAAAAATATAAAATTATATTTGTCAAAATTTTAACCTCATGAAGAAGATTTTTATCTTAATTATTAGTAGTGTTTTTTCTTATAATGCTGTTGCACAAGAAGGTAATGCAGATAATAGAGTAATTACAACGGGTGTTCCTTTTGTATTTATCGCTGCAGATGCACGTTCTGCGGGTATGGGAGATATAGGTGTTGCAAGTTCTGCCGATGCATTTTCACAGCAATGGAATCCTGCAAAATATGCTTTCGCAATATCAAAACAAGGTATTGGGGTGACGTATACTCCATACTTAAGTCAGTTGGTAAACGATATTTTCTTAGGTAACCTAACCTATTATAACCGTATTGACGAGCGTAGTGCTTTTGGGGCGAGTTTACGATATTTTAGCTTAGGTGATATTGAATTAAGAGATACTGCAGAGCAGGAGCCTTTACTTCAAAGCCCAAATGAATTAACTTTTGATGCATCTTACGCACTTCGTTTAGGAGATCGTTTTTCTATGGCGATCACAGGACGTTATTTGCGTTCAGATCTTAAAATACAGGCATCTAATGAAGACGCTTCGGCAGCAAGCACCTTTGCGGTAGACATTTCTGGATATTACCAGAGTGAGGAAATTCCTTTTGATGATTTCGACGGAAGATGGAGAGGTGGCTTTAACATCTCTAACATTGGACCCAAATTTAAATATGACGAATCTGGACAGGAAAATAACCTACCTACCAATTTAGGTCTTGGAGGTGGTTTTGATTTTATACTTGATCAGTATAATAAAGTAGGTGTTACAGCAGAATTTAATAAGCTATTAGTGCCAACACCAAGAGATTTTGACGGGGATGGCGATATTGACCAAGAAGATAACGAAGAATATCAGGATATTAGTTTCTTTTCGGGAATTTTCCAATCTTTTGGAGATGCGCCAGATGGTTTCAGTGAAGAAATAAAAGAGGTAACCTGGGCGCTTGGTTTAGAATATTGGTATCAAGATGTGTTTGCCTTAAGAACTGGATACTTTAATGAAAGTGAAGAAAAAGGATCAAGAAAATTTCTTTCCTTAGGAGCTGGATTTAAATATACAGCCATTAATATTGATATTTCATACCTGTTCTCAACTTCTAGAGTGCGTAGCCCATTAGAAGGTACGCTTCGTTTCGGACTTACATTTAACTTTGGAGACGAGTACAGCGAATACTAAACTTTTGAAAAAACTTACCATTGAAACCGTTTTAGAAGTTTTTGACTCTGTTTCAGAACTTCCTCAAAACATTCAGACATTAATGCATAAGGCGCAGCAAGCTCGTGAAAAGGCTTATGCGCCTTATTCACGCTTTAAAGTAGGAGCCGCACTTCAACTTGAAAATGGAGAAATAGTATTGGGAAATAATCAGGAAAACGCTGCATTTCCTTCTGGTCTATGTGCAGAGCGTACGGCAGTTTTTTATGCTGGTGCAACCTATCCTGGTGTCACTATTTCAAATATAGCATTAACCGTGCGATCTCTTACGCATATCGTCGATACTCCAACACCACCATGTGGCGCTTGCAGGCAAGCATTAGCAGAATATGAAGTAAACCAAAAATCTCCTATGACTATTTACTTTATGGGAGAAACAGGGAAGATCGTAAAGGCAGCTTCAGTAAAGGATTTATTGCCGCTTATTTTTGACAGTACGTTTCTTCATGAATAAAATTTTTAGCCTTCACAAAAAGCTGAAAAATTCTTCTTTCTAAATAAAAGTTCTATTCTTTCATAGAATTTTTTAATATGTTATTTTTGTTATTCGCGAATATTGTAAACTGAAGCTTTCTTCGGTTCAATAATACCTTTAGTTGATGAAGAAAATCACCAAAAAAACATACCTCGACTGGTATGAAAATATGCTCTTTTGGCGCAAATTTGAAGATAAATTAGCACAAGTGTATATCAATCAGAAAGTGCGTGGGTTTTTGCATTTGTACAATGGACAAGAAGCTGTTCTTGCAGGAGCATTACATGCCATGGACTTGACAAAAGATAGAATGATCACCGCGTATCGCAATCACGTACAGCCCATAGGGATGGGCGTAGATCCTAAACGTGTGATGGCAGAGCTCTACGGAAAAGCCACTGGAACCTCTCAAGGTTTAGGTGGATCGATGCATATTTTTTCCAAAGAACATCGCTTTTACGGGGGTCATGGTATCGTTGGAGGTCAAATTCCTTTAGGAGCAGGGATGGCTTTTGGAGATCAGTATCATGGAAATGATGCAGTAACACTTACTTATATGGGTGATGGTGCTGTACGCCAAGGTTCACTTCATGAAACATTTAACCTGGCGATGTTATGGAAACTTCCAGTGGTTTTTTGTTGTGAGAATAATGGATATGCTATGGGTACTTCGGTAGCGAGAACAGCAAACCATACCGATATCTGGAAACTGGGACTTGGCTATGAAATGCCTTGTAAGCCTGTTGACGGTATGAAACCGGAAGTGGTTGCTAAAGAAATGGACGAGGCGATTGCGCGCGCGAGACGTGGTGACGGTCCAACTTTTCTTGAAATCAGAACCTATCGCTACAGAGGACACTCTATGAGTGATGCACAGCATTACAGAACCAAAGAAGAAGTTGCCAAAAAACAAGAAGAAGATCCGATTTCATATGTGTTACACAAAATCTATGAAAAGAAATGGGCCACTGAAGATGAGATCAAAAAAATAGACAAACGCGTTAAAGATCAAGTGAAGGAATGCGAAAAATTCGCTGATGAGTCTCCCTACCCTGACAAGAGTGTGATGTACGACGCAGTTTACGAACAAGAAGATTATCCGTTTTTACCACATAAATTATAAACCATGGCAGAAGTGATTAACATGCCGCGATTGAGCGACACAATGGAAGAAGGAACGGTTGCAACCTGGCTTAAAAAGGTTGGTGATAAAGTGGAAGAAGGAGATATACTTGCCGAAATTGAAACCGATAAGGCAACGATGGAGTTTGAATCATTCCATGACGGAGTTTTATTGCATATTGGAATTGCTGAAGGAGAAACCGCCAAAGTTGATACGTTGCTTGCCATTATTGGTGAGGAAGGAGAAGATATTGCAGCGCTTGTGGAGGGTGGCAGTGCTTCGGAAAGTAAAGCAGACAAAGACAAAGAGCAGAAAACTAAAGAAGACTCTTCAAATGATCAAGATGAAAATGAAGAAGATGAAAATGAAGAAGATGATAAAGCTGAAAGTGAAGATGCTTCCGAAGATACATCTGAAGAAAAAGAAGAGAAAGATTCTTCCTCTAAAGGATCTGAATTGCCAAAAGGTGTAGAGGTCATTACAATGCCTCGCTTAAGCGACACCATGGAAGAAGGAACGGTGGCAAGCTGGCTAAAGAAAGAAGGGGATCCTATTGAAGAAGGAGATATTTTAGCCGAAATTGAAACCGATAAGGCTACCATGGAATTTGAATCGTTCTATAGCGGTACATTATTAAAAATTGGAATTGCTGAAGGGGAAACGGCAAAAGTAGACGCCATGCTCGCTATCGTGGGTCCAAAAGGAACAGATGTTTCTGGAATATCGGGAAAAGCTTCCGAAAAGAAAACGGCAAAAAAAGCTGAAAAACCTTCCGAAGCAAAAGAGGAAAAAAAGGCTTCAGAAAAGAAAGAAACTACTTCCGAAGCTAAAAAGGAAACTAAAAAAGAACCAAAAGCATCTACATCAACTTCTGAAGGTAGAATATTTGCGTCTCCTCTAGCCAAAAAACTAGCCGAAGAAAAAGGGATCAACCTACAACATGTAACTGGGAGTGGTGATCACGGTCGGATTGTAAAAAGCGATATTGAAAATTATCAGCCAGGAGCTGGTGGGCAAGCATACACGCCTGTTGGAACTGAAAGTTTTGAAGAAGTGAAAAATTCGCAAATGCGTAAGACGATTGCAAAACGTCTGGGCGAATCAAAATTCACGGCACCTCATTATTACTTAACCGTAGAGCTGGATATGGATAATGCGATTGCTTCACGTACGGCTATTAATAGCGATCCTGAGGTGAAAATATCCTATAACGATATGATTATTAAAGCCTGCGCTATGGCGTTGCGTAAGCATCCTCAGGTAAATAGCCAATGGACCGCAGAGGCAACTAAAATTGCAAAACATATTCATATTGGAGTAGCCGTAGCAGTAGATGAAGGGTTATTGGTGCCAGTCCTCAAGTTTGCAGACCAGATGAGCTTCTCTCAGATTGGTGCAAATGTAAAAGAGTTGGCTGGAAAAGCGCGTAATAAGAAAATTAGTCCAGACGAAATGCAGGGCAGTACCTTTACAGTCTCTAATTTAGGAATGTTCGGGATCAAAGAATTTACTTCTATCATCAATGCGCCTAATTCTGCAATTTTATCGGTTGGAGCAATTATAGAAAAACCAGTGGTGAAAAACGGTGCCATTGCAGTTGGAAATACGATGACCGTTACTTTGGCATGCGATCATAGAACAGTCGATGGTGCTACAGGAGCAAAATTTTTACAGACAGTACGAACGTATATCGAAAACCCAGTCACGATGTTTGTATGAGTTTAATTATGCTGAACTTGTTTCAGTATCTCACAAATAACTCGCTAAATCCCACAAGTTTCATTTGTTGAAGCTTGTGGGATTTCTGTATCTTTAAATCATGAAAAAGAAAAATATTATTATTACTGGAACCAGCCGTGGAATTGGCTATGAACTTGTTTCACTTTGTACCGATGCAGGTCATAATGTCTTAGCGCTTTCAAGAGATGCAGCGCCTGTTTCGGGTCTTGACATTGATAACTGTGCTTGCTTTTCATGTGATATTACAGACAAGCGTGATGTTGCTAAAGTTTCAGAATTTATTAAAGAAAAATGGAATCATGTAGATGTACTTATTAATAATTCGGGATATCTGGTCAACAAACCTTTCTCAAAATTAAAAATGTCAGATTTTCAGGATTCTTACGAAGTTAATGTATTCGGAGCCGTGGCGATGACACAAGTGGTGTTGCCTTTTATGAAAAAAAGCAGTCATGTAGTAAATATTAGTAGCATGGGTGGCGTTCAAGGAAGTGCAAAATTTCCAGGTCTGGCAGCGTATAGTAGTAGCAAAGGGGCGATTATTACCCTTACTGAAGTACTGGCAGAAGAATACAAAGAAACGGGTCCGTCATTTAATGCGCTCGCATTAGGAGCAGTTCAAACAGAAATGCTTGAAGAAGCTTTTCCTGGATATAAAGCTCCACTGTCTGCAAAAGAAATGGCCAGTTATATAATGGATTTTTCATTGACGGGTCAGAACTATTACAACGGAAAGATCTTGGAAGTATCGGCATCTACGCCTTAATGTATGACAGAAACTCTTTCAAAATACATTCCTACAGCTGCAGTTGAATTAGTTTTTGAGCTTATCAAAACTAATAATGTGCACCTTAAGATCGTGAATGAGCGTGTTACCAGACACGGAGATTATAGAAAACTTACGAATGGACAACATCAAATTACTGTCAATGCAAGTTTAAATCAGTACCGATTTTTAATGACCTTAGTACATGAAATTGCACATTTGGTCGCATTTACAAAATATGGTAGAAACATAAAACCGCATGGCATTGAATGGAAACAGACTTTCACATTATTAATGCTTCCTTTTTTACGCCCTGAAGTTTTCCCTAGTCAGTTACTGCCATTACTGGCGCGTCATTTTAAGAATCCCAAAGCGACCAGTGATACAGACGCTCGCCTGTCGCTCGCTTTAAAACAATTTGATCTGCCCAACGATAAAAACTATATCTTTGAAATACCGCAGGGAGGTACCTTCCGTTTATACAATGGAAAGATCTTTAAGCGTGGAAATAAGCGTGTAAAACGATATGAATGTCTCGAAATAGCAACCGGAAGAATCTATTTGTTTAATCCGAATGCTGAAGTAGAATTTCTGAAATAAAATATGAAAAATAAAAATTACTACGCAGTAATCATGGCTGGTGGAATCGGTTCTCGTTTCTGGCCAGTAAGCACAACAAACCTGCCTAAGCAGTTTCATGATATGCTAGGGACTGGACAAACTTTGTTGCAAAAAACATTTAGTAGAATAGCTAAAGCAATTCCTGCTGAAAATATTTATATCTTAACCAATGAACGGTATCTAGACCTAACACTGGAGCAACTTCCAGACATTACTAAAGACCGTGTTGTTTTAGAACCCGCCATGCGTAATACAGCACCGTGCATTCTAGTAGCTGCACTAAAAATTAAAAAAGAGAACCCTAATGCGTTAATGCTTGTCGCTCCCAGCGACCATTGGATCGAAGAGGAAGAAGCTTTTGCAACAGACTTACAACAGTGCTTTGATGCCTGCCAGCGAGAAGATATGTTAATGACTTTAGGAATAGAACCTACCTTTCCCAATACTGGATATGGTTATATCGAAGCCGAACCAACTTCGGGCTCACCTATAAAGAAAGTAGCACAGTTTCGTGAAAAACCAGACTATGAAACGGCAAAACAATTTATAGCGGAAGGTAATTTTCTCTGGAATGCAGGAATATTTATCTGGAGTGTACAAAGTATCACAACTTCTTTTGAAAAGAACATGCCAGTAATGCACGCGTTGTTTTCTGAAGGTAATCCTGTTTATAATACAGATAGGGAAGCTATGTTTATTTCTGAAAATTATGAAAAAGCCTCAAATATATCCATTGACTACGGAATCATGGAAAAAGCGAGTAATGTATTTGTAAAGAAGGCTTCTTTTGATTGGAATGATTTGGGAACTTGGGGTGCTTTACATGATAAAATGACGAATGATTCGGCTGAAAATGCTTCCGTTAGAGCGATTCCGTATCTTACGGATGCAACAGGGAATATGATTTATTCCGACACAAAAAAATTGATTGTAATTGACGGAATTAACGATTATATCATTGTCGATAAAGAAAATGTGTTACTTTTATTTCCGAAGAAAAAAGAACAGGATATCAAGCAATTGCTAAATGAAGTAGGTTCAAAATTCGGAAAAAAATATACGTAAATGGAAGGTTCAGAAGAACATAAAAAAACAAAAAAAGATATTTCTTTCGAAGAAGCAAAATTTGAGCATACCAAACTCAATGCTTTTGAGAGTATTAAAAAATTTCTATCCGATCTTTTTAATATTCATAACGATACAGATCGTGATGCCACTATTGAAGCAGTAAAAAAGGATATATCTTTTAAAGGTCATAATGCCTGGATTCTTATATTTTCCATTTTTGTGGCCTCTATTGGGTTAAATGTAAGTAGTACTGCTGTGGTGATTGGTGCCATGTTAATCTCACCTTTAATGGGTCCTATTGTAGGTATTGGACTTTCGGTAGCCATTAATGATGTGGACACCATGCGTCGTTCTTTTGTGAACTTGGGCGTGATGGTTTTTTTAAGTGTACTTACTGCGTTTTTGTATTTTACTATTTCACCACTTACTGAAGAAACACCAGAACTCGTTGCAAGAACCTATCCTACCATCCTGGATGTGTTAATCGCTATTTTTGGTGGCCTTGCACTTATTGTCGCAAAAACCAAAAGCGGTACCATTGCCAGCGTTATTTTTGGGGTTGCTATTGCTACAGCTCTTATGCCACCTCTCTGTACAGTAGGTTATGGTTTGGCCGTTGGAAACTTAAATTACGCAACTGGAGCATTGTATTTATTTTCTATCAACGCTGTATTTATAGCATTATCCACATTTATAGTTTCAAAGATATTGCGTTTTCCGTTGGTTCGTTATGCCGATTCAAAACGAAGAAAAAGAATTGCTCAAATAGCTTCTGTAGTGGCAATTATTGTCATGATACCTAGTGTTATTTTATTTCTGAATCTTTTAAAAGAGCAGATATTCACGAATAGAACTAAAGATTTTGTAAAGAATATAGTGCAGTATGAAGGAACCGAAGTTGTAAAATTTTCACAGGATTATAAAGAAAAGAATATACAGATCTATTTAATTGGTCGTATTGTGCCGGAAGCAGAGATAACCGATTGGAAAAATAAATTAAAAGAGGCAGAGGATCTAGAAGATGCTAATCTTATTGTATATCAAGGAGCTGACCAGAGTGGAGAACTTCAACAACGAATTTCTACTAGCTTAAAAACCGAAATATTGGAAGATCTGTATGTAAACAGCGAAGAGCGTTTGCGAGATAAAAATGATCGTATTGCCTTTTTAGAAGATGAAATTGCAAAGCTAAAAATTAGAGATATTCCGTTTTCAGAATTAAGTAAAGAGGTAAAACTGCTTAACAAAGAGCTGGAACAATTTTCGTATTCTAAAAGGGTTTCGACTAACTTTGAAAAAATTGATACAATTCCAGTATTCAATGTAACCTGGTCAAAATCGCTTCGGAACAGAGAAAAAGAGGAGAAAAACAAACAGTTAGCAGAATGGCTTCAATTTAAATTAAAGCTGGACACATTGGTCCTTTCAGAATAAAAACTATCCTTCTTTATTTTGAACCTCACGTATCTTTTTGAACAAGTCTGAAGAATACACAAAGTCGGTTACATCTTCATTGTCTGTTTTAAAAATTTCGGTGCTATCTCCCTGCCATACGAGTTTCCCTTGTTTTAGAAAAACAATATTCTCACCTATCTCCATCACAGAATTCATATCGTGTGTTACTACAATCGTCGTAATATTGTTTTCGTGTGTAATTTCCTGAATTAGGTTGTCAATTACTGTAGCTGTTTTTGGATCCAACCCTGAATTGGGTTCATCACAAAATAAATATTTAGGTTTATTTACAATGGCTCGTGCAATTGACACCCTTTTTTGCATCCCTCCAGAAATTTCGGAAGGATATTTTTTATGCGCACCTTCTAATTGTACTCTTGAAAGTACTTCGTCCACTCGCGCCTGCATTTCTTTTTTTCTCTGTTTGGTAAACATTCGAAGTGGGAACATGACATTTTCTTCAACCGTCATAGAGTCAAATAATGCACCTCCTTGAAACAACATTCCTATTTCTTCACGCAGATCTCTTTGTTGATCTTCATCCATATTTTGGATGGCTTTATCTTCATAGTAAATATATCCTTCTTCGGCTTTAAAAAGACCTAATAAGCATTTCAGAAAAACAGATTTACCACTTCCACTTTGTCCAATGATAAGATTGGTTTTTCCTTTCTCAAAAACTACGTTAAGACCTTTTAAAATGTCTTCACTGCCAAAGCTTTTATGTAAATTTTCTACCTTGATCATTAGCTTAATAAAAGTTGAGTGATGATATAGTTCGCGAGTATAATTAATACACTGGTCCAGACAAATGAATTGGTACTCGCTTTACCCACTTCAAGAGCCCCACCCTTCATAAAATACCCTTGCCAGGAAGGAACCGTCGCTAAGATAAAGGCGAAAACGCAGGTTTTAATAAAAGCATAGACCAAGTGAAATACTTGAAAATCATCCTGTAAACCTGCAATAAAATCAGTAGAAGAGCTAAAACCACCGTACACTCCTGCAACCCAACCTCCCAGTATTCCTAAGAACATAGAAATTCCAATGACCAAAGGGTATAAAGAAAGGGCTACAATTTTAGGAAAAACTAGGTAATTTAAAGAGTTGATTCCCATTACTTCCAAGGCATCAATTTGTTCGGTAACTCTCATGGAGCCTATGCTAGAGGTGATTAATGATCCCACCTTTCCTGCCATAATTATCGACATAAAAGTTGGTGCGAATTCTAATACAATGGATTGTCTGGTGGCAAACCCTATTAACGATTTTGGAATGATAGGATTATTTACATTTAATGCAGTCTGAATCGCGATTACCCCTCCAACGAAAAAGGAGATAAATACAACAATACCTAGGGAACCAATAATTAAATCTTCAATTTCCTTAAAGATGAGTTCCTTGAGTACAGAACCTTTTGTAAAACTGCCAAAAATGCGTTTTATCATTAAAAAATAGGAACCTATATCTCGTATGTATCTCATAGCTTGTAACCTGATGCTAAAGTAACAAAATTTAGGCAGCAATAATGACCCATTGAAGTTTCAATTTTGTTAATTAATGCTAATAAAAAGACATCATTTTAAAGAAAAGCGCTGTATTGTCAAATATTCCATTGAATAAAGTGTCTCCAGGACCTTTTGCGAATACTGGGATTAAGGTGGTAGAGTGATTTCCTGTTGAAAAGGATGGAACGATTTCATTATAATTTCCGTCCTTGGCTGCCAACGTAAAACCACCAGTTTCATGATCTGCAGTAACTATGACGAGTGTATTCCCATTTTTTTCAGCATAATCTAACGCCACACCTATGGTCTTATCAAAGTCAAGTTGTTCTGTTATTAAGTAATCTGCATCATTGCTATGGCCACCCCAATCAATCTGGGAGCCTTCAACCAGTAAGAAGAACCCATCTTCATTTTTTGATAAGTGTTCTATAGCAAGTTTTGTAGCATTAGGTAGAAAGTCTCCGCGTCCTTCTAAAATTTTTGGCATGCCATTTTCGGCCAGTAAAATTGCTTGTTTTTTTTCTGAAAGTAAGGTGGGGAGTTCTTCTGTGTGGAGATCAAACCCATTTGAGATTAGAGATGAAAGTAAATCCTTTTCATCAGTTCGTTTGTTGAAAAATTGTAGTCCGCCCCCAGCAAAAAAGTCAATATCTGAAGCAGGTAACGCTTCGGCAATTTCTTCATACATACTTCTGTAGCGTACATGAGCAAAAAAACTTGCTGGTGTTGCATGAACGATGGATGAGGTAGCTACGAGGCCTGTAGCGATATTTTTTTCTGAAAGTATTTCAACAATAGTTCTAGCTGCCGTGGTATCATTTTTTACACCAATAGCTCCATTGTAGGTTTTTTCACCTGTCGCATAAGCTGTGGCGCTTGCGGCAGAATCTGTAATCGTATCACTGGAAGCCGAAGTTTTAATCAAACCAATTTCTCTAAAACGCTCAAAATTAGTTTTTTCTTTGTTGTAATAAAAGCTCGCTGAAACTTGGCTTAAACCCATGCCATCTCCAATAAGTAGGATTATATTTTTTGGTTTTTCTGAAACAGTTTCAGGTGTAGTACCCCTATTTTCAGTAACGTTGACAGAAATGCATGAAGTGAGGGCAAATGCCGAAATAATAGTAAGAATTTTTAATTTCATAAGTGTGTGCAAAATGTAAAAGTAGTCATAAACTAAGAGTTATAGATTATGAGAATGTTACTAGCTATCCTATTTTTTGTTTAATATTCTTCCAGCGTAGTTTTCTTATAAATGCGCCTTCTTCTTCAGAAACCATAAAAGGAGTTTTAGTATTTTTTGCTCTAAAATACCCTTTCATACTGTCTATAAAATACCTACAACTAGATTTTCTAACCGAAAGTTTTAAAGTGGCTATTAACGTAAGTAGGAACCCATATCGCAATCGGTAAAATGCTTCTCCTTGCTTGTATTTTGAAGCTTTTGTGTAAATTTTCCCAGTAGGTTTTAAATGCCTTACGTGAAGGGAAGGGTCTGTGCAAATTTGCCAACCGTTGTATTGCGCACTAAGTTCATCCACCGTATCCCATCCCATTTCGTTTTTGAGCCCTCTAATGGCTGTAAAGCATTCTTTTCTATATGCTTTTAAAGCTCCCCGAATATGATCTTTATTCGTTAAATTTTCTAGCACCCAATCTCCGTTTTTTTCAATATAACAGAATCCGCCAGCCATCCCACAGGCAGGATTATTTCTAAATATCTTACAAATGGATTCTAAGTAATTTTCTGGAAATATGAGATCGGCATCAAATTTACAGATCACATCGTACTTGTCGTCTAATTTTTCAAGTCCTTTATTAAAAGCTTGAATCACTTTGCTGCCTGGTTCATGTACGGCTTTGGACTGAATCTCAATACTATCAATAAAACTATATTGGGAAGAGAATGAATTTATTAGTTGCTGAGTTGCATCTGTAGAATGGTCATTAACCACCATAATTTTTTTTGGAACTAAAGTTTGATCTGCCAGTGACTGAAGCGTTTTCGAAATATTTTCTTCTTCGTTATGCGCTGGTATGACGATGTAAACATCCATTATATACGTTCTGCGTAGATCAAGTAATATCTAGGAGTAATTCTTCTTAAAATTGGACGGATTCCAATTTTTTTTACGGGATTAGTAAATTTTTCACGTGCTTTTATTTTCCAACCCGCTTTTTCCAGCAACCAATCAAATTGCCAAACTTCAAATTCATGGTAATGACGGTCACGCTCATCGGTCTTACTTTGGTAGGCCGATGCGAACCAAAGTTTTAATGGGACAGATGCAACAAGTTTTTTTGCTTTAATGTCTTTCAGAACATTGAATGGAGAGACTAGATGCTCAAAAATTTCGAAAGCTGTTACCACATCGTAGTCTTCAGAAATAACTGCAGACGTATCAATATCAAGATCTTCCCCTTTGGTATTTGTTACGTTGTAATTGTTTTTTTTAAGAATTTCAGAAAAAGGATTTTCAATACCAAGGTCCAGAATTTTATCTGAAGTAGTGACATGATTTTTTAAAAAATCAAGCGTATGTCTATATCTCTTCTTCGGAATAGTGTGATACATGACTTACACTCTATAAACAATTGCATTAATATTCATACCAGCACCCACACTCGCGAACATGACGATGTCTCCTTCCGAAACACTGTGATTTTCCATTTCTCCAGAATTTACTAGATCATACAGAGTAGGTATAGTGGCAACACTTGAATTACCAAGCTTATTAATGCTCATTGGCATTATATATTCTGGCATTTCCAAATCATATAATTTGTAGAAACGTTTTACAATGGCTTCGTCCATCTTTTCATTTGCTTGATGAATAAAGATTTTCTTTAAGTCTTTGATCGAAGCTCCAGATTCATCCAACGCTAATTTCATAGCATCTGGCACGTTAATAAGTGCAAAATTATAAATCTTACGACCATACATTTTAATGTACCGCCGTCGGTCTGTCATTTCTTGATTATTACTTTCTCCAAAGAAAATAAAATGTGCCTCATAATACGTATGACTTGCTGTTTTATGAGAAAGGATTCCTGATGTTCCTTCTAATTTTTCAACAATAGTTGCGCCAGCTCCATCACTGTAAATCATGGAGTCCCTATCATGTGGATCTACCACTCTCGAAAGTGCTTCAGCACCAATGACAAGACATCGTTTTGCCATTCCGGCATTGATAAATGCATTCGCTTGGATCATTCCTTCCACCCAGCCAGGGCATCCAAAAAGGACATCATAACCCACGCAAAACGGATTTTTGATTTTAAGTAAGTGTTTCACTCTGGCTGCAATACTTGGAACAGTATCGCTTTGTAAATTGCCATGCTTTACATCCCCGTAATTGTGAGCTACAATGATATAATCTAGTGTTTCTTTATCAATCCCCGCATCGTTAATAGCTTTTTGGGCTGCCTGAAATGCAATATCTGAAGTTGTCTGATTTTCTTTAATATAACGCCTTTCAGCAATACCAGTAATTGCTTTAAATTTTTCAATAATCACATCATTTTCATGAGGAAAGGGTGAGCCATCTTCACTAAAAAAATCATGATCTTCAAAATTGGAATTGGCTGCTACTCCGCTGGGGATATAACTTCCTATGCCTGTGATGGTAACTCCCATAATAATAAAATTTTGACTAAAGTAAGTAATTATGTTTTTTTATCGGCACTAAAACTGCCTTAATCCGTATAGAATATGTAATTCCATCAAAATCCTTACTTCATTTAATTAATCAACAATAGAACGCTGTTAAGCTGAAAATTATTCAATTTAATTTAAGCTTCTTCCATATACGATTCGATAGGCTCACACGTACAGATCAAATTTCGGTCGCCATAAGCATCATCCACACGACGAACAGATGGCCAGAATTTATTATCCTTTATGTAATCTAATGGGAATGCTGCTTCTTCTCTTGTATACGGAAAATCCCATGTGTCCTTAGTGAGCATTGCCAAAGTATGCGGAGCATTTTTCAATACATTGTTTTCTGCATTTTTGTCTGTAGCGTCAATTTCTTTTCGAATAGAAATCATAGCATCACAAAAACGATCCAGTTCTTCTTTACTTTCACTTTCGGTAGGCTCAATCATCATGGTCCCTGCTACTGGAAATGATACAGTTGGTGCATGGAAACCGTAGTCCATAAGTCGTTTAGCAATATCGGTCACTTCAATATTTTTTTCTTTGAAAGGACGACAATCAATAATCATTTCATGGGCAGCACGTCCTTTTTCTCCAGTGTAAAGTACCTCGTAATGTCCATGAAGTCTCTCTTTAATGTAATTTGCATTCAGAATTGCATATTCTGTAGATTTTTTTAGTCCGTTTTCTCCTAACATACAGATATATGCGTAACTAATTAAACATGCTAGCGCACTTCCCCAAGGGGCTGCAGAAATTGCTGTAATCGCATTGTCTCCTCCAGTTTCAATTACAGGATTAGAAGGTAAAAATGGCACCAATTGTTCTGCTACACAAATAGGTCCTACACCAGGACCACCTCCACCATGTGGTATGGCAAACGTTTTATGAAGGTTTAAATGACATACATCTGCTCCAATCGCACCTGGATTAGTGAGGGCAACTTGTGCATTCATGTTAGCTCCATCCATATATACTTGTCCGCCGTTTTCATGAATAAGACTTGTTATTTCTTTTATCGCAGACTCGTACACTCCATGTGTAGAGGGATAGGTAACCATTAGTGCTGAAAGATTGTCTTTGTGTTCTTCTGCTTTAGCTCTTAGATCGTCCACATCAATGTTTCCATCTTCGGTTGCCTTAGTCACAACTACTTTCATTCCAGCCATAACCGCGCTAGCAGGATTTGTACCATGTGCTGAAGAAGGGATCAAACAAATATTTCGGTGGTGATCTCCCCGTGATTCATGGTATGCTTTAATCACCATAAGTCCTGCATATTCTCCTTGAGCTCCACTGTTAGGCTGAAGCGATGTTCCTGCAAACCCGGTAATTTCGGTAAGTTGTTCTTCTAATTTTTTAAGCATAAACTGATAGCCACCCGCCTGATCGATAGGAACGAAAGGGTGCATATTACCCCACATGGGATCACTAAGAGGCAGCATTTCTGCAGCAGCATTCAGTTTCATGGTACAAGAACCTAAAGAAATCATAGAATGGTTAAGAGCAAGATCTTTGCGCTCCAGTCGTTTGATGTAACGCATTAATTCGGTTTCACTATGATAGCTGTTAAAGACAGCATTTTGTAAAAACTCAGTTTTTCTAGCTACAGACTTTGGGATGGCATTTCCTTCAATCAATTCTGAAATATAAAAACGATCGGTACTGGCAGCTTCAGCAAAAACTCCAATAATATTATTTAAATCTTTGATAGTAGTGGTTTCATTAATAGAAATAAAAACCGTTTCATCATCTGGATAGTAGAAATTTATTCCTTCAGCTTCTGCTCTAAATTGAATTTTTGAAATGTCTGTTTTGATGGCAATAGTATCAAAATACGTTTCATTGGCTTGATAATATCCTAATTTTTCCAAAGAGTCTGCTAAGGTTGTAGCACTATCATGAACTTTTGAAGCTATATATTCAAGTCCTTCTGGACCATGATAAACAGCATACATACCCGCCATAACGGCTAATAATACTTGTGCTGTACATATGTTTGAGGTCGCTTTGTCCCTTTTAATATGTTGTTCACGAGTCTGGAGTGCCATACGTAACGCTCGATCACCATCGGTATCTTTAGTTACACCAATGATACGACCAGGAATACTTCTCTTATAATCATCTTTGGTTGCAAAATAAGCGGCATGCGGACCTCCATATCCCAGTGGAATTCCAAATCGTTGCGTTGTTCCAACGACAACATCCACTCCGTAATTTCCTGGAGATTCTAATTTTACTAGGCTTAGAATGTCAGCAGCGACGGCCACTTTTATTTGTTGTTCTTTAGCTTTTGCAACAAATTCTCTATAGTCATAAACCCTTCCGCTTTTTCCAGGATATTGTAGGAGGACGCCAAAATAGTCTGAAGAAAACTTAAAATTCTCATGGTTTCCAATTTCTAACTCAATACCAATTGGGATGGCTCGGGTTTGTAATAACGAGAGTGTTTGAGGAAGTACTTCTTCAGAAACAAAAAATTTATTGACCTCATTTTTTTTCTGATCACGCTCCCGAACCGAAAATAGTAACGCCATGGCTTCAGCTGCTGCGGTACTTTCGTCGAGTAAAGATGCATTTGCCAATTCCATCCCAGTAAGGTCTGTCACCATTGTTTGATAATTTAATAAGGCTTCCAAACGGCCCTGAGCTATTTCTGCTTGGTAGGGAGTGTAGGCAGTATACCAACCCGGGTTTTCGAGAATGTTTCGTTGAATTACCGGAGGAGTGATGGCTTGGTGATAGCCTAATCCAATATAAGTTTTAAACACCTGATTTCTTACTGAAAGTTCAGTGATGTGCTCCAAATATTCCTGTTCACTCATCGCAGTGTCAAGATCTAGGTCTTTTTTGAGACGGATGTCATTTGGGATGGTTTCAAAAATAAGTTGTTCCATGGATTCAACCCCTACAGTTTCTAGCATGGCTGCCAAATCTTTTTTCCGAGGACCAATATGTCTGTATGCGAATGAGTCTGTTTTCATAAATACGAACGTTTCTTTTTTTAGCTACTTTATTTTCTTCGGAAAAACTTTCCGTAGAAAGGACTACAAAATTACGGATTACACTGTTAATAAAATAACGTTTAACACTTCTATGAATAGAACTTTTCAACCAAATAAAAAGGTTACTAACAGTTTGCCTATTTTTACATAATGAAGGTGTTTTTAAGGCTTTTAGATTTTTATATTAATAGCAGTATCCATGTTGCTTTAGCAGTGTGTTCACTTTTATTACTCACGTATATTGAGTTTAAAATTCCACTTTCAAAATCTTTGCTGTTTTTTGTTTTCTTCGGAACGATATCCGGATATAATTTTATTAAATATGCAAAGGTTGCAGGGCTGCATCATAGCAGCTTAACAAACTCTCTTAAATCGATTCAAGTATTTTCTGTTATGGCAGGAGTACTGATGTTTTATTTCGCTTTTCAATTATCAATTAGTTCTTTAGCAACAATAGGTATATTAGGAATTTTGACCGTACTATACGCGGTGCCTTTTCTATATAGAAAATCGTTGCGAAATGTACAAGGACTAAAGATTTTTATAGTTGCTTTTGTATGGGCTGGTTTAACGGGTATAGTACCATTTATTGAAGCGAGGGAAACAATTATAATCGATGTTTTAATTATATTTTTACAACGCTTCATCGTTGTTTTGGTGCTTATATTCCCATTTGAAATTAGAGATTTACCTTACGATGCTCTAATCTTAAAAACAGTTGCGCAAAAACTGGGTGTAATTAATGTAAAAAGAATAGGCTATTTTCTTCTAGCGGTACTTATAGGATTGGAGTTCTTAAAAGAAATGGTACATATATCTTTTTTACTCTCTTTGCTCATCATCAGTTTAAGTATAGCTTTTGTGTTGTTTAAATCTAAAACGACTCAATCAAAATACTTTACTATATTTTGGGTAGAAGGCTTGCCAATTCTCTGGTTGGGACTAGTGTTGTTGCTTGATGATTTCTTGATGTAGACGTCTTTTTAAAACCTCTTTGTCGTTTTTAGGCATGGTGGTCACATTCGAATTTTTAAATACACTAGTAAGTTTATTATTGCGTACCGTATATTTTCTACATATTGCACAATAAATGAGGTGAATGTTTAATTTCACTTTTTGCCAAAATGAAGCTTCCCTGTATTGGTTTTTATCACATACTTGCTGAGCTTCATTACAATTTAAAAATACTTTCATTACTTACTTTAACCAGTTTTTTTCGAGACAATCTGCCATTGCTGTTCTAGCTCTATGGATAATGACCCACAGGTTAGACGCAGTGATATTATATTCATTACAAATGGCTTCGGTATCGTAATCTTCTATTGTTTTTAGTTTAAAAATAGCAGCATGGCGCTTGTTTAATGTATCCAAACAATTGTGAATTGCCATCCCTAATTCTTCATTTTCCATAGTATCCTCTGCCGTTTTATCATGCGGATCACTTGCCCGTTCTTCCAGCCAATCCCCTTCAGAGTCTTCACTCTTATAGGTTATTCTTACTTCGGCTTTTCCTTTTTTGGAATTTATTTTTCGGTAGTAGTCAATGATTTTTCTCTTTAAGATAGCGATAAGCCACGTGCGTTCGGTTGCTTCTCCCTTAAAATTGTCCTTAGATTTTAAAGCAGCGAGAAATGTTTCAGAAATTAAATCCTGTGCTATTTCATGATTATTGACGCGAACAATCGTGTAGTTATACAGATAGTCTGAATAACGATCTACCCAATTTTCAGCATCAATTATATGTTTTGACATAGCATTTCAAAAATAGGAAAGTTTTTCATAAGAAAATAGTGTGTATGTCTTAATTGGTGGTAGTAAGCAATCCTGCTCTTTCTAATAAGGCATCAGGGTTAGGTTTTTGACCTCTAAATTTCACATACAACTCCATTGGATCTTGTGTTCCACCTTGAGAAAGTATGAAATCTTTAAATTTTGTTGCTACTTTTTTATTGAATATCCCTTCTTCTTTAAAGTAAGCAAAGGCATCTGCATCAAGAACCTCTGCCCATTTATAGCTGTAATACCCAGCCGAATACCCTCCCTGAAAAATATGAGAAAAAGAAGTACTCATACAGTTTTCTTCTACATTAGGGTACAGTTTTGTATGCGCAAAAACACCTTTTTCAAATGCTTTTACATTGTTGATTTTTGAAGGGTCGCTCCCGTGCCAACTCATATCCAATTGTCCAAAGCTTATTTGACGAACGGTCTGCATACCTTCCAAAAATGTAGCAGACTCTTTAATTTTTTTCACATACTCCATAGGAATGGTCTCGCCAGTTTCATAGTGGGTTGCAAAAAGATCTAAGGTTTCTTTCTCATAACACCAGTTTTCAAGTATCTGGCTGGGCAATTCGACAAAATCCCAATGCACATTTGTGCCGCTTAATCCTTTGTAGGTTGTATTTGCGAGCATGCCATGTAATGCATGTCCAAATTCATGAAACAGTGTAGTAACCTCGGTAAACGTTAATAATGAAGGTTTACTTTGTGTAGGTTTTGTAAAATTACACACGATAGAAATATGAGGTCTGTCATCGATGCCATGAAATTTTTGTTGTGGTTTATAACTGGTCATCCATGCACCTCCTCGTTTTCCGGGTCTGGGATGAAAATCGGCATAAAATATGGCGATAAGTTCGCCATTATTTCCTTTGACTCTATACGCCATTACATCTTTATGGTAAGTGTCAATACTACTATCAAGTTCAAACGTTAAATCGTACAATTTATTTGCAACTGTAAAGACACAAGCAATCACATTTTCAAGTTTAAAGTAGGGTTTTAGTTTCTCGTCATCAAGATCAAAAAGTTTCTGCTTTAATTTTTCTGAATAGTAAGCACTGTCCCATTTTTCGAGCCTTTCAATATTGTCGAGCTGCTTTGCAAATGTTTCTAAATCGTTAAATTCTTTATTTGCGGCTGGTTTTGCTTTTTTTAGTAATTCGTCTAAAAAAGAGAGTACTTTTTTAGGTGTTTCTGCCATACGCTCTTCCAGCACAAAGTGGGCATGACTTTTATACCCTAAAAGCTGCGCTCTTTCATGGCGAAGGTTAGCTATTGCTAACACATTTTGTTCGTTATTGTATTTATTTTGCTGAAAGGCACGTGCTCCAAAAGCGATAGATAATTTTTTACGAAGCGCTCTGTTTTCTGCATAGGTCATAAAGGGAATATAACTTGGATGGTCTAAAGTAATCACCCAGCCATTCTTTCCCTTTTCCTTTGCTTCCATTGCAGCAGCTTCCTTCACTCCCTCGGGTAGTCCGGCCAAATCTGATTCGTTTTGGATATGAAGATGATAGGCATTGGTTTCGGCCAAAACATTTTCACCAAATGTAAGTTTAAGTTTAGAAAGGTCTGAATCAATTTTACGTAGTGTTTTTTTATCAGCTTCTGAAAGATTGGCTCCGTTTCTTGAAAATCCTTTATATTGTTTCTCAAGAAGTGTAGCTTCTTCGGGATTGAGATCTAATGAATCTTTAGAATCATATACCGCCTTAACTTTTTTAAATAACGCTTCATTGAGTAAAAGGTCGTTTCCAAACTCAGTAAGCATTGGAGAGATTTGTTGGGCTAATTTCTGAATGTCTTCATTGGTTTCGGCACTATTCAGATTAAAAAAAATACTGGTAACACGATCTAATTGCAACCCAGTATTTTCTAAAGCTTCAATTGTATTGTGAAAACTAGGAGTTTCCTCGTTATCAATGATAGCTGAAATTTCTTTTTTGGTGTCTGCTATAAGTTTTTTTATCGCTGGAAGATAATGTGTCGTTTTTATTTCTGAAAATGGAGCAGTATCAAATTTTTGTAAAAGGGGATTCATAAATACGTTTATGAGTTTATATCGTTATTTAATTTATTGTGTAAGATTTTGGCCTACTGAGATTGTCCACTGCGAACTGTTTTCGCACCTTCTTCAACTTTAATTTTAAGGCCTTCTTTGTAGGCAAGAATCTTGTCGAGCACACATTTGTCATGCGCTCCTATAATCTGAGCAGCTAGAATTCCTGCATTTTTAGCACCATTAAGCGCGACTGTGGCTACAGGAACCCCTCCAGGCATTTGTAAAATTGAAAGCATACTATCCCAACCATCGATCGAGTTGCTTGATTTTACAGGAACTCCAATAATAGGTAGCGGTGATAACGAGGCAACCATTCCGGGTAGATGAGCTGCACCTCCGGCACCTGCAATAATCACAGTGATGCCTCTGGTATGTGCCTTTTTACTGAAATCAAAAAGCTTATCTGGAGTTC
Source organism: Jejudonia soesokkakensis (assembly GCF_042664795.1). Lineage (NCBI taxonomy): Bacteria > Pseudomonadati > Bacteroidota > Flavobacteriia > Flavobacteriales > Flavobacteriaceae > Jejudonia > Jejudonia soesokkakensis. Next base: position 643,889 of record NZ_JBHTBN010000001.1, read on the forward strand.
GGTGAGCCGAAACAATATCAACTTCGACCTCAATATCAAATCCTTTTAAAATATCAATGGCATCCTGCATTACAGGCATGTCGCTTGTGCTACCCATTATTATTGCTACTTTTGACATACAGTTGGTTTTAAGCTTTTGTATAAGGCAACGAAGATATGGATTTGCCTTCTACGTTCAAAAAAAATACTGCCAAGCTTACCATAAAATTATAGGCTTATTTAACAAAATATCATGAAGTTACAGACTCAGATTTCAATTTCAAAAGAACGAGCAACAATAGACTATTCTTCTAAGGTGCTTTTAATGGGTTCTTGTTTTACTGAAAATATTGGAGAAAAACTTTCGTATTATAAATTTGATGTACTAGTAAATCCTTTCGGAATTCTATTTCATCCAGTTGCTATAGAAAAAATTATAACAAGGGCTATTAATAGGGATTTCTTTACGGAAGCAGATATTTTCTATCATAACGAGCAATGGCATTGTTTTGAGGTACATTCGGTTTTGGATGCTTCAGACAAGGACGAGTTTTTAAGTGATTTGAACACACGGCTGAAGCAGCTTTCAAATTATATACAGATCGCTTCGCATATTGTTTTTACCTACGGAACAGCCTGGGTGTATCGGGAAATTGCTTCAGATACGATTGTTGCTAATTGTCATAAAATTCCGCAGAAAAAATTCTTAAAAGAATTACTAACAGTTGAAGAAGTTTCAGCAAGTATAGAAAATACAATTGCTTTGTTGAAGTCCGAAAATCCTTCAGTTCAAAGTATACATACTATTTCTCCAGTACGACATTTAAAAGATGGCTTCATAGAAAACACACAAAGCAAAGCACATTTAATTGTAGGCGTTCATGGTGTGATAGAACCACGAAATACTACGTATTACTTTCCGTCGTATGAAATTATGATGGACGAATTACGAGACTACCGCTTTTATAAAGAGGATATGTTACATCCTAATACTACTGCCATCAACTATATCTGGAAAAAATTTAAAGAAGGTTGGGTGGCTTCAGAAACCGAATCGATTCAGAAAGAAATAGAAGCAATACAAACGGGATTGCAACATCGTCCATTTAATCCCGAGAGCCAAGCGCATTTAGAGTTTTTAGAAAGTCTTCAGCGTAAAATAATCACACTTCAAGCAAAATTTCCACATCTAAAATTCTGAAAATAGGGCAACTGCCGTATTGATTGCCGTTGAGTTGTGATGCATCTTTGTGTCATTAATTAACGTATTCTCTTTTGTTGGAGGATTAAAAACTCAACTAATATGAAAAATTTAAAAAGAATAGCACTTACCTTTTTTGTGAGTGTAGCAATGATTGCCTGCAAAAGTGATGATGATGCAGGTAGTGGCGGAAATGCTGGTAACGGAAAAGTTCAGGCAAAAGTAAACGGCTCCGACTTTGAGTCAAATAGAGATTTTACAGTGGCTAATCAGTCAAGTTCAGGAAGCTCTACTACAGTAACTATTCAAGGAAGTGATAACGATGGAAAAGGAATTGTCTTAGTTATAAACGGCTTTGAAGGAGAAGGAAGTTATGATATAGGAGGTAGTAATACAGTATTTGTTGTTGCTACTTATGTGGAGGCAAATGCTAGTAATCCAATGAATTCACAAACTTGGTCGGCTCCTTTTGATAGTACTGTTGCAGGTGAAGTAAACGTAACCAGTGTTACGAGTTCAAAAATTGAAGGAACCTTCAATTTTAATGCGAAAAATAATAATGACAATTCAATGCGAAATATCACAGAAGGTTCATTTAATGTTAACTTTAACTAACAAATCCCAATTAAAAAAATCTCAAGTGTTGAGGTTTTTACGTGGAGCCGGGAGTAGGACGAAAGTCTTGCTTCCGGTTTTTTAGTAAAATTACACAAATCTTTGATTTGTGTAATTTTACTAATCCCAACCGTAGCGTTGGGATCTCATAAAGGGGGCTCTTGTCGCAATAACAACTCTTTGATTTTTCTAATTGTATTAACCCCAACCGTAGAAATGGGATGTCTTCACTATCATTTGACTACTGACTACTGACTACTGACTACTGACTATTAACTACTGACTATTAACTACTGACTACTGACTATTAATATACGTCAATTGCCCTATTGATTTGTCTTTTATGTTATTACATCTTTGAACTAATAATTTAAAACCACGATTATGAAACTTTTAAACACAATTAGACTAGTAGCTTGCTTAGGTATCTTAGCAAGTTTTACTATGACTGCTCAAAAAGCGGAGACACCTGACTTTAGGTATGACACAGGTGCAAAAATCAATGAGATGACACTAACTCAGGGAGGAACCCTTGTGGTAGCAACTAATGATGGATTGGTAGGTATTAAGCCAGGTTCCAACGAATTGCTATTCAATTTTACAGAGTACGGACGAGTGAAGCCAGAGGAATTATCATTTGCGCCTTTTGCACCCTATGTTACAGTATCTCAGGGTGGCATTCTCTCCACAAAAAAATCTGTAATTGATTATATCTCAGGAAAAACATTATTCAGTACAGAAAACAATGGCTGGAAAATGGTCTATAGCTGTGATATCATGATGCCACAAAACAAATTAGTGGTTTCAGGACAACGACGTTCTGAAGAGAAATTTGCATACGACCTTGCTGTTTATGATTTAAATACAGGAAAAGAAGATTACAGATTTCATATTGTAGACCCAGGCAAAGTAACGGTAGGAGGCAGTGGAATGACGCTTACTGGAACACCGCTTATGTTAAAAGAGTATCTTATTCTACCTACCAATAAAGGACTTGTGGCCAAAAAAGCACAAACAGGGGAAACATTATGGGAAAACGACATGAAGGACATCAATTGGATGGTTGCCAGCGAGGATGAAAAAGAGATCTACGGTTTTGAAGGCGTGAATCAAGGTAAAAATACCCGAATTCATAAAGTGGGTGCTAGCGGAGCAGAGCTTTGGAAAGAGGATCATAAGGTGAAAGGAAAAATCGCTAATTTTCAGATATTACCTAACGGTATTGCCGTGGTGAGTAACACCGACGATGGAGGAACCAATAGTATCTTAGCCGCAAAAAATGAATCGAACATTGCTTTTTTAAGCGCAACCAACGGAGAGGATCTTTGGGACAAAGCGCCAAAAACTAAAGGATATGTACAACATTTTTATGTGATGGAAGATGGTATTCTTTTCGGAATATATCAAGGAGGGATTAATAAGATTTCATTCGATGGAAAGACCTTATTTAAAAAGCCACTTAAGACAGGAGAGAACATCTTAACCATGGCCGAAACGGATCAAGGATTAATTTATATTACTTCTGAAGATGCCAATATCGTGAATTTAGATACAGGAGAACAGGTTTGGAGCAAACCTCTCAAATATAAAAGAGCAAATGCAGTTAGTTCTACGTTTGATAAAAAGAATAACCGCTACTTAATTAGTGCCGATGATGAATTATTCGCGATTGATGCTACTTCTGGAGATGTTTCAACACTTGCCGAGTCTAAGTTCGACGGAAAAGAGGATCCAACCCATGTAGAAATTAGAGATGGGGGAATCCTTCTTACAAGTGACCAAAACATGATGCTATTGGATTGGGAAGGTAAACAAGGTTGGCATGAATATTATCAGGCACCTGGTAAAAGTGCATTAGGAGCAATTATTGCGGGAGTTACTGCTGTTGCTGCTGCTACAACTGCGATGGCTGCAGCCAACTCATCGATGCAAAATAGAATTGCAAAATATGATAGCCAGGCAGATAGAGATGCAGAGTTAGCAGGAGGTATGGCTGTTGCGGCTGGAGCTTCTGTAGCTGAAATGCTCAAACGATTTAAAGCCACCGCAGCGACTGCAAATGATCAATTTATTCTTACCAAATTAGATGATGGCGTAGGTCTGGTAAAGCTGAGTAAAGATACAGGGAAAATGAGTAAAGAAATTGTATTGAAGGACAAAAAGCCAGAATACCAAATCGATGAGCGCGGCGGAATTTTATATTACAAAGCCGATAACAATTCAATTTTTGCGTACGATTTAAAAAAATAACTCTAGCCAAGTTAAATTTGTTATAGAAATGAGGAGTGTCTATAACTAAAAAAAACCCCGCAGCAATGTGGGGTTTTTATTTGATCATTTTTTTATACGGAAGAATCGTAGGGTATCCTTTTTTTCTGAAATATTCCATATCCATTTTATCTCCAGTAGCAAGAATGAAATCTCCGCCCCAAGCTCCTAAACTTTTAATCGTATGTGGGTAGTCTGAAAATAATCTAGATTTTACAGTGGGAAGTTGTATGATTTCTGAAACTATAGTCTCGTGATTATTCATAATTTTTTCAAATGAATCCAACGAATAACAAAGTAACAATTTGGAAGTGAGATCTGTTATTTTCTGAATATTTTCTGGGCTAGTTGAAACATTTCGATACCTTTTGATGCCTTCTTTACTATCTTGTTTTTGGTTGAGGTGAATAAACCACAATTGATCGGTAAACCCCCACGGTAGATGCACTGGTGTAACCCTCGGCGGATTTGTTTTCTTAAAAAAAACAGGAATATCGTTTTGAGCCGCTGCGATATCATAACCGCTACCACCAAAACTATTCTCTAATAAGATAAACGCATCAACATTTGCCCATTGCGCAATATTATTGATAAGCGTAGAGGAGGAACCTAACCCCCAGTCTTTCGGAAAATTTAATTTTGTGATAACCTCAAAACCTTCAGAAGCAGTTGCAAAATCAGAGTTTAGTTTTCTAGCTTCAGAAAGAATTGTAGTGAGTGTTGTTGCGATGTTAGAAGGAATAGTGCTTTCAAAATTTTCCAGAGTAAATTCGCCTTTAAACCAAACCCCGTCTTGTTCATCAATACTCTCCCAGCGAATTACCTTTTCAGAAATTGATTTAACTGTTAATGATTGTCCGTAAGAAGTGGGCAATGCCAACGCAGTCGCACCATCCAGCACCAAATATTCACCTGTGATAAGTAGCTTGCCGTTGCTGTAAAAGGTTTGTTCCAAATTTAAGCTCTTAAACTTTCAACAAAATTGACCACTGCACTATGTGAGACGGTATTGTCTTTAAAGTGTGAAACTGCATATTCTTTCTCCTGTTGTGTAGCTTCCAACTGATTTAAAATATTCATTAAATGCATTTTCATATGCCCTTTTTGAATGCCCACAGTGACTAACGATCGAATGGCTGCAAAATTCTGTGCCAAGCCAGCAACAGCAACAATTTTCATTAATTGTTGTGCATTAGGTTTTTGTAAAATTTCGAATGCTAGTTTTGTTAAGGGATGCAAGGATGTCAATCCGCCAACAGTTCCCAACGCTAACGGAAGTTCAATCCAGAACGTAAATGTGTCGTCTTCAATCTTTGCATGAGTTAGGCTGTTGTAAAATCCGTTTTTTGCGGCATAGGCATGAACGCCCGCTTCAACGGCTCTAAAATCATTTCCAGTAGCCAGTACCACTGCATCAATACCATTCATAATTCCTTTGTTGTGAGTAACAGCACGACGTGTTTCGGCTTTAGCGATTTCAATGGCACGCACAAATTTTCTAGCGAAGGTCTTTCCGTCAATATCTTTGTCGTTTAGGTTAGCTATCTTACAGGAAACTTCTGCTCGTACACGACATTCGGGTACATAGTTAGATAGAATGCTCATGACCACTTCCGGAAATGTTTCAGCAATTAAAAATGGGCGATAGTGTTGTGCTTCTGTTTCAAACGTTTTTGCGATGGTTTCCAGACAGCTATTGATAAAGTTGGCGCCCATGGCGTCTAGAGTTTCAAAAGTGCAATGGAGCTGGTAGTACCCATCTAGTGTTTCCGAAGCGATTAAAAGTTCAATGTCTTTGAGTCCGCCACCACGGTTTTGCATATTTTTCTGAATGTCTTCAATACTTGCGAGAAGTTTCGGCTGTACTGAGTCAAAAAAATCTTGTAATATTTCTACCTCGCCGTAAAAATTAAAATGAACTTGTCCGTTCTTCTCTGTGGAAATAACTTCGGCTTTAAATCCGCCACGTGACAACCAAAATTTTGCTGCATTACTTGCTGCGGCTACGACCGAACTTTCCTCGATAACCATAGGAATAGCGTACAAAGTATCATTGATTAGAAAGTTGGGCGCAATCCCAAAAGGAAGGTAGTAATTAGAAAGCGTATTTTCTATAAAGTCGTCGTGTAATTTCTGAAGCCCTGCATCTTCATTCCAATATTTTTGAAGGGTTTTTAATGCCTTCGGATCATTATCCAGATAGGTTTCCAGAAGCCAGTTTATTTTTTCTTCTTTGTTTTTTTTTGAAAATCCTACGACAGCTTGAGTCATTTTTACGCAATTAATACGCAAAGATAGGATTAAAATGGCTGAAAATCTTTCCGAAGAAATTTTTAGAAAACAGAATTGTGAACAATTTCGGGAGCGTATTTAACAGAAAACCTGTTAAAAATTCATTAAAATTTAGTAAACTTGAAGCTTCAAAAACAACAAACATTGAATACTAGAATCCTCACAGCCTTTATTGCGCTCTTTCTTACGGCACTAACGGCAACACAAGCACAGCAAAAAGACATAACCATTGATGATATATACGGCGGCACTTTTCGAACAGAAGGTCTGGATGTATTACGATCTCTAAAGAATGGCAAAGAATATTCGGTTTTAAATTACGATCGTGATGTAAAAGCCTCCATGGTTGATGTATATGAATACAAAACTGGGAATAAGGTAAGAACTCTTCTCAATACAAATGATCTCGATGGGATAGACTATATTATCTCTTATGAATTTAGTGACGATGAGAGTAAATTGTTACTTTCTACACAGCTTCAGCAAGTGTACCGTCGTTCGTCGCTTGGTACTTATTATGTATATGATCTAAAGTCTAAGAAATTGATAAAAGTTTCAGAAAATAAAATTCAGGAACCTACATTCTCACCAGACGGTACTAAAGTAGCTTATGGATTTGATAATAATCTGTATGTTAAAAATCTTTCAGATTTAAGTACAAAACAGATTACTTCAGACGGAAAAAAGAATGCTATTATTAATGGTATCACAGACTGGGTGTACGAAGAAGAATTTGCTTTTGTAAGAGCGTTCGACTGGAATAAAACGGGAGATAAACTGGCGTATGTTCGTTTTGATGAAACCAATGTGCCAGAATTTTCTATGGATATCTACGGAAAAGACCTCTATCAAACACAACAGGTCTTTAAATATCCGAAGGCAGGTGAAGCCAATGCAAATGTATCATTGTTTATTTATGACATGAAAACAGCTTCTACTAGCAAAGTGAATTTAAGTGCATTTGATTCTTATTACATTCCGAGAATTAAATGGACCAATGACCCAAATATATTGAGCGCTCAATTGATGAACAGAAAGCAAAACGAATTAAATTTAGTTTTTGTCAATGCCGATAATAAGATGGTAAGCAGTATTTTAAAAGAAACCGATGCTGCCTATGTTGATGTAACCGACAATCTTACGTTTTTAGCTGATAACAGTTTTATTTGGACAAGTGAAAAAGATGGCTGGAATCATATTTATCATTATGATAAAACCGGAAAGTTAATCAACCAAATTACCAAAGGCGATTGGGAAGTAACCAATTATTATGGCTTTGATCCAAAAACAAACAAGGTGTTTTATCAAAGTTCAGAAAACGGAAGCATCAACAGAGATGTCTATTCTATTAATGCCAACGGAAAAAACAAAACACGCCTAAGTTCAAAAACGGGTTCTAATAGTGCCTCTTTTAGTGCAGACTATTCAAATTACATTGGGACGTTTTCAGACACTGAAACGCCTTACGTATACACATTAAATGACCCTAAAACAGGAAAGCAATTAAGAGAAATCAAAAATAATGAGGCTGTTAAGTCAACTGTAAGCGAATATAAAACATCACCCAAAGAATTTTCAACCATTATGGTTAATGGGAATGAGTTAAATATGTACATGATTAAACCAAAAGACTTTGATCCAAATAAGAAGTATCCATTGTTTATGTATCAATATTCTGGACCAGGCTCTCAACAAGTGGCAAATCGATGGGGTGGTGCTAACGACTACTGGCACCAAATGTTAGCTCAAGAAGGATTTATCATTGCTTGTGTGGATGGACGTGGAACTGGTTTAAAAGGCCGCGACTTTAAAAAGGTGACCCAAAATGAACTTGGAAAATATGAGGTAGAAGACCAGATTGCTGCTGCAAAAAAATTAGGACAACTTCCATATATCGATGCAGACCGAATTGGTATCTGGGGTTGGAGTTATGGCGGATTTATGTCTTCGAATGCTTTATTTCAAGGTGCAGATACTTTCGCTATGGCAATCGCAGTTGCACCAGTATCTAGCTGGAGGTTTTACGACACTATTTACACAGAGCGATATATGGGAACACCTCAAGACAATGCAAATGGCTATGACAGTAATTCTCCTATATCTCATGTGGATAAACTGGAAGGTGATTTTTTATTAGTGCATGGAAGTGCAGACGATAATGTACATGCACAAAATACGATGCGTTTAGTAGAAGCATTAGTTCAAGCTGATAAAGATTTTGATTGGGCATATTATCCAGATAAAAATCACGGAATTTACGGCGGAAAAACCCGTAACCACTTATACAGAAAGATGACAAAATTTATTTATGAGACTTTAGGGGAGCCCGAAGAAACTATGGTGAAAATTAAAAACTAACATTAAAACAACTAGTAACTAAATACACGATTATGGAATTTAAATTTGGAGGTTCAGAAACGAATCAAAGAACAGTACTCGGTCACCCATCGGGATTGTTTGTATTGTTTTTTACAGAAATGTGGGAACGCTTTTCGTATTACGGAATGCGCGCACTCTTGGTACTTTTTTTAGTAGCTTCTATACTCGACGAAGGGTGGGGCTGGGAACGAGCAGATGCATTAGTATTATATGCATGGTACACAGGGTTGGTTTACATTACTCCAATTTTAGGTGGTTTGATAGCCGATAAAATTACAGGGTATCGAAAAGCAGTTGTTATTGGAGCTTTACTTATGACCTTAGGTCATGCATCTATGGCACTTGAGGTGGCTGCAGATGCTTTCTTTTTCCTAGGTCTTGGTTTGTTAATAATTGGTAACGGTATGTTTAAGCCCAACATTTCTTCTATGGTGGGACAGTTATACAAAGGACAAGGAAAAGAAAAGGATGCGGGATATACTATTTTCTATATGGGAATCAATGCAGGAGCATTCTTAGGGATTCTATTATGTGGATATATAGGAGAAAAAGTTGGATGGCACTGGGGCTTTGGTCTTGCTGGTATTTTTATGTTCTTTGGAATGTTACAATTCTATTTTGCTCAAAAAATCTTTGGACGTATAGGTCTTTCTCCACAAGGGACTAAAGATTTTGATGCTATCGAAGAATCGGTAGAAGACACTAAAGAGGATATCGAAGAGGTGATGGATGATGCTAAAAAATCTAAGATAACTCGAGATCGATTGATCGTGATTGGGGTACTAGCATTTTTTACTATTTTCTTCTGGTGGGCATTCGAACAAGCGGGTGGTTCTATGACCATATTCGCAGCAGATTATACCGATAGAGTATTGGTAGATGATGGCGCCATGATATTTAAGATCTTTAATACTTTATTGACCGTCGTCCCTATGTTAATTATTACTTGGGTACTTGCAATGCTTTTTAAACAGACCTTTGCCAAATATTCATTGTCAAACATACTCTTAGGAACCAGTTTCGTGATCATTTGGGGAATTGTAATTTGGATGTTATATAGAGAATTCGTAGCAGATGCTGCAGAAGTTCCAGCATCTTGGTTTGGAATTTTAAACTCCTTCTTTATCATTGCTTTTGCTCCTTTGTTCTCTAAAGTATGGCAAAGTAGGTACAATCCTACTGGACCTGTAAAATTTGCTATTGGCCTCATTTTATTAGGGCTTGGTTTTGGTATCTTGGCTTACGGCTCAATGGCAATTCCTTTAGGAGCTAAAACAGCTTCAGTAAGTATGATATTCTTAATACTAGCCTACTTATTTCACACGTTGGGTGAGCTTTGTGTGTCACCAGTAGGTTTATCGTATGTTAGTAAATTAGCGCCCTTGAAATTGGTAGGCTTAATGTTTGGTGTTTGGTTTGTAGCGAACTTTATTGCAAATTTTGCAGCAGGTATTACAGGAAGTTTTATGGATCCTATCTTAGAAGAAAAAGGATTGACATTCTTCTTTTTAATCTTTACTTTAATACCAATAGGAGCAGGTATTATTATGCTAATTTTAAATAAAACGTTGGTAAGAATGATGCACGGTGTGCGTTAATTTATAATAGAAAACTATAAAAAACGTTTCACTTTGTGGAACGTTTTTTGTTTACTTTAGTATCATGAAGAAACTACTTTTACTATTTACCTTATTGATTTCTGTTGCTGTTTCGGCACAGAAAATTAATTGGATGACCATGAATGAAGCAATTGCTGCTCAACAAAAGGCTCCCAAAAAGATATTTGTTGATGTGTATACCAATTGGTGTGGTCCTTGTAAAATGCTGGATAAAAATACCTTTTCAAACCCAGATGTTGCGGCATATATCAATAAGCATTTTTACGCTGTGAAGTTTAATGGAGAAGGAAACGAGTCAATCACCCTTGGAGATAGAGAGTTTACGAATCCAAATTTTGATCCTGCACGAACACGTACACGAAACAGTCCGCACCAATTTGCTCGTTTTATGGGTGTACGTGCCTATCCAACAATGCTTTTTATAGAAAGTGACGGAAAGCTTATTAATAAAGTAGCAAGTTATCTAACACCTAATCAGCTGGAAGTTTACTTAAAGATGTATGCTTCGGGAGATTACAAAACCATTGACTCTCAGGAAAAATTCAATGAATATTACAAAAATTTTAAACCTACTTTTCAAACTAAATAAATGATGAAAAATCTTATGTTGCTCTTTTTTGTAGCACTTACAGCTTCGATGACTGCCCAGAAAATAAACTGGATGTCGATGGAAGATGCACTCTCAGCACAGAAAAAAGAACCCAAAAAAATCTTTATGGATGCTTATACTACTTGGTGTGGTCCCTGTAAATTACTAGATAAAAATACTTTTAGTAATAAGAATGTTATCAAATATATAAACGATCATTTTTATGCTGTGAAATTTAATGCCGAAGGCACCGAAGAAATCACCTATCAGGATTTTACTTATACGAATCCTAATTATGTTCCTGATAAAAAAGGGAGAAATTCTCAGCATTTGTTTGCCCACGCCCTAAAAGTGAGAGGCTATCCTAGTCTGGTATTTTTTGAAGACAACGGAGATCTTATTCAGGCAATTGCGGGTTATAGAACACCTCAGGAGCTTGAAATCTATCTTAAGATGATCGCTAGTGATGATTACAAGAAAATAACTACTGCTGAAGCTTGGAACGACTATCAGAAAAAATTTAAAGGTACTTTTTAAACAATTTTAATCAATACTATAGGCTCCCTTTGAACCAGTATGGTGAAAAGGGAGTTTTCTTTTTTCACAAGTTTCCCGCCAGCGTTTTATATAGGAGGTGTAATTGTTCCCGTCTGCGATAATATAACTGGGTTGAAGACTATCCAGAACTCGTTCAAGATGGATTTTCGGACTTTGAGTTAAAACCAACCACTCTATAGATTCGGCCTTTGGATACACTGAAAGACTATCGATAATAAGCATTTTTTTATTTCTGAACATGAGCACATTGGGAAACTGTTGCGTAGTAATTCTTTTTATTGCTTCTGAAGTTGCATAGGATGATATAGGATAGGTATCGCTTCGGAAAGTATTCGTATCTGAAATAAATAGCGTAAGCAAATGATTATTCTTATGTCCAATGAGGGTTTGCCTGCTTTTCTGAAAAATCACCAATTCTTCGGAAGCACTTTCAGAAATATCATATAGAATAACACCTAATAATAAAATAAATGAAGCAAAAATAAATGTCCCTCGCCTGAAGCTAGCGTGTTTCCAAAATACTACGATCGTAACCAATACTACATAACTTGCCAGTACTTTATATCCCGAGAAGGGAATGTCTGTAAATAAATAGGAATCTTGATGTGCAACCCATCTAATAAATGTGTTGAGCTGACTAATACACCAATTGAAAGAACGTGCCAGCCAATCAGGTAATACCGCGAAAGCCGCTAAAATAACTACTAATAATCCGCCTCCTAATAGGATTCCCAACACAGGTAGGACGACAAGATTCGTAATAAAAAACAAGCCTGGAAATTGATGAAAATAATACAAGCTAAGCGGTAGGATCCCTAATTGAGCCGCAAGGGTAACGGTAAAAATGCCCCAAAAGAGGCGCAAGAAATAGTTCTTAGGGCTCCAATAACTATTCAGTTTGGGTTGTATCCAAAGAATTGAGAACACAGCCAAATAACTAAGTTGAAACCCTACATGAAACAACCAATTTGGGTTGTAGAGTAACAAAATAAAGAACGAAATAAAGAGCGTGTTAATAGAAGAGGTTTCTCTTTGTAAAGTATTTGCCAAAGCAAACAAAGAAAACATAGTTACAGCTCGGGTCACACTAGGAGACAACCCAGTTACAAACGCGAAGATCCAAAGCAATAGTACGATAAGTACACTTTGAATAATTTTTCCATTCTTAACATAGTGAAATGGTTTTAAAAGAAATAGCAGTATAAAATACAAGATCCCTACGTGAAGTCCAGAGACGGCCAATATATGGATAGCTCCTGCTGCGGCATAATCGGCATAGAGATCTGAATTAATATCCCGACGCTGCCCCAGAACTAAGGCTTGTAAAATGGCGCGTTCATCAAGGGTTAACGGTGTTTTTTTTAGTTTCTGAAGAATGTATTCTCTTGCACGTTCTGCACGACCTCTCAAGGAGGGCGAGCCTTTCGTTTTATGGATGATATAAGCCGATTTTGTTCTAATTTGGTGGTATACCTCCAAAGTTTTCATGTATCTGGAATAATCAAATTGGTTCGGATTTAATGGCTTCGGAATGATTTGAGGTGCTTCAGCAATGAGTAACACATTGTCAATCGATATTTTTTCTGAAAGACTATCTTTTTGAATGTTGAGTAGGAGATTGCCCGAAGAACTTTCAGAATGTACGGCCTCAACCTCAGTGATATATTTATTAGTAAAGCGATCTGGTTTTAGAATTTCAGTGATCTTTAGCTGAAGGATTTGTGGGGAATTTTCAGAAAGGATTGTAGTAAAATGATTGGGTTGCGATGCCGGCAACCGAATGATATAATTACCATATCCTAAAAGAATCATACTACAATAAGTAAGAATTCCGAAGAAAACAGAAGGAAACAACTGATTGCGATTAAGCCTCCAAAAAAAGAACAGTAGGCAGAACAAGCTAAGAAAAATATAGAGAACCAGAGAAAGGGAGCTAGGGAAAACATGAGCTGTTACTATGCCCAATGCAAAACAGATGGCAAAAGATACCATCGTAAAATTGATAAACTTCATGTCAATTCAATTAATTGACTGGGGAGTTTCTATAAAGATACAGTTTTTAAATGACGCGGCGAATCCCTACAAAAGCTTTCTTCCAATAATTTTCGAGCATGGATGAAGTAATCACTCCGCGCGAGGTGGTAGAATGAATAAAGTAGATAATGTCATCTTTAATTTTTGTGACAATGCCTACATGGTTAATTCTGTTTCTGCTGCTAGTCTTAAAGAATACCAGATCTCCTTCTTCGGCTTCAGATAGTTGTATTTCGACGCCTCGTGTAGCCATTTCTCTAGAGATTCTTGGTAAAATTACATTTTCCTGTTGAAAGGCAGTAAATACAAGTCCGCTGCAATCCATCCCTTGATCTGTGGTACCGCCAAATTTGTAAGGAGTACCTTCAAAGGTTTCGGCATTTTTGATGATCTTTTTAAGTAGTTTGGTATTGGTTTCTGCAGTAATGACCTCGTCTGCTTCGGTAGTGGTGACAATGATTATATCATCTTTCTTTTTTTGTTCTACTTTTTTAGTCCTATTGGGAGTTCCTTCTTTAGTAACTACAATGGTTTTAGTTGTTTTTTTTGAACTTCCGCAGGAGGCGATTGCGAAAGCTAAAAGGATAAGTAGGAATGTTTTTTTCATACAATAGTTATTTGTTTTTTTGGGTGCTATCAAAAATGAGCGCTGCTGTCTTTTCACTCGCTCCTTTACCACCTAATTTCTGTTCCAAATCGTAATAGTCTAAAAACAAAGTTGCTCGTTTGTATTCATCAAGAATATTAGTGAGCTCTTCTTTTAAACGTTGAGAATTGAAATCAGATTGTATCAACTCAGTCACAGCAGGTTTATCCAGTATTAAATTTACCAGTGAAATATAATCAAGATTGATAACTCTTTTTGCAATTTGGTACGAAATAGAGCTTCCTTTATAGCAGACTACCTGTGGTACTTTAAAGAGTGCGGTTTCCAGTGTTGCGGTCCCCGAAGTAACCAGAGCAGCATTCGAAATACTTAACAGATCGTAGGTTTTGTTTAATAATAAATGAACATTTTGTTTTTTAATATATGGTGCATAAAATGAAGCCTCCTGGCTTGGAGCCCCAGCAATAACAAACTGATACTCGGGATAGGTGTCAACTACCGAAAGCATCACCGTAAGCATTTTAGAGATTTCCTGTTTCCTACTTCCCGGAAGCAAGGCAATCACAGGTCTGTCGTCCAAATGGTTTTCTTGTTTAAAAATTTCAGGGAGTACTTGTTCGCGTTCGTAAATTGCATCGATTAATGGGTGTCCTACAAAATGAACAGGGAAATTGTGCTTCTTTTCATAAAAATCTTTTTCAAACGGAAGGATTACATACATGTCATCTACATCTCTTTTTATATCCTTAATCCGATTTTCCTTCCATGCCCAGATCTGTGGAGAAATATAATATTGTGTAAGTATTCCTTTCTTCTTTGCCCATTTGGCAATACGAAGATTAAAGCCAGGGTAATCAATAAAAATGATGGCGTCTGGTGTAAAGGCTTCAATGTCTTTTTTACAGAATGAAATATTCTTTAGAATGGTACGCAGATTAAAGAGCACTTCGACAAATCCCATAAAAGCTAGCTCCTTATAATGCTTAACGGGGTTTCCTCCAATTTCCTGCATAAGATCCCCTCCCCAAAACCTGAAAGTGGCTTCAGGATCTTTACGGCGAAGTGCTTTCATCAAATTGGCGCCATGTAAATCGCCAGAAGCTTCTCCTGCTATGATATAATATTTCACCCTATAAATTTATATGATAAAGATACACGAATCCTTGAGGAGTGCACACTCCTTTTTTGCTGAAATATTTTCTGAAAGAATTAATAAAATTTTGAGACCAGAATAAGAATTGCAGCTACGATGGTCGCCAGTATCACCCCACGTGCACGATAGAAGCGCTTCTTCTTCAGCAGTATAAAAAATGCAGCAAGATTTAAAACAGCTCCTAATGCGATAATATTTCCAAAAACGTCCTCTTGTAGCGCTATTGTAATACTTTCTTCTAACGGATGTTTTGAAAATAGCTGAAGGTAGAGAAAACTACCCGTAAAGTTTGCAATGATCCCAACACAGAATCCTATAAAAATATTAAGTGCAATTTTTTTATTCATAGGTTATAACTTCCAAGAGTTAATATCTTTAATAGCATGATGTGCTGTAAGGTCAAACTGAACAGGAACTACCGAAACATAGCCATTTTCCAGCGCCCATTCGTCTGTATCTTCTCCTTTATCTTTATTGATAAATTCACCGGTCAACCAATAGTAGTCTTTCCCTAACGGACTCTTACGTTTGTCGAATGTTTCTTCCCAATGGGCATCTGCCTGCCGACACACTTTAATACCTTTTATGTTACTTTCAGGGAGTTTAGGTATGTTGACGTTAAGCACAACGCCTTTTGGTAATCCCTGTTCCAGACATTGTTCTACCATTAATTTGACGTATTTTTTTGCAGGTTCAAAATCGGCTTCCAAGGAGTAGTCCAATAAAGAAAATCCGATA
Organism: Jejudonia soesokkakensis; assembly: GCF_042664795.1. Classification (NCBI taxonomy): domain Bacteria; kingdom Pseudomonadati; phylum Bacteroidota; class Flavobacteriia; order Flavobacteriales; family Flavobacteriaceae; genus Jejudonia; species Jejudonia soesokkakensis. Next base: position 659,921 of record NZ_JBHTBN010000001.1, read on the forward strand.
GAAGGAATTCCAATCGTTCCAGCTTCTACGGCAGCGCTCATGGTGCCACTATAAATTACGTTAATCGAAGAATTGCTACCGTGGTTTATGCCGCTAACGCACAGGTCTGGTTTTCGTTTTAAAATTTCATTGACAGCAAGTTTTACGCAATCTACAGGGGTTCCGCTACAACTATATTCAGTTTGAGGTTCCTCTTCATTTACAGTAACCTTATTGCAATACAATGTGTCATTGATGGTAATAGCATGTCCCATAGCGCTCTGGGGAGCGTCTGGAGCGACGACTACGACATCGCCAATAGTATTCATGACTTCAATCAGCGTACGAATTCCCGGAGCGGTAATTCCATCATCATTCGTTACTAAAATAAGTGGCTTTTTTTTTGACATACTGGTAAATTTTAATGCAAAAATACAGTTTATTACCAGTATTGAAGCATCGTTTTTTTATTTCTGAGAACCAGTAAGTAGTTGTAATAAATTTTTAGTAAGCTCGTCTTATAGGTGTCTAAAGAAAGTGGTGGAATAACTGATACTCAAGCTTCTTTTGTTTAACAAAGATTTAGTATCATTGTTACTGCTTGGCACGGTTTTTTATATAATTTAGACATCTTAAAAATATTTAGAGAGTATGAATGTGATGAAAAAGAATTTAAAAGTATTACTTCTTGCCGTTTTTGTTGCGGCAGCTTCTTGCAGTTTTACCACCAAAAAATTTGATGACCCCGACAAAGACAAACTTTTAATAGACCTGATAACCTATGTTTTAAATCGCGGTCATTACGAACTTGCTACAGTTGATGATACCTTTTCTGCGAGTGTTTATGACAGATTTATCGAGAGTCTAGATCCTCTTAAACGATATTTCTTAGCTTCAGACATTGCTGAATTTGAAAAATACCGACTTGAAATTGACGACCAAATAAAAGCGAAAGACTTAACTTTTTTCGATTTAGTAAACGAACGGCTTGCCGAACGAATGGAGCAGGCAAAGGCAAGGTACCAAGTAGTGCTTGCAGATCCATTTGATTTTACCGTGAAAGAAAAAATCAATGTTGATTATGATAATCTGGCGTATGCCACTTCAGAAAAAGAACTACAAGAACGCTGGAGACAACAATTAAAGTTTTCTACCATATCAAATTATTATGATCTTGTAGAAGAAAAGAAAACCTCAGAAAAAGCAAAAGCCGAAGCTTTAGAAAATGGGGAAACTTATGAGGAAACTGAAAATGCAAAACTCTCTATGACAGAAATGGAGGAGAAGGCCAGAGATCAGGTACGAACCTCTTTAAAAGAATTTTTTGATTTTAATAAAGACCTAAACCGGGAAGATTATTTTGCTATTTTCCTAACCACTTTTGTAGAAGGCTTTGATCCGCATACTAATTATTTCGCACCGCCAGACAGAGATCGTTTCGATTTACGAATGTCTGGAAAGCTCGAGGGAATTGGAGCGCGACTTCAGAAAAAAAACGACTATGTCACTATCGTAGAAGTTATTAGTGGTGGTCCGGCTTGGAGAGGCGAACATTTAAATGTGGGAGATGCGATTTTAAAAGTAAAACAAGAAGATGAAAAAGATCCTGTGAGTATTGTTGGAATGCGTGTAGATGACGCCGTTCAACTTATTAAAGGGCCTAAGGGTACTAAAGTTACTTTGACTATAAAAAGAGTAGATGGATCTATTGAGGATGAGGTGATTACAAGAGATGTTGTAGAATTGGAAGAAACTTTTGCTAAAGCAGTGGTTATAGATAAAGATGAAAGAAAATTCGGATTGATTCATTTGCCTCAGTTTTACTTCGATATGCAGGATTTTGAGAAGAAAAATGCAACAAACGATGTACGAAATGAAATACTTCGCTTAAAAGAAGAAGGCATGGAAGGCTTAGTGCTGGATCTTCGTGATAATGGAGGTGGCTCTTTAAAGACCGCTGTAGATATTGGTGGGCTCTTTATAAAAGAAGGACCTATGGTACAAGTTGCCGGTGCTGGAAATAATAAAGAGGTCTTAAAAGATGTAGATCCTGAAATTGTTTGGGACGGTCCTTTAGTTATTCTAGTAAACGGTCTATCTGCCTCAGCGTCCGAAATTCTGGCAGCTGCGATGCAAGACTATAAGCGTGCCATTATTATTGGTAGTGAACAATCCTATGGAAAGGGTACGGTTCAACGATTATTGGATTTAAACCAGTATGTTCGTCAAAACGATATGGGAGATATGGGAGCTCTAAAGCTTACGACTCAAAAGTTTTATCGAATTAATGGTGGTTCTACACAATTAGAAGGAGTAAAAAGTGATGTAGTGATGCCAGATAGGTATGCGTATATTGACGTTGGAGAAAGAGATTATGATAATCCTTTACCTTATGATAAAATTGCTCCAGCTAACTATAAAATCTGGGACGGATATGTGGATTTTGACAAAGCCATTCAAAATAGCCAGGAGCGTATGGCAAAAAGCGAACAATTAGCGTTGATCGACGAAAATGCAAAGTGGATCAAGGAGCGAAGAGAAGAGCTTGAAGTTACATTGAATCTGGATGAATATATTGATGAAATTGAAGAGCGTAAATCCCAAACCCAGAAGTATAAGGCGATTGATAATTATGACAATAAGCTAAGTCTAAAATCCTTATCAAGTGAAATTGAATTGATGCGTCAGGATACTGTGTTGCGTGAAAAACGCAAAAGATGGCATGAAAATCTAGCGAAGGATATTTATGTGGAAGAAGCAGTCAATGTGCTTGAGGATTTAAAGATCAATAATATTAAAACCGAAAAAGTTGCTAATATTAAGAACTAAGTCTTTTTTCTGAAAGGCTTTCGGTTCAATTAGGCTGTAATTACATATTTTTACAGTGTGAAAAAGGCAACCTCTTTAACAGCTATAGCGCTCCAAAAGTTTAAAAAGAACTTTTGGGGCGTTTTTAGTTTTTGCTTTTTGGTGCTTTGTGTATTCGTCGCGATATTCGCCTATGCCATTGCCCCAGACAATAGCGAAAATGCCAATCAGATGCACTTGTCTGTTCATTCCAAATCTCCGGGATTTACGGTGCCTATGTTAACGATACCTTCAAATGTTGAGGCACAGAATCCTGTTTCGGTTTTTTTCTTCGGAAAGAAAACAACTGCGAGTGAAATTCCAATAGCTTCATTTACAACTTCAGAAAACGGAATTGTAATTACAGAATATTCCGAAGATAGGACTGAAGGGTTAGAAAAAGAATATGAACTATCGCTATTTCCTGAAGCAGCTTCCGTAGCGGAAATCCAAGAAAAATATATTTCAGATAAAAAATTCCTGCTGGGAACAGACAAATATGGTCGTGACCTGTTAAGTAGAATGCTTATAGGAATTCGTATTTCACTTGCTATTGGATTTATAGCGGTGTTTATTTCATTGCTCATTGGAATCACGATGGGAGCCATAGGAGGGTATTATGGTGGAAAAGTAGATGCTGTTATTATGTGGATTATTAATGTAACTTGGTCCATTCCAACCTTACTCCTCGTTATTGCCATCACACTGGCTTTAGGAAAAGGCTTCTGGCAGGTATTTATAGCTGTAGGATTAACAATGTGGGTGGAAGTTGCGCGTGTGGTTCGTGGACAGGTATTGGGTGTTAAAGAGATGCAGTATGTGACCGCAGCAAGAGCTTTGGGATTTAAAGACGCACGAATCATCATACGACATATTTTGCCAAATATTATGGCTCCGGTGATTATTATAAGTGCTGCAAATTTTGCAGGAGCTATTTTAATAGAAAGCGGGTTGAGTTTTTTGGGGATAGGAGCGCAACCGCCTATGCCAAGTTGGGGAGGAATTATTAAAGATCATTACGCATATATTATTTTAGGGAAACCCTATCTCGCAATTATCCCTGGATTGGCAATAATGAGCTTGGTAACTGCTTTTATGTTGATAGGAAATGCATTGCGTGATGCCATGGATGTGAGAAATTAGAAAATAAAATGAGAAAATATCTTTATCCTATTTTAACGATTGCACTCATTGTGGGACTGTATTACGCAGAGCAATATGCAAGTAAACAGACTGAATCCTATCCAGACACTTCCAATCCAACTGTAAAGAGTTCTTCGGAAGAATTCTCTGAAAATTTACTGCCAACCTCTACAACTGGAGTTGTGATTGAGCATGGATATTATACATTGTCATACGTTGAACAACACGAACAAGCAGAGTGGGTTGCTTATCCGTTGCTGAAAGAACATTTATCCCGACAGGAATTTGAACGCCCAGATTTTGTAGAAGACCGAAAAATTGAAAGTAAATCTGCACACTGGCGAAGCTATAAAGGATCTGGATATGATCGTGGGCACTTATGTCCGGCAGGTGATAGGCGGTTTAGTTTTGAAGCGTATCACGAAACATTTCTAACCAGTAATATAAGTCCGCAGAACAATGATTTCAATGGCGGAATCTGGAACAAGTTGGAACAGCAGACCAGAAGATGGGCAAGAAAATATAACGGTGTGTATGTGGTGACTGGAGGAATTTTGAAGGATGGATTGCCAACCATAGGTTTGGAGAGAGTTTCAGTACCTGAGCAGTTTTATAAAATCATCATAGATCATACAAAAGGAAGGTATAAAGCGATTGCTTTTTTAATCCCAAATAGTGAAACGAACGATTCATTTTATGAATATATAACAACGATTGATGCTATTGAAGAAGTTTCTGGTATTGATTTTTTCTCTTCACTCCCAGATTCGGTTGAAGATCAACTAGAAGCGATGCGTGATACAAAAGCCTGGGGAAAATAGAAATTTAATAATGGAGCTTAAGTTACCTATTAATCGTCATCACTTAGACTAAAAAAATCATTTACAGCTTTATTAAAAATCGCTGAAAGTTTTAAAGCTAATACAGTAGAAGGAACATATCTATTGGCTTCAATTGAATTTATAGTCTGTCTGGAAACGCCTATTTTTTTGGCCAATTCTTCTTGTGTTAAGTTAAGAATTGCGCGCTCTACTTTTATTGAATTTTTCATGCACCTCTTTTTTTCATCACTTCAAAGAAGGCGATTTGTATCATAAACATATACAAGAAAATCTGAAAATAGCTCGCTTCAATCTTGGGATTTTCGATATTTAAAAGTAAATCAACCAAATAATCGAGGTACGGATGGATAATAGCATATAAAACTCCCAAAAGAAAAGCTAGTCTGTACGATACCCCTCTAAGGTGGCGTACCATTTCGTCCTCAATTTTTTCTCTAGAAAATGAAACTACTAAAAATCCAATAAGAATTAAATTTCTAAATAGCGTCCTAAACCAATTAGGTTCTTCAAAAAATTTACCAGATAGCACAAGTAGAACAGATACAATAACAATTGCCCAACCTACCTTTTTAAATGAATTATTCATTTGAAAATTTCTTAATTTTTCAAAAGCTTTTTTGTCTGTTTCGCATATTTGTTTTAGTGTCATAAGAAGATTTTTAATGGAAAGTAATTTTTCCTATATGACAAATATACTTTACATTTTGGAAATGACAAAATTTTTATTTTAAATACGAATAGTAAGTTAGCTTATGTAAGAAATGTAGATTGCTTGTCGATGTTTTCAAGTAGTAAGTTGAAACTTTACCCTTACTACTATGAATTTAAAAATTAGGATAACGGCTTCGCACTATTTTTTTGTTTAAAAAGGTACAAAAAAAATAGATTGCTCGCCACCCCCGCTATGTGTAGTAATAATTTGAGGCATCCAACCTTACAAAAATAAATGGGGATTTAGGATAACGGCTTCGCACTATTTTTTTGTTTAAAAAGGTACAAAAAAAGTAGATTGCTCGCCACCCCCGCTATGTGTAGTAATAATTTGAGGCATCCAACCTTACAAATATAAACAGAAGAATGGTAAAGCCCCAGAGGCCTGAGCCTCCATAACTAAAAAAGGGTAATGGAATACCAACAGTAGGAAACAAACCAGTAACCATCCCAACATTCACAAAAAAGTGTAAGAAAATAATTGCAGCTACACTATATCCATATACTCGTGCAAATTGTGTTTTTTGACGTTCGGCCAATACCAATAATCGAATAATTAAAAAAACGAATAAGAGGACAACCACAAGCGCTCCTATAAAACCCCATTCTTCTCCAACGGTACTAAATATGTAATCAGTATGCTGTTCGGGGACAAAGTTACCTTTGGTTTGAGTGCCCTGTGTCCAACCCTTTCCAGTCCAGCCACCACTTCCAATAGCAATTTCACTTTGATTGGTATTGTAACCAATTCCTTTGGAGTCGGTTTCTTTTCCTAATACAATATTAAAACGATCTCTGTGGCGCTGCTCAAAAACATTATTAAAAATATAATTTACTGAAAATGCAAAACCAATACATGCTAGAGAAATGATAATGTATCGAGAGAGTTTAGGCTTCTTTTTTCGGTTATTTAAATAGATTAGCCCTGCTACAAAGAGTACAGCTAGAGCTACCCATAAAAATCCAAAGGCTAGCGTAGACATAAATAAGGCGGCAGCAAAAAAGCCTAACAACAAATACACAAAATGTAAGCCTTCTCTATACAAAGGAAAAATAAATGCAGCATAGATCAATGCACTTCCTGGGTCTGGCTGCGGAATAATAAATAATGCGGGCAAAACTATAATTAAAAAGGCTCTAAGCTGATAATTAAATTCCCTTACATTGGTCTGTATGTCGCTTAAATACTTTGCTAGTGCCAACGCTGTGGCAGCTTTTGCAAATTCACTAGGCTGTAGACCAAAGCTTCCGAAGCTATACCAAGAGGTCGCGCCATTAATGTTTTTTCCTAATACAAACAAACCCAATAGCGATACCAAGGATATGATATAAATCAAACTGGCAAACCGTTCATAGAACTTGGATTCGATGGCAAGTATAAAAATGATAAGAAGTACACTTAATAGTATAAAAAGAAATTGTCGCGTATAAATCTGATTCATATCCCAGAAGTATTCTGAGGTTTCATCAAGAGAGGCTGAGTAAATATTCATCCAACCTATAGCTACCAATGCAACATATAGCAAGATGGTAAGCCAGTCAAATTTTAAGAGTCCTCTACTTTCTGCCATGCTATACGCTAGTCTTTAAATGCTTCTTTCTTTTCATTTAAGAATTTTGCACTAATTTTCTTCCCATCATTAATAGGAAATGGTTTCTGAAGAAGCGGTTTTTCATATTCATCCATTAAACTTCCTTTTAGCACATAGTCTTCCAAATCTTTTCGGGTTACTTCTCCATTAATATATTTGTCAATCATAAGGCTAGCAATTCGTCCTGCCCAACGACCTCCCCAGTATCCGTTTTCTACAAAAACCGCAATAGCGATTTTAGGATTTTCTTTAGGTGCAAAAGCGATAAAAGTTGAATGGTCTGTAAGCTGGACTCGCTTTCCGTCAATCTTCGTATAATTTTCGGCGGTTCCTGTTTTTCCACAGATCTCAATCCCCGGAATTTTTAAATGAGCTGCCGTTCCGTAATTAAATACATCATTCATCCCGTCGACAATAACATCAAAATGTTCTCTATCTATGGTGGTAATGTGTTTTTCTTCATAAATACTCGGAATGGTATCCGAATCCTCAATTTTCTTGATAACGTGTGGTCTGTACCACCAACCACGGTTTGCTATGGTAGCAGTAAAATTTGCCATCTGCATAGGAGTGAGGTTTACTTCACCTTGCCCAATAGCATTTGAGATAGTTGCAGTGGCGTACCATTTGTATTTCGGATAATTGTAATACCTGTTGTAGTAATCTGAGTCTGGAATCAATCCCGGTCGACCACTAGGAAGATCATAACCCATAAACTCTCCTAGTCCAAAACTACTTAAATGTTTGTTCCAATTATCGATCCCTAATTGAGGTGTATCAAATTTTTCAATAGATCGACGATATACCGTACAGAAATATGCATTACAGGAATTCGCAATCCCTCCTTCCATTGCCAAAGGTGTCGCGTGGCTATGACAGCCTAATTTTACACCTCTTCCATACACATAACCATGATTACAGTATATTCTTTCTTTAGTATCAATAACACCTTCCTGAAGACCAATGAGACCTGTTAGTGTCTTAAATGGGGATCCAGGAGGATACTCACCTTGCAGACCACGATCAAAAAGTGGCTTTGCGATGGTGTCGTAAAATAATCTAGTGAAATTACTGGAGCGCTCTCGGCCTACCAGTAGTTCTGGATCATAGTAGGGAGCTGTAACCAATGCTAAAATTTCTCCGGTTTCAGGTTCTATAGCAACGATGCCGCCTCTCTTATTTACAAATAATTCTTCTCCGTATTTTTGAAGTGCTGCATCAATTGTTAACGTAATATCTTTTCCACGTTCAGGCAGGGTGTCAAAAATACCCTCCTTGTACGAACCTATATCACGGTTAAAACGATCTTTTTGAATATACTTTACGCCCTTCACACCCCGAAGCACCTCTTCGTATTGTGCCTCCACTCCCTGCATCCCAATAATTTCACCCATTTGGTAGTAAGGGTTTTTGTCTAAAATGCGTTCATCCACTTCTCGTATGTATCCTAATACATTTGCTGAATGAGCTACCTGATAGTCACGTAGCGATCTTTTCTGAATGTAGAAACCATCATATTTAAACATTTTTTCAGAAAGGTAAGCATACTCTTCTTTTGTTAACTGCGGAATGATAGGCGAAGGAAGCCTAGGAGAATAGACACGGGCTTTTTTAAGTCGGATAGTTAATTCTTCTTTTGAAAGCTTCAGAAGTTTACTGAATTCTAAAGTATCTAGTTCTTTTACTTCTCTCGGAATTACCATTACATCGTAAGAAGGCTGGTTACTAACCAAAAGGTCTCCATTCCGGTCAAAAATATAGCCTCTTTGCGGATAATCATAGATGGTTTTTACGGCATTATTTTCAGAAAGTTGCTGAAATGATGTATCATACACCTGTAAATAGAATAGTCTGCCAGCGAATACAACGCCAGTAACTAAAACCAATCCAAGGAGTAAAAATTTTCTCATAACGATCTAAACCTATCTAATTTTTTCTGCTGAAAAGCATTAATGTACATAAGATCAATACTATGCTAAAGATACCTGAAAATAACGTAGATTTCAGCAAAATTAATATATGCGAGAAGCTAAATATTTCTAAAGAAAACAAAACAATATGATGGAGAAAAACCATCATACTAATATATACTAGGCGTTCACTTAATGGAGTTTTATTTAACTTCACCATATTATACTCATAACTTACGCCAAAAGCAAATTTTAAAAATAATGGTCGTACATAGGCAATTAAAACAGATGCAGCTGCATGTACCCCACCAGAGTCACTAAAGATGTCCACAAAAAGTCCTAAAAGAAAACTTAGAAATATAAGTAAAGCTTTATTTCCACTTAAAGGAAAAATGAGGATAAACACAATGTAGAGGTAGGGATTGATATATCCTAAAAAATTGATCTTATTAAGTAATAAGACCTGCAGAAATAACAATGCAAAGAATCGTACTAGGTTTATAAAAATTTCTTTATTCTGCATCGTCTTCGGCTACGGTTTCTTCAAGTTGCTGTATCTCTACCTTATCGGTGTTTTCAATGATGTAGACATTTTTAAGATTCGTCATGTCATTGAACAGCGCTACATTAATCAAGTAGCTATCGTCTTCTTTTAAGGTGTAATCTTTAACGGTGCCAATTAACACACCCTTTGGGAAAATAGTAGATTTTCCTCCGGTAGTAATGGTATCTCCAATTTGAACAGGAGCCAATCTGGGTATCTGTATAAGTTGCGCTACATTTGGATTTTTAGTGTCCCATTCTAGAAATCCAAAATGTTCTGTTTTTTTTAGTTTGGCGTTTATAGAGCTATTAGTATTTAGTATCGATTGGATGGTCGCATAGTTTTTGGAAACACTGTTTACTACGCCAATAATTCCTTTGGAAGTAATCACGCCCATGTCTAATTTGACACTGTCCTTACTCCCTTTCTTTACTGTAATATTATTTTTTGTTTTTGAATAGTTATTGTTGATTACTTTGGCAGCGACATATCGATATTGTGAGGTAACCTCAGATTCTTCCAGTGAGTCAATCTCTTTTTGGTTGAGGGTAATCTGAAGCAATTTCCGAAGACGAAGATTCTCTTCCAAAAGTTTTTCATTTTCAGTTTTAAGTCCAAAATAACCTGAAATATTATCTGTAAATGAATAAACACCACCCGTAACGTAATTGGACGAACTTACAAATTTGCTTTTATGAAAGGAGTGTGAACGTACTGTTAATACTAAGGCAATACAAAAAAGGAGTAAAAAAAACAGGAAATTCTTATTCCGAATAAAGAAAAATATAATCTGTCGCACGCCTTCTTTCTTTTAAGCCTTATTTGATCAATACGCTTTTGTATTTATTGATGTTTTTTAAACAAATTCCTGTACCTCTAACAACTGCTCTTAAAGGGTCTTCGGCAATATAAACTGGAAGATCTGTTTTTAAAGATAATCGTTTGTCTAGTCCGCGTAACATAGAGCCACCACCAGCTAGATAAATTCCGGTATTGTAGATATCTGCGGCTAATTCTGGCGGAGTTTGAGAAAGCGTTTCCATTACGGCATCTTCAATACGAAGGATAGACTTGTCCAACGCTTTTGCAATTTCCCGATAGGAAGTTTCTACTTGTTTAGGTTTTCCTGTAAGTAGGTCACGTCCTTGTACTGCCATTTCATCTGGTGGAAGTTCAAGGTCTTCGGTCGCAGCACCTATCTGAATTTTAATTTTTTCAGCAGTACGCTCACCTACATACAAGTTGTGCTGGGTACGCATGTAATACACAATATCATTTGTAAAAACGTCTCCTGCGATCTTAACAGACTTATCACATACAATTCCACCTAATGCGATTACAGCAATTTCAGTAGTACCACCACCAATATCCACTACCATATTTCCTTTAGGTTGCATGATATCTACGCCAATACCAATCGCTGCTGCCATGGGCTCATGAATAAGATATACCTCTTTCCCGTTGACACGTTCGGCACTTTCTTTTACAGCGCGCATTTCTACTTCTGTAATCCCACTAGGAATACAAATAACCATACGTAGCGAAGGAGCGATCCATTTGTTTTTTAATGCGGGAATATCTTTGATAAACATGTTTATCATTTTTTCACTGGCATCAAAATCTGCAATAACCCCATCTTTTAATGGGCGAATTGTCTTAATATTTTCATGGGTTTTACCTTGCATCATGGCAGCTTCGCGACCTACAGCAATGATTTTGCCAGTAGTACGATCTCTTGCCACAATAGAAGGAGCGTCTACAACAACTTTGTCATTATGGATGATCAAAGTGTTTGCAGTCCCTAAATCGATGGCTATTTCTTCTGTGAGGAAATCAAAAAATCCCATAATTTATTTTGGTGGTATTATAATTAAACGTAGAGCACAGTGGCTTCCTACAAATGTACTATTTTTTAGTGTTTAAAATGCCTAGTACCTGTAAATACCATGGCTAAATTATTTTCATTGCAATAATCGATACTTAACTGATCTTTAATCGATCCGCCAGGTTGAATAACAGCTTTAATTCCAGCATTATCTGCAATCTCTACACAGTCTGGAAACGGAAAAAATGCATCACTTGCCATCACGGCTCCGTCTAAATCAAATTTAAAGCTGGTAGCTTTCTCAATTGCTTGTCGTAATGCATCCACTCTGGAGGTTTGTCCGGTGCCACTAGCACACAATTGTCTGCCTTTTGCCAAAACGATAGTATTTGATTTGGTATGCTTACAAATTTTTGATGCAAACAACAGGTCTTCTAACTCTGAAGCTGTAGGTTTATTGTTGGTTGCGTAGCTTAATTCTGAAAGGGAATCAGTTTTATGATCTTTTTCTTGAACAAGTACTCCATTTAAGCAAGTTCTTACTGTGCTGTCTGGAAGCTTTGCTTCTTTCTGAACAAGTAAAATCCTGTTCTTTTTTCCTTTTAAAACTTGGAGGGCTGTTTCAGAAAAGGAGGGAGCAATAACCACCTCACAGAACAATTTGTGTATTTCTTCTGCGGTAGCTTGGTCTATTTCAGTATTACAAATTAGAATACCACCAAAAGCCGAAACTGGATCGCCAGCCAACGCTGCATGGTAAGCTTCAAGTACAGAATCTCTTTGGGCAATTCCGCAGGCATTGTTATGTTTAAGGATGGCGAATGTAGGTGCTTCACCTGTAAATTCTCCCATTAAATTCACAGCGGCGTCGACATCTAAAAGATTGTTATAGCTTACTTCTTTGCCATGTAATTTATCAAACATTGCGTCAAAGTTTCCGAAGAAAAACCCTTTTTGGTGCGGATTTTCACCATATCGTAAGACCTTACAATTAGTTTCACTAACTTTTAAAGCTGCAATGCTATGATCGTGATTAAAATAGTTAAAAATCGCTGTATCGTAATGTGAAGAAACATTGAATGATCTAGCTGCAAATTTTTTGCGATCTTCAATCGTAGTTTCGCCATTTTTTTCTGAAAGTAAATCCAATACTTCTCCATAATCTTCCATCGAAGAAACACACAATGTGTCTTTAAAATTTTTAGCAGCAGCTCGTATCAATGAAATTCCTCCAATGTCAATTTTCTCAATAATATCCTGTTCTTCAGCGCCTGAAGCTACTGTTTTTTCAAACGGATACAAATCAACAATAACCAAATCCAACTGCGGAATGTTAAACTGTCCCATTTCGTGTACATCACTCTCATTATCTTGGCGGTTTAATATGCCGCCAAAAACCTTAGGATGTAATGTCTTTACACGACCTCCCAAAATAGATGGATAATCGGTTACATCTTCTACAGGAATTACCCTAATGCCAAGGTCGTTAATGAATTTTTCAGTCCCGCCAGTGGAATAAATAGTGACGCCTAATGCATCTAATTTTTGTACAATAGGAGCCAATCCATCCTTATGGAATACGGATATTAATGCTGCCTGAATCTTTTTTGAGTTGCTCATGGTTGAAAATTAAAGTGCAAAAATACATATTTGACCCTTAAATTTGTAACATAATAAAGCACGATGCGTCATACTTGTCATATGTTTATGAACATTGTAAACCAAAGTTGTCAAAACAAAAATTGATTCAACTAAAACCAATCTATGCTAATCTATTTACGCGTACTAAAGGAAAGTTTTAATTTTGCTGTAAATGCATTAAAAAACAACAAGCTCCGTACATTTCTATCCTTAGTAGGAGTGACTATTGGTATTTTTTCCATCATTGCAGTACTTGCTGCTGTAGATAGTTTAAAAAAAGAAATTGAAGGGAGTATTAGCGGACTCGACAACAGCACGATTATTATCATGCGTTTTAGTTTTGGGCCTACCGAAATTCCACGTTGGAAGTGGCAGCAATTTCCAGATGTAAGTTATGAAGAATACCAGTACATAAAGAAAACAATGCCCAATTTAGAGGCCGCTTCTTTTTCGTTAAATGTTCCACAAGACAATATTAAATACGAAGATAAGTCGGTTTCAAATGTAGAGGTTGCTTCTATTACCCACGAGTATTACGATATCGAAGCATTAAAAATTCAGGAAGGGCGCTTTTTTAATGAATCTGAATCTAATAGCGGAACTCCCGTTATAGTTTTGGGAGACGAAATTGCAAAAAATTTATTTGGACAACCTGCACAAGCAATGGGGAAAAGAGTGCGTCTCTACGGAAGAAAATTTACCGTGGTGGGTGTTCTTGAAAAAGAAGGGCAGGGGCTTTTTGGAGGCTCAAAGGATACTGCAGTATTGATTCCTGTTAATATGGCTCGAAGAATATTTGGAGATAACAACAAAGGGACTTTTCCGCAGATTATTATTAAACCTGAAAAAGGGGTTGATAATGCCGAGTTTATTGCGACTTTAAAACAAAAAATGCGCTTGTCACGAGGTCTCAAGCCAGATGAAACGGATACATTTTTTGTCAATCAGTTAAAAGGACTAACCGATTTTATTGACGACATCACAGGTCAGATGAATGTTATTGGGTTGGTTATTAGCGGATTTTCGTTGTTGGTTGGAGGTTTTGGGATTGCCAATATTATGTTTGTGAGTGTAAAAGAGCGAACTAATTTGATTGGTATTCAAAAATCACTAGGGGCTAAAAATAGATTTATATTGCTTCAGTTTTTATTTGAAGCTGTTATTCTCGCTGTGATTGGAGGATTAATAGGATTGGTACTTGTATTTTTTGTGTCGTTGCTCGCATCACAATTTACAGGCGATTTTGAGTTTGTACTCTCGCCAAAAAATATGTTTATAGGGACAGCTATTAGTGCCGCTATCGGTTTAATATCTGGTATCTTACCAGCAATTTCGGCTTCAAAACTAGACCCGGTTGAAGCGATTCGAACAGGAATGTAAGAGTTGTTAACCGTAACATGAAAAGCTGAAGCTGTTTCAGATGTTATATCAAAAGGGAATTAGTTTAGAGGTGCTAAAATTATTTCAGCATGACTTTTACTCTATTTAGAGTATTGCTGCGACCTGCTCGTTGACCCACTCCAGAAAACGTTCGTCTTCTTCAGAAAAAGGATCAGCCGTATGAGAATCGATATCTATCTGACCAATATTTTTTCCGTCTTTAAATAACGGGATGACAATCTCTGCCTTTACATAGATGCTGCAGGCAATATAATTTGTTTGCGCTTTTACATCGGCAACAACAAAGTTTTTATTGCTTTCGGCTACTTGTCCGCAAATCCCTTTACCAAATGGAATCACGGTATGGTCTGTAGGTTCTCCAGCAAATGCTTTAAGATGCAATGTTCTTTCAGCTTCATTCGCAAAATAAAATCCAACCCAGTCGTAATATCCAATAGAAGTTTGTAACAACTCACATACTTCAGTCATTCGTTGTTCTGCTGTCTCTCTATCGTTAGCTAGTATGGTCGTAACTCTGGGTTTTAATTTATCAAATGGCATAGGGTATATTTTTAAACAAAAGTATTTTAAAACCTTGTAATCGTTACAAAATCAAATCCTGTATTTTTGTTAAAAGTCTTAATTCTCTTTTTTGAAAGAACTCTTTAATAAATACAAGTCTGTACTTCGCTTTGTCGCTATTTTTATTGGAGGCTATTTTCTGTTGTCTATTGCATACGGGTTCTATTTAGATCTTTCAAAAGAAGGTGTTTACTCCCCCGATTTAATTACGCATCTGGTTGCAAAACAAAGTGGAGCATTACTTCAGGGGTTGGGTTATGACGGTGGGGTTAAAGCAATTGCTACAGAACCCGCTATGGTATTATATCTTAATGATACGATTGTGGCTAGGGTAGTTGAAGGTTGTAATGCCGTTAGTATTATTATCTTATTTATTGCTTTTGTTGTATCCTTTTATCAGAAATTTAAAAAGACTTTTTTGTTCATTTTGGCAGGGACTGTATTGATATATAGTGTCAACATAATTCGAATTGCTCTTTTAACAATTGCTCTGTATTCCTATCCAGAATACGAACATATATTGCATGGTGTCTTGTTTCCAGCTATTATCTACGGAATGGTTTTCCTGCTTTGGATTATCTGGGTTCGAATTTTAAAGCCAACTCAAGATGTTTAATGTGAAAAAATTACTTCCAGTAGCTGGCTTATTCTTACTTCTTATAGTTATAAGAATGTATGAAGAAGTGTTGTTTTATGATCCGTTGATTGATTTTTTTAAATCTGAATATGCAACAAAAGCATTACCCGCGTTTGATTTACTGAAACTACTTGGTTTTACAGTACTTCGGTTTTTATTAAATACGTTAATTTCGCTATTAATTATTTGGGTATTATTTCAGAAAAAAGAAATTATAAAACTTTCGGGAGTTCTCTATTTGGTTTTATTTGTTGTTTTGATGCTAGCATTCTATGTGAGTTTGCAAATTTCAGAAGCAGGAAATTATATGCTATTATTCTACATCCGAAGGTTTCTAATTCAACCCTTATTTCTTCTAATATTAGTGCCAGCTTTTTATTTTCAGCTTAAAAAATAGGAGCAAAATCTGTATCTTTACACTTTTAGAAATTCAAATTTTCAACACATGAAAACCTATAAAATTCTTTGTCTTTGTACTTTGTTTGTTGCACTAGTGGCCTGTAAAGAAGATAAAAAAACAACGCCAGAAGTAAAAACGGTAGAGACGAAGCAGGTTGCTGCAACGCATACTTCCGAAGCCATTACGGCAGATTTTAACGATGAAAAACTCAAAGATGTTTTTACTCAGTATGTAGCTTTAAAAACAGCTTTTGTAAATACAGATGCCGCTCAGGCAAGTAAAGAGGCTTCCAATTTGATGACCGCATTTGCCAATATTGGAGTCGAAGATGTTGCCCTTCAAGCAGCTCAAAATATCGTAGAAAGTAATGATGTAGAAGTACAACGCAGTGCTTTTGTCATTGTAACCACCGAAGTTGAAAAAATGTTAGAAGGTGCTATCGCAGAGGGAGTCATTTATAAACAATATTGCCCAATGGCGTTTGATAATACGGGTGCGTTCTGGTTAAGTGAGAGTAAAGAAATTCGGAATCCGTATTTTGGTGATAAAATGCTCAAATGCGGTCGTGTTGCCTCTGAGATCAAATAATTAACATTTTTTTTACGCACTTGGCGTACTTTTTGAATAATTTTGTGACGTGAAACAATTCATTTCCATACTACTATCAATTTTTCTCTTAGCGAGTAGCAGTGGCGTTGCCTATGCGCAACACTATTGTGGTGAGTATAAGATGATAGAAAAATTGACTTTAGGGGAAGAGCATCTTTCTTGTGGTATGGTTCTAGCAGATACAAGCTGCGGAGATGAACATGCCGAAGATCACGATTGTTGTGATAATGAATATACGCAAGTTTCTACCGACGATAACTTTGCAAAAGCCCATTTTGATATCAATTTTGATAGTCCTTTTGTAGCTGCATTTGTTTCGGTTTTTGTACTAAACGTTTCGTTGACAGAAGATGCTTCAGTAACTAGTTACACAGACTATAATCCCCCTCCACTCATAAAGGATATTCCCGTACTTTATGAAACTTTTTTAATTTGATTCATACCTGCGAAAGCAGCTATCTCTGAATAGTAGCTTGATGCGTCAAGCAACATTTTCAATTTTCAAATTAAAATTAATTCAATGAAATTATATCAATTATTAGTTGTGGTTTTCATGCTTTTTATTGCTAAAACTACAATCGCCCAAGGACCTCCTATTACAAGTGATAAGCCCATTATGTTGGGAGGCAATACCTTTATTTTTAAAACCCTTACCGAAATAAGAAATACCAACGAAGGAACGTTTGTTAATGCTCCCTTAATGACTCACTATCTTCCCAGTGCCAATACATTGGTTGCTGTACACCTGCCATATGTAAATTATAATTTTACAGACGAATCGGGTAGAGGAAGTGGAAGTACATTAGGCGATGTCAATATTCTCGGAAAGTATCAATTCTATCGTAAAGATGGTACTGGTAAGACCTTTAGAATGGTAGCAAAAACATTACAAACGCTACCTACAGGTGAGGATCTTGATATTGAAGGAATGAGTACTGGTAATTATTCTGGGTATTACGGAGTTGTCGCCGGTTACGAATCTTTAAAATTAGGAGTTTCCAACGAGATTGGATATCAGTGGGTTCCTGATGGGACTTTAGATATGTTCGTTTACAAACTCGGTTTTGGACTCCCATTATTAAAACCTACCTATCCGGTAAATCAACTAAATTTATATTTTGAATACACCAGTGAATGGGTACATGAGCGAGATGAATATGTATTAAAATATGCTCAAGGGATACAATATGCAAAGGGGAAATGGACTTGGGAAGCAGCCTTGCAATTGCCTTTGGTTCAGGATGCTTCAAACGTAGATAAATTTAATTATGCAGTGTTTTTAGGAACACGATTTATATTATAAACTTTAAAACAAATAAAAATGAAAAATTCAATAATAATAACAATGTTAATAGCGCTTTTCAGTATTACTGGAATGAACGCTCAAATGGATACGTATGAAATTCAAGTAGATGGTCTTGGTTGCCCTTTTTGTGCGTATGGTTTAGAAAAACGATTCAAAGAATTTAAAGGAATCAAAAAAGTAAAGATCGAGATCGAAGGAGGTGACTTCTCATTCGAATATCCAAGTGATAAAGCCTTGAGTATAGAAGATGTGGAAGCAAAAGTAGAAAAGGCAGGATATACACCTATAACCACTAAAATTACCAGAGCAGATGGTTCGGTTGAAACTTCGGGAACTTCGAATGCCATAGCAATGGATCCCTCCAAAATGAAGAATGATGAACTATACATTTTTGGAAACTGTGGTATGTGTGAAGCACGTATCGTGAAAACAGCAAAAGGAGTTACTGGCGTAGGAGCTGCTTCTTGGGATAAAGACACTAAGATGCTAAAAATATCCTACGATCCTGCGACAACTTCTGTAAAGGAAGTGGAAAAAGCAGTTGTAGCCGTAGGTCATGATTCTAAAAACATGAAAACTGCTGCAAGCACTTACGATGGATTGCCAGGCTGCTGCCAGTACGAACGAGTAAATCAATAAATTTTAAAATAAGAATAGCTTCGGCGATACAGTCGAAGCTATTCTTTAACAAATATAAAGATGAAATATACCATACTTTTTATAGCAACTACGCTCATGCTTTTTTCTTGTAAAGAGGAACCTAAAAGCTGGCAACATTCAAAAACAATTTTAGTAGAAGGTGTAAATCCCATTGGGATTGCTCATACCCCAAATGGGATTTGGTTAAGTGATGGAGATCATAATCGTGTCGTTAGGATTGACGAAAATGGAAATGTAGAGGAGAGCATTGATTCGCTAGATCGTCCCATGCATATATCTTCAGATGGCTATGAAATTTCAATTCCGCAGTATGGAAATGATGTGATTTTACGATGGAAAGAAAATATCGTAAAAGAAATGGCTATTGAAGACAGTCTGGACGCCCCAGCTGGCATATGGAGAACTGGAGAGGAAACGGCTATTGCCGATTTTTATAACAACCGGATCCTATATTCAAAAGATAATCTGGAGTGGATTTCCTTCGGAAAGGAAGGAAAGGCAGAAGGGGACTTTTATTATCCAACCGATGTACAAATTACAAAGGATGCTATCTGGGTAGCCGATGCCTACAATAACAGAGTTCAGGTATTTGATAAATCTGGAAACTTTCAGAAAGTAATAGGAGTAGACCAGAAAATGAATGCCGCTACTGGTATTTTTGTTTCTGAAACAGCACTCTTTGTAACCGACTTTGAAAATGATAGAGTTTTGGTATTTGATCATGAAGGAACTCTTTTGCAGGAAATCAAAGAGCATATCGCTAAGCCTACCGATCTAATTTTGATCGACAGCAAATTATATGTGGCCAACTATCGTACCAGTGAACTAAATGTTTTTGAATGGAAAACAGGAGCAGCTATGAATGAAGAAGCTCATTCGCATGAGGATCATGAGCATTAATATGTAGAATATTAATAAAACACCTATGAATTCTTTCTTACGACAATGGGGAGAAGCTGCTTATACATCCATCGGATTCTTCTGGATGGCACTTTGGGCATTTATACTTGGCTATATTATAAGTAGCATGATACAAGTTTTTATAACCGAAAAAACCATGCAGGAAACCATGGGTAAAAATGAAGGGAAAGGTGTTTTGTTGGGTGCCTTTTTTGGGTTTATAAGTAGTTCGTGCAGTTTTGCAGCACTTGCTTCCACAAAATCATTATTTAAAAAAGGAGCTAATTTTGTTTCTTCCATGGCATTTTTATTAGCTTCTACAAACCTTGTTGTTGAGCTGGGAATTATTATTTCTATTTTTCTGGGATGGCAGTTTGTTGTGGGAGAATATGTGGGCGGAGTTCTATTAATTTTAATCACATGGCTACTAATTCGAATCATAAACCCTAAAAAATTAATAGAAAAGGCGCGCAAAAATCTGAAAGATGAGGACAAGGAAACAATGGATTCAGATCGTTCTTGGAAAAAGAAAATTACTTCAGAAAAAGGATGGGCTAAGGTTGCCAAGCAATACAAAATGGAATGGGGTATGGTCTGGAAAGACGTAACCGTTGGATTTACCATCGCAGGGATTGTTGCAGCTTTTGTTCCCGATAGTTTTTTTAGGACCCTGTTTATTAATAGTGGTCAGGGAAGTACCCAATTTTCTTTTCTTGAAGTTTTAGAGCATGTGTTGGTAGGGCCTGTTGCCGCATTTATGACCTTTATAGGTTCTATGGGTAACATTCCTCTGGCTGCCATTTTATTTGGTAAAGGAGTTAGTTTTGCTGGAGTGATGGCATTTATTTTTAGCGATCTAGTCGTGTTTCCGGTTTTACGCATCAATGCGCGTTACTATGGATGGAAAATGTCATTGTTTATACTTTTTCTTTTGTTCACTTCCCTAGTAGGAGCTTCGCTTTTATTACATTATGGTCTTGATTTTTTTAGTATGCTGCCAGAAGCTTCTCAGGTAAATATTATGGATACTGAATTTTTTACCATTAACTATGGATTTTATCTAAATGTATTATTCTTACTATTGTCAGGGTATTTAGTATATCTTGGATTCGTAAAAAAGAAGGAAGTAAAGCACCATATGGGTGCTATGGCTCCCAAAAGTCCCTGGCTTGAGAAACTAATGAAATATGCTGCTTTCGTCTGCTATATATGGCTTGCAGGTGGCATTACGATTAAATATCTTTTATGAAACATACATATAATGTTACAGGAATGACCTGTACTAATTGCATAGCGTCAGTAGAGAGTGCTTTAAATGCAGTTGATGCTGTCCAAAACGCTATTGTAGATCTGGATAAAGGGGAGGTAACTATTACGATGACTTCTCATATCTCTGCGGAAACATTGAAGAAAGCATTACCCGAAAAATACACACTTTCAGAAAAGAAAGAGCAGAACGTGTTTAAAAGTTCAAAAGCTTCAGAAGGGAAGTCAAAGATCAAGCAATTATTTCCGTTATTTTTAATTTTTGCATATTTGGTCGCTGCGACTATTTTGTTACATAATGAAGACAGAAATGTTGCTGAAGCCATGCTCGATTTTATGGGGCTTTTTTATTTTGTTTTCAGCTTTTTTAAATTTCTCGATCTAAAAGGCTTTGCTGCTAGTTTTCAAATGTACGACCCATTGGCAAGTCAATTTTCGCTCTACGGAATCATCTATCCTTTTATCGAATTAGGATTGGGGATTATGTTATTGGCTCGATTTGAAGTAGAAATAGCACTGGCATTAACTATTATTTTTCTTGGATTAACCACCGTCGGAGTTGTGAAGACCTTGTTGAGCAAAAAGAAGATTCAATGTGCTTGTTTAGGAACGACATTAAACCTTCCAATGACTGAAGCTACCTTTATCGAAAACGCCATTATGATTGGAATGGCATTGTTAATGATACTTGGAATTTTTTAGAAGATTTTTTAGTTAAATTATAGCTAAAGGAGTATCACGTATTTATTTTCGTCATACATTTATACTGTTTTAAATAAACAATATATAGTTATGGCAATAAAGTCAAACAGCAAGCCTCAACCAAAAAAAGCACCAGCGAAAGCTCCTGCTAAGAAGGCTCCACAGACTACTCCTAAGAAGAAGTAATTTGTGTTTTGGGACAGGTTTATTATCGAAATAAACCTTCTGAAGTAGCATCTTTAAAAATGCTACTTACGTAAATTGGAAGAATCCAAATGAGAAAACCACCAAAGAACAGGTGGTTTTCTTATTTTTACACTATGATACGTAAGCCTAGAATTTTATTATACATTATCACAGTAGTTGTTTTAATTGCAGCCATTATCTGGGAATACTATATGCAACAATGGTTGTCATATCAGCCACAAGGAGGAGAGGCAGTAGTTAGAACCGATTTATTTGTGATTTGGCCTGTAGTTTTAACTCTTGTTGCTGTTTCTGGCTTCAAATTATTTGTTGAGAATCGTAAATAATTGTTTAGCTGGGGGTTGATAGCTGGGAGTAAAAAAAGCAAAAGCCTTCGTTTCTAACGAAGGCTTTATAATTTATAACTGAATTACTTTAATAGGTGTCAATGGTGATTTGCCATTACATCATGCCTGGCATTCCGCCGCCGCCCATAGGAGGCATTGCAGGCGTATCTTCTTTGATGTCTACCAATGCACATTCGGTCGTTAAGATCATTCCAGCCACAGAAGCTGCATTCTCTAATGCAATTCTAGTTACTTTTTTAGGATCGATAATTCCGGTTTTTAGCATATCAACATAGGTTTCAGATTTTGCGTCGTACCCAAAGTTTTTCTTTCCTTCCTGTACTTTATTGATCACCACAGATCCTTCACCCCCTGCATTTTCTACGATGGTTCTTAATGGAGCTTCAATTGCTTTGGACACAATCTGTATTCCGGTGGTTTCATCCATAGTGTCTGATGTTAGCTTTTCAAGTACTTTTTGAGCTCTTACAAAGGCCACGCCACCACCAGCAACAATACCTTCTTCTACCGCAGCACGGGTTGCATGTAATGCATCATCTACACGATCTTTCTTTTCTTTCATTTCAACTTCACTAGCAGCTCCCACATACAAAACTGCAACACCTCCAGCTAATTTCGCCAGACGTTCCTGTAGTTTTTCCTTGTCATAATCACTTGTCGTAGATTCAATCTGTGCTTTGATCTGTCCCACTCGAGTTTTAATGTTGTTTTTATCACCAGCACCATTTACAATAGTAGTGTTGTCCTTATCGATGGTTACTGTTTCTGCAGTACCTAACATATCAACTGTTGCATTTTCAAGAGTAAATCCTCTCTCTTCAGAAATAACAGTACCACCCGTTAAGATCGCAATATCTTCTAACATTGCTTTTCTTCGGTCACCAAATCCTGGTGCTTTTACCGCAGCAATTTTTAAAGATCCACGAAGTTTATTAACCACCAAAGTAGCTAGTGCTTCTCCGTCAACATCTTCTGCAATAATTAAAAGCGACTTTCCTTGTTGCGCTACAGGCTCCAGGATAGGCATTAAATCTTTCATAGAAGAAATCTTTTTGTCATATAGCATGATCATTGGATTCTCCAGTTCAGTTTGCATTTTTTCACTGTCTGTAACGAAGTATGGAGATAAATATCCTCTGTCAAACTGCATTCCTTCTACCACATCTACATACGTATCTGTTCCTTTGGCTTCTTCAACAGTAATCACACCCTCTTTTCCTACTTTTCCAAAAGCTTTAGCAATTAGATCACCAATTTGCTCATCATTATTTGCAGAAATAGACGCAACTTGTTTTATCTTATCTGAAGAATTTCCAACCTTAGTAGATTGTTTCTCTAGATCTTTGACAATCGCCTCCACGGCTTTATCAATGCCTCTTTTTAAATCCATAGGATTTGCACCTGCAGCAACATTCTTTAAGCCTTCTTTTACGATTGCCTGTGCTAATACAGTCGCTGTTGTGGTTCCATCACCAGCAAGGTCATTGGTTTTGCTAGCAACCTCTTTTACCATTTGAGCACCCATGTTTTCCAGCGCATCTTCCAGTTCGATCTCTTTTGCTACCGAAACTCCATCTTTAGTTACTTGTGGTGCTCCAAAACTTTTACTAATAATTACATTTCGTCCCTTAGGCCCTAAGGTTACTTTTACTGCGTTTGCCAATGCGTCTACACCACGCTTGATCGCGTCACGTGCTTCTACATCAAATTTTATATCTTTTGCCATAATTTTTTCTTTGTGCAAAAAGCTATAGGTTCTATGCCTTATGCTTTAAGCGGTTATTTTAATTTTCTAAAATTATTTATATGATTGCGAGTATATCATCTTCCCGCATGATGAGGTAATCTTTACCTTCATACTTTAATTCGCTTCCAGAATACTTTCCGTAGAGAACAGTGTCACCTACTTTCACAGTCATTTTGTGGTCTTTTTTGCCATTTCCAACCGAGGCTACTTTGCCTTGTTGGGGTTTCTCTTTTGCAGAGTCGGGAACATATAGTCCAGAAGCAGTTTTGGTCTCTGCTGGCTGAGGTTCTACTAGTACTCTGTCTGACAATAATTGAATCTTTAAAGCCATACTATTATTAATTTTTAAGTTCCGTAAAAACGGAATATCGGTTAAACGTTTGTTTTTAATTTCTGAAGTATAGTAGGCAGAAAGTATGCCAGTGCTATATAACTGACAAATTGAAACAAAAAATGCCAGCTTGTGACAAGCTGGCATTTTAAATTTTTTTTCTTAGAGTGATTACTCTCCGCCTTCTACCGAATTATCTGTAGAAACATTATTGTCTGCTGGAGGGATTGCATTTTCAATACTATCACCTTCAAAAAGATCATCGCCTGTAGCAGTATTTCCCATAATTGGAATATTACTCGCTAAAATCAATACCAAAAGCACAGTTGCTAACGTCCAAGTACTTTTGTCAAGGAAATCGGTTGTCTTTTTAACACCTCCTAATTGCTGGGTTCCTCCACCACCGAACGAAGATGACAATCCGCCACCTTTTGGATTTTGTACCATGATTACTACTACCAGCAAAAATGCTACGAAAATGATTAAAACTATAAAGATTGTAAACGTGCTCATTATTCTTCTGTATTTGTCAATTTTTTTATTGCCCGAATTTGGTCTGCAAAGAAACCACTTTTTTCGGGATTTTTCAAAATTAAAATTTTATAGGCAGTAATTGCCTTTTCAAACTTCTTTTGTTGGACATACACCTTCGCTAAAGTCTCTGTCATCAAGGAGTCTGAAGTTTGTGTGTAAGGCTCCGACAGGTCAATTTTTTTTGTTTCTGAAGATTTTTTCTGAAAAGAATCTCGTGGCGGACTAATTTTTGACCCGCTTTCAATAAACTTTTCAATGATATGAAACTTCTCTTCTCTTGCCGAAGGGGTATTTTCTTCTTCGGAAAATGCTTCGGTTTTTTCTGCTCTTTCAATAGGTGTTGCTTTGCTTAACTGAAGCCACTCACTAAACGAATGCGTATCTGTTTTTTTAAATTCTAAAGGTTTGTGTAGAGCCAACGTTTCTTCGGGAGAAGTTTCAGTAGGTGTTACCATTTCATGAACCGATGCTACTTTTCTTTCAAATAGTTTCGGATTTAAAATCGATTCTGCTTTTTTCAATTCGGCTTTTATCTGGTTGTCTACCTCCAAGCTTACCTGCTCCGAAATATTTTCAGAAATAACAGTTAACTCATTTACAGAAGCATCATGTTGCAAAATTGCCTGCGAAATTTGGTGCTGTGCAAAGTTTTCCGAAGTGATATATTCAAAAAGAATATTACGATCGGTAGTGTGTGCTGCCGTTACTTTTAAAGCATCATTGTATAAAAAACTTTGTTGCTTTTTCAAAGCTTTTAATTGTAGGGCGCGTGCACTTTGAAAGTAGGGATATTTTACTACAATTTCAGACAATGCTTGTAGCTCTTCCTGTAATAAAGGTTGTGATTTTGAAAGCAGATATGTATATTTTTCTGTATTCACAGTAGCTACCAGTTTGCGAGAGATTTGTTGAAAATATCCTGAGTAATTCGTTCAAAAATAACAGCGATGGCGCTGTCAAGACTGGAGCCTGTTAGTTGCTGAGCTGCCGGATAATCAAAATAGAAGGAGAAGCTTTGTTCAAAATCCTTTTCCGAATCTGTATTATTAAAAAATCGAACTGCAATAGCAATGGTGAGTCTGTTTTGGGCAGCCGTATTGTTGGAAGTTGCAGTGATTGGTGAAATATAATACTGCGTAATTTCACCTTCATAAACAAGGTCACCAGAGTTGGTTACTAGGTCTAAACTCGTCTGATTTACAATAAGGTCCTGTAAATTCTGCGTGAAGTCCCGTGCAATCCCCGGTTCTACGATGGGCGCATTATTCTCAAATAAATTGACCTGAAACGTCTTTGCTGTTCCTATATCGGCTCCTGTAAAGGAATAAAATTTACATCCCTGTAATGTTACCATAAGTAATAAAAGGATAGCAATAAGTTTTAGATTTTTCAAGACTTTTTTCAGGAATTTATATAGTGGTAAAACTACAAATTATATTGTTTTATCTTTCGGTACAAGGTGCGCTCACTTATGCCTAACTCATCTGCGGCATCTTTGCGTTTCCCATTGTATTTTTCGAGCGATTTTTTAATGAGCTCGAGTTCTTTTTGCTGTAAAGATAAGTTTTCTTCCTCTTCAATTTCTTCGGCAAAATCGTAGCGACTATTTGCTTCGGAAGTTTTCTCAGGAATATTTAGTACTTCTACATCTTCCTGTTTAGGAGTAAGTTCATCTTCTACATATTGCGCTAGTTCTTCTTCATGATCGTGAGATTCTGAATATATTTTTTTGATAAGCGTAGAGTTTTCTTCTCTCACTTTACTTCCGGTACCGTTGTTCATCAACTCTAGAGTCAACTTTTTAAGGTCATTTACATCGCGCTGCATATCAAACAATACTTTGTATAAAATTTCACGTTCACTGCTAAAATCACTTTCACTTTTCTTATTACCAATGACAGCAGGTAGCGTGCTTCCTACATCTTGAAGGTAGTGCCGTAGGGTCTGATAGCTAATTTCTCTATTGGTTTCCAATACTGAAATCTGTTCGGCAATATTTCGTAACTGACGAATGTTTCCGCCCCAGCGATACTGAAGCAAAAGGCTCACCGCATCATCATCCAGTCTAACGGTGGGCATCTTATATTTTTGTGCAAAATCTGAAGCAAACTTTCTAAAAAGCAAATGTATGTCCTCACTTCGCTCACGCAATGGCGGCAATCCGATTTCTACGGTGCTTAAACGATAGTATAAATCCTCTCTAAATTTATCCTTCTGAATGGCCTCGGCCATTTTTACATTGGTGGCTGCTACAATACGAACATCTGTTTTTTGAAGCTTTGAAGATCCTACCTTTAAAAATTCACCGCTTTCCAATACACGTAATAAACGCACCTGAGTAGCGAGCGGTAATTCACCTACTTCATCTAAGAAAATGGTTCCGCCGTCGGCTACCTCAAAGTAACCGCTCCGTGTAGCTGTCGCACCAGTAAAAGCTCCTTTTTCATGTCCAAAAAGTTCACTGTCGATAGTTCCTTCTGGGATGGCTCCACAGTTTACAGCGATATATTTGCCATGTTTTCTGTGTGATAACGCATGAATAATTTTTGGGATACTTTCCTTTCCCACACCACTTTCACCCGTCACCAATACAGAAATATCTGTAGGTGCAACCTGAATCGCTTTTTCTACGGCACGATTGAGTTTAGGATCGTTTCCTATGATGCCAAATCGTTGTTTTGTTGCTTGTACACTTTCCATAATATTTCCCGCGAAGGCGGGAATCTCATTTTAATTATTTTAATGCTCATTTTCTTTTATGCATTTCTCTCGCTACAGTCGTTGGATGCAAGAGAAAACGAACAAAAGAATATCCTATCATTTATGAATCTTTTTCACTTCTAACTACTAATAATATTCGTATGTAAGTTCTCTATATAAAACTCCATCAACCCGAACCTCACCAGAAACTGGTAGGTTATTTTCGTTGTATTCGAACGTTCTTGTTTCCGAAAAGATTACCTCACCAGAATCTGAAATTCTTGAATAGGAGACATAATTTTTTTGTGAGAAAAAATCTTTGAAGACCAAAAGGTTGTTATGTGATCTTGGAAGAGAGAAAAAATGTTCTTTATAGATAGGATATAACGGATTTATCTCCTCATTGTATGTAAATACATCTTCAAAATATGAATTCTGGTCATTGCTAAAATTAATATTTGTGATATTGTTGTTAATATTTGAGAAGAAAATTATTGAAGTATGACCCTCGGCAATACTTTCTTTTTCAATTAGTTTATTTTGTTGGTTATATTTTAGAACTGTATTTATAAGAGGTTCATTTATAACAACTTCACTATTTTGATATTCGAAATTTAGAAAATGCAGCATTTCTCCATC
Organism: Jejudonia soesokkakensis; assembly: GCF_042664795.1. NCBI lineage: Bacteria > Pseudomonadati > Bacteroidota > Flavobacteriia > Flavobacteriales > Flavobacteriaceae > Jejudonia > Jejudonia soesokkakensis. Next base: position 687,902 of record NZ_JBHTBN010000001.1, read on the forward strand.
ATTATTTATATAATTAATCGTTTCAATAGTGTTGTCATCTGAATACTCATAAACCATTTCATAAAAAAAGTTATCATTAGAATTTCTTTCAATAGTTAATAATTTTCCAGAGTTGTTATAGGTGTAAGCTAAAAGTTCTTCGTAATCTCTATCAAACTCAATCTTTTTTATGCTAGTAATTTTTCCAAAGGTGTCAAATAGGTATGTAGTTTCCGCATCATAATTGGCTCCATTATTATCGATTAAATACGTAGTGGTAAACTTCTTGATGTTTAGTGATTCTCCTTGAGAAGTATCATCGCCATCACTTGAACAACCTAATACAAAGCAAATTGCAAATAAAAATAGTAGTGTTTTTTTCATGATATTTTTATTTAAGATACAAAAAATATTATAGCGCCTCTCCAATTAACGTAGCACTCGTGGAATCCTTAATTTTTACATTTACAAAGTCGCCTATTTTGTGATTTCCTTTTGGAAAAACCGCCACAATATTTTGCTCGGTTCGTCCGCTCCATTCGTTTTCGTTTTTCTTGCTTTCCCGTTCCACCAACACTTCAACTGTTTTGCCTACAAAGGCTTTGGTTCTTTCGGCTCCGTGTGCGCGTTGTGCAGCCACTATTTCAGCAAGACGTCTGCTTTTGGTTGCTTCAGGCACATCATCTTCTAGCTTACGAGCCGCCATCGTTCCAGGTCTTTCAGAATATTTATACATATACCCAAAATTGTACTTTACGTACTCCATTAAGCTTAAAGTATCCTGGTGATCTTCTTCTGTTTCCGTAGGGAATCCAACAATCATATCCTGCGAAATAGAACACTCTGGGATAATGGTTCTTATTTTATCAATAAGGGTAATGTATTCTTCCCGTGTGTGTAAACGGTTCATTTCCTTGAGAATTCGGCTACTTCCACTCTGTACAGGTAAATGTATGTGGTTACAAATATTATCGTACTTCGCCACCATGTGTAAAACTTCTTCGTGCATGTCCTGCGGATTGCTGGTAGAAAACCGAATACGCATCTTGGGTTGTGCTTTTGCTACCAGTTCTAATAACTGCGCGAAATCTGTAGCGGTTGCCTTTTCCATTTCAGTAGCAGATTTAAAATCTTTTTTAAGTCCGCCGCCATACCATAGATAACTATCTACGTTTTGACCCAAAAGGGTAATTTCTTTGTACCCTTTTTCAGCCAGATCTTGAATTTCTTTTAAAATACTCTGCGGATCTCGGCTACGTTCCCGACCTCTGGTAAAAGGAACGACACAAAACGTACACATATTATCGCAACCACGGGTGATACTTACAAGTGCAGTCACGCCATTACTGTCTAAGCGAACGGGTGAAATATCACCATAAGTTTCATCTTTAGATAAGACGACATTGACAGCATCTCGTCCGGCCTCTACTTCTTTTAAAAGATTGGGCAAATCTTTATAAGCATCGGGTCCTACGACCATGTCTACTATTTTTTCTTCTTCCAGAAACTTACTTTTAAGACGCTCTGCCATACAACCTAAAACCCCGACTTTCATATTCGGATTGAGATCGCGTTTTACTGCATTGTATTTTTCAAGACGTTTGCGAACGGTTTGTTCTGCTTTATCGCGTATAGAGCAAGTATTCACAAGAACAAGATCGGCATCTTCCAGCTTGTTGGTCGTGTTATAGCCTTGCTTGGTTAAAATAGAAGCAACGATCTCGCTATCACTAAAATTCATAGCGCAGCCATAACTCTCCATATAGAGCTTTTTAGTGTTTTGCTTTTTTGAATCCAGTTCTAGCGTTGTGCCCTGTATGTTCTCGTCAATTGTTTTCTCCATCCTGAGTACCTTCGTCAATTAATATGCCTTCAATTTTAAAGGAGGACAAAGATACAAACAAATTGAAAATTATGACAAAGTGTCAGAAATGTTTTTCTTAAATTTGTTGAACATAAAAACAACCAAATCATGGAACATGATATCTTTCAGAAAATAGAAAATGCTCCCAAACCCAATTTTGAGAATATATTATCAAAAAGTTTTGACCTTTTTAAGTTGACGTGGAAAGAATGTTTATTCCATGGTCTTATTTCGCTGGCTATTGCGATTCCGTTCATACTCCTTATCTATGCCCCTTTAATGCCTATGTATATTGAAATGATACAGGCGTCTGTAAACGGAGGCTATTATGAACCTTCTTTAGATTTTTCTGTAGGTATGATGGTAGGGTATGCTTTTTTAATCTTGCTCTTTTCAATCTTTATGCAAGTTATTGGGATTGGAGTCGCTTCTCATTTTTATCAGGTATTAAAGAAATACGATACAGGAGCTCCACAAAATCCGGGAGGTTATTTTGTCTACCTAAAGGGTAACTTCGGAAAGATCTTCCTCTTAAGTTTAGCCATGATGGGAATTTCACTTCTTGCATTATTACTTTGCTATCTGCCAATTTTTTATGTGATGGTTCCCTTACAATTAATCACCCCAATTTTTGCGTTTAATAAAAAACGTTCAGTAAGTGACATTATAAAAGCTTCATTCAAGTTAGGAAACAGATTTTGGCTCATTATTTTTGGGTTGGCAATTATCTCTTCGCTAATCGCACAGGTTGGAATTATTGCCTGTTTCGTCGGAATTTTTGTGACTGCCTATTTTGTGCATATCCCCATGTATTATGTCTATAAGGATACGATAGGATTTGATGATGCACTTCAACTAGAAGAAATATAGAAGATCGCTACGTTGAAAGAAATTAATTTTTAATCTGAAAGGCTTTCTGGCAGATTTTAATTTCTTGTATCGCTTCGGAAGCATCTACATAGCCTTTTACTGCAATGCTTTCCTCAGCATCATTAAATTCAAACCATAGCCGAATAATTTCCAGTGCTTTTGGATATTTCGTATTCATTTCGGCAAGACTACTGGCATCTACCGTTCTCAGTTTTTTATTAGCAGGAATGCAAATTACTTTATCGTCGGTTTCACCTTCATCCACCAACCGAAGCATCGCCACAGGAATCGCTTCTATTATAGTTCCTGAAGGTAGTGTTTCAGCAATAAGCATCACATCTATAGGGTCGCCGTCACCGCCAATAGCGGGATCGCTTAAGGTGCTAGGTACAAATCCGTAGTTGGCAGGATAGGGTAAATACGGTTTAATTCTGTCCACTCCTTCCATTTTATCAACCAAAAATTGTTTGGACGTTTTGTGATATTCTATTTTTTTGTTGGTGCCTGCAGGAATTTCAATCACTACATTTATAGTTTCCGAAGTGACAAAAGTAGGTTCATATAAATAGTTTTTTTGCAATTTATGGCACGAAGTCATACTAAAGACTAAGGATAATAAAATAAAAATTCTGAAATACATGAGTTTAAATTGACGTGACAAGGTCGTGATTATACCTGTATTATATGTTAATTCAAGGCTAAATTTAGGGCGGACTATTTTCGGTTTAAAAATTTCGCATACTTTTGTAGCCCAATATTTGGTTCCCCTCTTCTCGGGAATTAAAAAATAAACTGGTAGATATGGCAAAGAATTTAGTGATCGTAGAGTCCCCGGCAAAGGCAAAAACTATAGAGAAATTTCTTGGAAAAGATTTTAAGGTAGCTTCAAGTTTTGGTCATATTGCAGACCTTCCTTCCAAAGAGTTGGGTGTTGATGTAGAGGGTGACTTTACTCCTAAATATATTGTATCAAGTGATAAAAAGGCTCTTGTAAATGATCTCAAGAAGCAAGCAAAAAAAGCAGAGATGGTTTGGTTAGCAAGTGATGAGGATCGCGAGGGAGAAGCTATTGCATGGCACTTAGCCGAAGAATTAGACCTAAAAGATGAAAACACAAAACGAATTGTCTTTCATGAAATTACAAAGTCGGCTATCTTAAAAGCTATTGAGAACCCTAGAAAAATAAATTACGATCTAGTAAATGCTCAGCAAGCAAGGCGCGTGCTGGATAGATTAGTTGGATACGAATTGTCTCCAGTATTATGGAGGAAAGTGAAAGGCGGACTCTCTGCTGGACGTGTACAAAGTGTTGCAGTGCGTTTAATTGTAGAACGTGAACGTGAGATCGAAGGATTTACACCTGTTGCTTCCTACAGAGTGGATGCAGAATTTACAACGACCGATGGCAGTAAGTTTAAGGCAAAATTGCCTAAGAACTTTGAAACTGAAGCAGAGGCGCGGGCATTTCTTCAAAAAAATATAAAAGCAACCTATGATGTAGCAGATCTTACCAAAAAACCTGCAAAGAAATCACCTGCAGCTCCGTTTACAACCTCTACTTTACAACAGGAAGCAGCAAGGAAGTTGTATTTTTCAGTAGGAAAAACCATGACCATTGCGCAACGTTTGTACGAAGCTGGTTTGATTACCTATATGAGAACCGATAGCGTCAATCTCTCGAACGATGCCAAAGCAGCTGCACAAAAGGAAATTGAAACTTCGTACGGAAGCAACTACAGTAAGCCAAGAAACTATAAAGGAAAATCTAAAGGAGCTCAAGAAGCACACGAGGCCATTCGCCCTACCGATATGTCCAAACACGGAATTTCTGGAGACAGAGATCAGGAACGATTATACGATTTAATCTGGAAACGTACGCTGGCATCTCAAATGAGTGATGCACAACTGGAGCGCACCAATGTAAAAATTGGGATACATGCTTCGGAAAAAGTAGCAGAAACATTTACTGCAAACGGTGAAATGATCAAGTTTGACGGTTTTTTAAAAGTATATCTTGAAGGCACAGATTTTGAAGAGGAAGAACAGGACGGAATGTTGCCCAACTTATCAAAAGGAGACAAACTTGACAACGAATACATCACGGCAACCGAACGCTTTACAAGACCGCCCTATCGATTTACGGAAGCTTCTTTGGTGAAACAATTGGAAGAACTTGGCATTGGACGTCCGTCCACCTATGCACCCACCATTTCTACTATTATAAGTCGCAATTATGTTGAAAAGGGAACTATAGAAGGCGTGGAGCGAAACTATCTTCAGTTAACCCTGGAAAACGATTCCTTGAAAGATAAAAAACTTACCGAAACTGTTGGATCCGACAAAGGAAAATTAGTCCCTACAGATATAGGTCTTATTGTAAACGACTTTTTGGTAGAACATTTTTCGTCGATTCTTGATTTTAACTTTACTGCAAAAGTAGAAGAGGATTTTGACGATATCGCCGAAGGAAAAGAGGAATGGAAAAAGATGATGAAGGATTTTTATGCAAAATTCCATCCTAATGTAGAAGATGTACAAGAAAATGCAGATCGGGAAAGCGGCGAGCGTATTCTGGGAGATGATCCTGAAACAGGAAGACCTGTATTGGTTCGGTTAGGAAAATTTGGTCCCATGGCTCAGATAGGAGCTCCAGATGATGAGGAAAAGAAATTTGCGAGCTTACGTCCAGACCAGCAATTACACTTAGTGACCTTCGAAGAAGTGATGGACCTGTTTAAGCTTCCGAAGACATTAGGCGTCTATGACGGCGAAGAAGTAGAGGTGAACAATGGCCGATATGGTCCGTATGTTCGATTAGGAAAAACATTTATCTCAATTCCGAAGGGAATGGATCCCTTGGATGTGGATATGGCATTTGCGAAGGAGTTGATCGAAGAGAAGAAAAAAGCAGACGCACCTATCTATCACTATGAAGATTTACCTGTTCAAAAAGGGAAAGGGAGATTTGGTCCTTTTATCAAGTGGAACGATATGTTCATCAATGTAAACAAGAAGTACGATTTTGATAATTTGAGTGACGAAGATATTGAAGAACTGATTGAAGCTAAAAAGCAAAAAGAAATCGATAAGCTTATTCAAGAATGGCCAGAGGAAGGCATCCGATTAGAAAAAGCACGATGGGGACGCTTTAATTTAATAAAGGGGAAAACCAAAGTAGAGCTTCCAAAAACGACCAAAGCAGATAAAATAACTTTAGAAGAAGCGCAGGATATATTGGCTAAAAAGGCCCCTAAGAAAAAGAAGGCTTCAGCTAAAAAGAAAACCACAAAGAAAAAAGCAACTGCAAAGAAAAAATAGCAATTAGTTTGCAGTCGTAGCTTTTAGTAATAATAACACAACTAATTAACAAAGTACCTTGAACGAATTTCTTTCTCCGGTATCAAAATCAGTACTAGCTCATAAAGAGGTGCTTCCTGCGGGAACGTTGGGAAAGCAGATAGCTTGTCATAAGGAAGCTGGGAATCTTCCCGACTTAAAAGATGTCACGTTTGCCCTCTTTGGAATAAAAGAAAACCGAAACGATATCAATTACATGGGAGCTGAGGTAGGCTTTGATAGTTTCAGAAAAGCTTTTTATTCGTTATATCCTGGAAACTGGTCTCATGCTATTGTGGACCTTGGGGATATAGAAAAAGGAGAGTCTGTTGAAGACACTTATTTCGCAACAAGAACTGTGACCGAAGCATTGCTTCAGAAAAAAATTATCCCTTTGCTATTAGGTGGAAGTCAGGACTTATTGTATTCGCAATATCGTGCCTACGACTCAGTAAAGAAAATGATCAATTTGGCCAATGTAGATACGCGTTTTGATATAGGAGATGCAGACAAACCGGTTCATAGTAAATCCTATGTTGGTAAAATCATTGTAGATACACCTTATAATTTATTTAACTACAGTGTGCTTGGATACCAATCTTTTTTTAATGCCCCTCAAGAAATCGCATTGATGGATAAATTATTTTTTGATGCGTATAGGCTGGGAGAAGTTACAGCAGATATAACGTCGATAGAACCGATATTGCGTGATGCAGATGCGGTGGCTTTAGATAGTACGGCAATAAAAAGTTCAGAAATAAGTTATAAAAATAACGAAAGTCCAAATGGCTTTGATGGAAGAGAAATATGTGCGGTAGCAAGATATGCAGGTATAAGTACTAAAGTAAGCTCTTTTGGCGTTTATGAATTAAATGAAGCCGATACTACCAAAAGTGGTGCAATGTTAATAGCGCAAGTACTTTGGTATTTTATAGAAGGTGTTAATTTTAGAGTGTCTGATGCAGATTTTGATAATGATCATAAGTTTACAACGTATAAGGTACCAGTAGATGATGAGGTCCTTATATTTAAGAAAAGTAATAGCACCGGAAGATGGTGGATAGAATTACCATTTATTTCAAGTGTTAATAATAAATTAAAAAGTAGAACGTTATTACCTTGCACTTATGGCGAATATTTGAGTGCAACACATCAGGAAATTCCTGAAAGGTGGTATAAAGCCCGCCGAAAGAACGAAGTATAAATCTAATAGTAAGAAAAATAGAATTAAGGGTTTTTAAAGAAAATAGTTGTTTTTTAAAGAAAATATAAATAGGTTTACGCCCTTAAATCTCTAGAATTTAACCTAAATCCCTATGAAGAAGCTTATTGCATTAACTGCGATCGTTACCTTTTTGTTCAGTTGTAACTCTGGAGACAGAGGAGAGCTCGTTGGCGCTAAAGGTAAAAAATGGTATCCTGAGAAACCTTATGGAATGACCTTAGTACCTGGCGGATCCTTTATTATGGGTAAAGCCGATGACGATTTTGTGGCTGTTAATGATGCCCCAACTAAAACGGTGACCGTACGTTCATTCTACATGGACGAAACCGAAATTACCAATGCAGAGTACCGCCAGTTCGTTGAATGGGTACGTGACTCTACTGTCCGATTAAAATTAGCAATTCTTGCAGACGAAGTTGGTGCCACTCCCGGAGATGGAGGGATTGGTGATTTTGCCTTTGTAGATCAAGAAGGCGAAGAGATGACTCCATGGGAGCAATACAATTATGATAACTACTACGGAATGGGAGAAGACTTCTATGCCGGCAGAAAAATTAACAGGGATATCGATCTTATTTGGGACACCTCAGAATATCCAGATGAATATTACTCTGAAGTAATGGATACCATGTATATCCCTGCTGAAGAAGCCTATAATGGACAACGTACCATCGATGTTGAAAAACTGAAATTTCAGTATACCTATATGGACATTCAGGCAGCTGCTAGAGACAAATCAAAGCGTAGAAAAGATTTCATTAAAAAAGAAGAGGTAAAAATATATCCAGATACAACCGTTTGGATTAAGGACTTTAACTATTCGTATAATGAGCCAATGCACAACGATTATTTCTGGCACGAAGCGTATGGAGAGTATCCTGTAGTGGGTGTAACCTGGGAGCAGGCAAAAGCATTTTGCGCATGGAGAACCTTATACAAAAATGCGTATCAGAAATCAAGAAGACGTCAGCATGTAAATTCATTCAGGCTTCCAGGGGAGGCAGAGTGGGAATATGCCGCAAGAGGTGGTCTTGAAGGAGCAACGTATCCTTGGGGTGATTACTACGCTAAAAACGACCGTGGTTGTTTCTTAGCAAACTTTAAGCCTTTGCGTGGAGATTATGCAGCAGATCAGGCATTATATACCGTAGAAGCAGATGCTTATGAGCCCAATGATTATAACCTTTATAACATGTCTGGTAATGTAAGTGAGTGGGTGGCTTCCTCATACGATCCAAACTCTTATGAATATTCTTCAACAATGAATCCTAATGTAAACGACAATGATAACTTCCGTAAAGTTGTTCGTGGAGGGTCATGGAAAGATGTAGCATACTTTCTTCAGGTAAGTACTCGTGACTATGAGTATGCAGATTCTGCAAGAAGCTATATTGGTTTTAGAACAGTACAAGACTATATGGGAACAGACGTAGTGCTAAACGATAAGTTTGGTGACGCACGTTAATCGATTCCTTCAACATATTTAAAATAACCTAAATTAAAATTGAACTAAACTAAATTTAAACTATTGTATTATGGCACAATCAAAATCAACCAAGAAATTATTTAACATGGCCTACGGGCTTGGAGCATCCATCGTAATTATTGGAGCTTTATTTAAAATTCTTCACTGGGACTTCGGTTTTCCATTTGATGGAAACACCCTATTAACAGTTGGTCTTGTTACTGAAGCAATTATTTTTGCGATTTCTGCATTCGAACCTGTAGAAGAAGATTTAGACTGGGCATTGGTATATCCTGAATTAGCTGGAGGCGTAACAAAAGGTAAAAAAGAAGCCCCTCAAGACGCAGAAGGTCTTTTATCTAAGAAATTAGATGCAATGCTAAAAGATGCACGTATTGATAGTGAGTTAATGAATAGCCTTAGTACTAGCATCCGTTCTTTTGAAGGTGCTGCGAAAGGAATGGCTCCTACTGCCGACGCTATGAACTCAACTAAGAAATACAGTGAAGAAATGGCATTAGCTGCCGCGCAAATGGAATCATTAAATAGCTTGTATAAAGTACAGGTAGAAAACACAAGCCGTCAAACTGAAGTAAACGAAAGAGTAGCAGAAAATGCTGAGCAATTAAAAGCACAGATGGAACACTTAACTACGAACCTTTCATCACTTAATGGGGTGTACGGCGGAATGTTATCTGCAATGAATAGAAATTAAGATTGTTTTTCAACCAAATTTTAACCACTAAAAAAACTTAAAAATGGCAGGAGGAAAACTATCGGCTAGACAGAAAATGATTAACCTAATGTACTTGGTTTTCATTGCAATGCTAGCATTAAATATGTCCAAAGAAGTCCTATCGGCTTTTGGATTATTAAATAGTAAAATAAGTTCGGCAAATACAGCTACCGAGCAAAGAAACGTAGCGTTTATGGATGGGTTAGCAACAAAAGCTGCTGAACAACCAGAACAGTACGCGGCAGTTGCTGAAAAGGCGCAGAGTGTTTCTGTAGTTTCTGAAGAATTAGATAATTATATTGCTGAAGTAAAAGCAGGTATTCTTGCAGAATATGAAGACAAAACAGAATACGAAGTCATGGACAAAGCAGACTACTTAAATCAAAAGTGGTTTAAAGGAGGGAAAATTTCTCCAGAAGGGCAAGCGTTCATCGATAAAGTAGATGCCTATCGTACAGAAATGTTAAACATATTACCAGCAGATACCTATCCGGACATTCGATCGTCTATTGAATCAAATTTTGCAACTGGCGAAGTGGAAGATAGCGAAGGTGTTAAGAAAACATGGTTATCGTATAACTATGAAGGGTTTCCGGCAATTGCATCGGTTACTAAGTTGACGCAAATGCAAGCTGATATTAAAACGACCAAAAATGAATTATTACAAAAAATGTTAGCGGGGCAACAGGCTTCAGCACTTTCATTTACTCAGTATAATACATTATTGGAGCAGTCTAAATCGGCATACTATTCTGGAGAGCAATTTGATGGCGCTATTGTATTGGGACGTAAAGATCCTAATACCAAACCAAATGAAGTTGAATTAACACTTGACGGTCGTAAACTGACTGAAAGTCAATACACTATTGAAAGTGGTAAAGTAAAATTAAATATTGGAGCGGGAGCACCTGGAGATCATAAAATTGAGGGGAACTTAATTTTCCTTGAGAACGGTGAGCGAACAGAAATTCCTGTCAACTTAGCCTTTGCTACTATTTCTAAACCCAATGCAGCAGTCATTGCAGCAGATAAGATGAATGTAGTATACCGTGGGGTAGACAATCCTATGACGGTTTCTATTCCTGGAATACCAGATAACAAAGTATCTGCTTCAGGTGCTGGATTAAGTAAAGTATCAGGTAGTAAATATGTAATGCGTCCACAAACTGGAAACACGGTTAATATCACAGCAAGTGGTACTTTGCCAGATGGCCAACGTGTGAGTTCTAGTTCTGAGTTCCGTATCAAAGGTATTCCGGCACCTGCTGGAACCATTAGAGGGGAATCTGGAAGAGTCCCAATGCAACGTAACGGTCTTGAAATTTCAAGTGTTGGAGCCGTTTTAGAAGATTTTGATTTTGACCTGGGATTACGTGTTACAGGATTTAGTTTTAAAGTGCCTAACCAACCCACAGTAGTCGTTTCTGGTACCACACTTAATGCACAAGCAAAAAATGCGTTACGTAGTGCCAAGCGTGGTGATGTTGTGTCAATTTTTGACATTAACACTAGCATTACGGGTAGTAATGTGAAACTACGTAAAACAGCTCCTGTATTTATTGAGTTGTCAAACTAGAAAATTAATTTATAAAATATGAATTTTAAAAATGTTGTTTTAACGGTTGTATTTGTAGTTGTTGGAGCATTAAGCGCCCAAGCGCAATTAAATGTTTTAAACGCAAAAACACCAGACGAGATTGGTAAAAAGACGGAAGCACAGATCGCTGCCGACAATGACGAGCCTTTGCCATATGGATATACAGATGAGCGTGATGTCCTTTGGTCTAAGACCGTTTGGGAAATCATCGATCTTGATGAGCGTGTAAACTTTCCATTGTACTATCCTATTGACACCTTTAATATTGGTGAAGAAAGAAGATCTTTATATGATGTATTAATAAAGAACATCAAAAATGGAAATATAGACCAGATCTATGCAGATTCATATTTTGCAAATAAAAGAGAATTAAGTGATATTAGAGCTTCATTAACCTATAGAGATACAACAGATATAGGGATTGATCAATTTAATGCTCAGGGTTATGTAGATCCACAATACATTAGAGAGTTTAATCTGGATGCTGGTGATATCGAAGAGTGGAGAATTCGTGGAATCTGGTATATCGACAAGCGTCAAGGAGAATTAAAGTATCGGTTGTTAGGGATCTGTCCTGTTGCAAGTGAAGCTCGTTCTAAAGCGTTTCCAGATGAAAACATGGATAGTAAGGTTGAATTATTTTGGATTTGGTTTCCAGCCACCCGAAAGGTATTGCACAATGCAAAAGCATTTAACAGAGAGAATACCTCTCAGCCTATTTCTTACGATCATTTGTTAAACTCAAGACGCTTTGATGCTATTGTTTATAAAGAAGACAATGTACAGGGTGACAGAGAAGTGGGGGAGTATATTAACGATAATGCCCTCATGATGCTCTTAGAATCTCAACGTATTAGAGAGCAAGTTCGTAATATTGAAATCGATCTTTGGAACTATTAATGTTCATACCATAATATAATTGCTAAACCCTGAAACTTTTGTTTCGGGGTTTTTTACTTTTGAACCATGCAACAAGTAGAGTATATCGTTGTCGGATTAGGAATCGCAGGAATTAGTTTCTGTGAGCGCTTGTTCGCTGCAAATAAAGCATTTGTAGTCTACGATCCAGGAGTTAACCACTCAACCCTAATTTCTGGTGGCGTCCTTAACCCTGTGGTCTTAAAACGCTTTACAGCGACCTGGAGGGCACAAGAACAGCTGGACGCAGCTATCGCATTTTATAAGTCCCTTTCGGAAACTCTTACCATTCCATTGCTGGAAGCTACAGCTATCCATCGCATTTTTAAAAGCATAGAAGAACAGAACGATTGGATGGTCGCAAGTGATAAAAAGGAGTTGTCTTCCTTCCTTGCTTCTGAAATTTCTAAAAACACAAATACCGCGATCAACGCTCCTTTTGGCTTCGGAAAGGTTCACAATGCCTTTAAAATCAATACATCATTGCTAATCAATGCCTACCGAAAGTATCTGGCAAAAGAGGGGCTGTTGCAAGCTGAAACTTTTGAGTACGAAGCTTTGAAAAGTACCACTGAAGGCTTTCAGTATAAAAATATTCTAGCAAAAAAAATAGTCTTTTCCGAAGGCGCTTCAGTGATTCACAATCCCTATTTCAGAAACGATTTTGTCATTCCAAATAAAGGAGAATACGTACTCATTTACGCGCCTCAGTTACAATCTGATGCTATCCTAAAAGGCGGTATGCATCTTATTCCGCTAGGAAATGATACTTACAAAGTAGGAGCTACCTATGCAAGAGATGAATTTGACACCCATCCTTCCGAAGTAAAAAAACAGCAAATCATCATACAATTGGAAAAAATGATCTCTTGTGAGTATGAGATCGTAGGTCATATAGCGGGTGTACGTCCTACCACCAAGGATCGCAGACCGTTGTTGGGAAGTCTTGCAGCTCATAAAAACATCTATTTCTTTAGCGGACTGGGAACTCGCGGAATTATGGGAGCACCGTGGCTTTCAAAAAAATTGCTAGATTTTTCAGAGCATACTATACCGTTGCCAGAAGAAGTAGCTATTAGCCGATTTTGCTAGACTTTTGATTTATCAAACTTGAAAAACAAGTTGATCCAAATATTTCTGGAAAGTCTTAAGATAATAGGTAGCGCTAAGATTAGGGTTCCTACAATGGCAAGAAAAATTCCCATTTTATCCAGTTTTAAAATAAAATAGGTGATTACGAAAGCAGCTACGGCAAAGGCGATGCCTACTCCATAACTTACATACATAGCACCGTAAAAGAATGACGGTTCAATTTTGAATTTGGTATTGCAATTCGAGCAGCGTTCTGGCATTTGTAAGGTTTCAGAAATTACATACGGATTGGAATTTTTATACATTTTACCTGTCTGGCAAACAGGGCAAGTACTGGTAAAAATACTGTATAATTTTGTTCCTTTCATTTTGAATACCTTTTGGCAAGAAGCTTTTATAACACCTCAAAAATACTCATATTTGCACCAAATTTATACAAGACCCTATAGAATTATCGTATGCTTAATATCCATAATTTATCGGTCTCTTTCCAAGGAGATTATTTGTTTGAAAAGATCACCTTTCAGCTAGGCGCTGGGACTCGTGTAGGGTTAGTAGGTAAAAATGGAGCAGGGAAGTCTACGCTGCTTAAGATCATTGCTGGTGAGCAGGAATATGACGAAGGGCAAATTGCTACCGATAAAGAAATATCCATAGGTTTTTTAAAACAGGATATCGATTTTGTAAAGGGAAGAACGGTACTAGAAGAATCCTATGAGGCTTTTACTTTGATTAAAAAGCTCGAAAAGCAACTGGCAGATATTAACACGGCACTTGCAGAGCGCACCGATTATGAAAGTGAGGGGTATAACCAGCTCATGATAGACCTCAATGATGTGCAACATCAATACGAAATTCATGGGGGGTATAACTACCAAGGAGAGACCGAACGGATTTTACAAGGGTTAGGGTTTGAACGTAAAGATTTTGATATGCCTACCGACACGTTTTCGGGAGGGTGGCGTATGCGAATCGAGTTGGCAAAGTTATTACTTCAAAATAATGATATTCTTTTACTGGATGAGCCTACCAATCACTTAGATATTGAATCGATATTGTGGTTAGAAGAGTTTTTACAGAATTACCCTGGAGCCGTCGTAGTGGTATCACACGATAAAATGTTTTTAGATCATGTAACTAATCGTACCATTGAGATTTCCCTCGGAAAGATTTATGACTACAACAAACCCTACAGTAAATATCTAGTGCAACGACAAGAACTGAGAGAGCAGCAATTGGCTTCGCAAAAGAATCAGCAAAAGCAGATCGATCAGACCGAAAAATTAATCGAAAAATTTAGAGCCAAAGCCAGTAAGGCGACCATGGCGCAATCCCTTATTAAAAAACTGGACAAGATCGATCGTATTGAGGTGGATGAAGATGATAACAGCGTGATGACGCTTCGGTTTCCTGTTTCTATCACGCCAGGAAAGGTCGTCATTGAAGCCGAAGGTGTTTCGAAAAGCTATGATGATAAAAAAGTGCTAAGCAAGGTTGATCTTAGGGTAGATCGTGATAGCAAAATTGCATTTGTAGGTCAGAATGGTCAGGGAAAATCAACCTTGGCTAAGATCATCGTGGGGGATATTGACTATGAAGGTAAAATGGAACTGGGCCATAATGTTCAAATAGGATATTTTGCTCAGAATCAAGCCGATTATCTCGATGGTTCTAAAACTGTGGAGGAAACCATGATCGATGCGGCAGACCATAAATCTCGGCCGAGAGTACGAGATATCTTGGGGTCGTTTTTGTTTAGAGGCGAGGAGGTAGATAAATATGTGCGGGTACTTTCTGGAGGAGAGCGCAATAGATTAGCACTAGCAAAACTTTTGTTACAACCCTTCAATGTATTGGTGATGGATGAGCCAACTAATCACCTTGACATTAAGTCTAAAAACGTATTAAAAGACGCTTTAAAGAATTTTGATGGTACGCTTTTGCTGGTTTCACACGACAGGGATTTTCTACAAGGGCTGAGTAATAAGGTGTATGAATTTAAAGACCGAAAAATCAAGGAGTATTTGGGCGATATCGATTATTTTTTAGAACAGCGGAATCTTCAGAATTTAAGAGAGGCCGAAAAAAGAACCGTAGTGGCTTCCGAAGCAAAAGAAAAGACAAGCGGCGGCAAACAATCGTACGAAAATCAGAAAAAACAAAAATCCCTCACCAACAAGTTGAGTAAAATTGAAGCGAATATTAATAAGTTGGAACGCGAACTAAAAGAGATTGATGTAGAGCTCGCGATCAATTATGATGAGACCATCGCAACTCCTAACTTTTTTGATACCTATCAGGCAAAAAAAGACAAGCTCGCCAAATTGATGGAAGATTGGGAAACGGTAACACTTCGGCTAGAAAAATTATAAGGATCCCCTCGATTTTAGGATAGTTTTAACGCAACCTCATTAGACCATCGCTATTTTTGAAAGTCTAATCTGGAAACCAATCGACTGTGCGTAAAATTATACTCTTTGCTATAGGTGTGCTTATCATCGTAGGTGCTATAGTAGCTGCCCATTTTATTATAAAAGCCAACACCAAGGAAAAACCAAAAGCAGAAAAAGTTGTAAAAACTGTATTTGTAGAGGAAGTGGCTAATAGGACCATTCCAATTGTAATTCCTGCCAATGGGAATCTTGTGGCAAAAAACAGACTAGAATTGTACAGTGAAGTACAAGGAGTATTTCGAAGCAGTGCTCACGATTTTAAGCCTGGTCAAGCATATCGAAAAGGTGAAACCTTACTTAGACTGGATTCTTCGGAATATTATGCCTCTGTGCAGGCTGCGAAAAGTGAGTTTTATAATTTGGTTACTTCTTTAATGCCCGATCTTCGTTTGGATTACCCCGAAGCATTTCCAAAATGGAATAATTATCTCAATAATTTTGATATGAATGGGGCTGTGCCAAGCCTGCCTGAAACAACTTCAGAAAAGGTTGGGTATTTTATTACTGGAAGGGGAGTCAATGCCGCCTATTACAATGTAAAAAATCTGGAACAACGATTAGGAAAATATTCTATTAGAGCTCCTTTTTCTGGAATAGTTACTGAAGCATTGGTAACCAAAGGAACTTTAATTCGGTCGGGTCAAAAATTAGGGGAGTTTATAGATACCTCGGTTTTTGAATTGGAACTTTCTATTGGTAAAAAATTTAGTGACCTACTAGCGATTGGCGAGTCTGTTTTGCTGAAAACCGTCGATACCAATAAAGAATATATGGGGAAGGTGGTACGTGTCAATGGAAGAATTGATCAGGCAACTCAAACCATAAAAGTTTTTGTACAGGTTGAAGGAGAAGATTTGAAAGAGGGGATGTTTTTGGAGGCGCAACTTGAGGCCAGTGAAGAAACGAATGCCATCAATATTCCTAGAAAATTACTGGTAGACCAAGATCAATTATTTATTTTAAAAGATAGTGTCTTGGATGTTATGAAGGTGAATCCTGTTTATTTTTCTACAGATAGTGTTGTTGTAAAGGGGGTGCCAGACGGGACTTTAATCTTATCCAGGCCCATCACGGGTGGATACACTGGCATGCTAGTAAAAGTGGGTAATGAGGAGGAGAAGGTTGACGGAAATTCATCAGCTAAAGGCAGTCAGGAATGAAAAAACTCATCAGTTATTTTATAAAATACCATGTCGCTACCAATGTGCTTATACTGGCGTTTATCATTTTTGGTGTTATTGGTATTTTTCAGTTAAAATCTTCCTTCTTTCCGTTACAAGAGGCAGAAATTATAACAA
This sequence comes from Jejudonia soesokkakensis, assembly GCF_042664795.1. Taxonomy (NCBI): domain Bacteria; kingdom Pseudomonadati; phylum Bacteroidota; class Flavobacteriia; order Flavobacteriales; family Flavobacteriaceae; genus Jejudonia; species Jejudonia soesokkakensis. The sequence continues at coordinate 704,735 of NZ_JBHTBN010000001.1, forward strand.
TTTCGGTAGCCTATCCAGGAGCAGCTCCTCAAGAAATTGAAGAAGGAGTCATTTTAAAAATAGAAGATAATTTAAAAGGGCTTATTGGAGTTGAACGGGTTACCTCGGTTTCTAGAGAAAGCGGGGGAAGCATTACGGTTGAAATTGAAAGTGATGAGGACATCAATGATATGCTGGCTGAAGTCAAAAATGCAGTAGATCGCGTGCCTAATTTTCCTACGGGGATGGAGCCATTGGTAGTTGCTAAGCAAGAACAGATACGGCAAACCATCGATTTTGCCATTAGTGGCGATAACATTGAGTTAACGGCGTTAAAACAGATTGGTCGTCAAGTAGAAAATGATCTTCGGGCGATGGAAGGCATCTCTCAAATTACTGTTTCAGGCTATCCCGAAGAAGAAATAGAAATTGCTATACGTGAAAATGACCTCTTAGCCTATAATCTGACATTTACCGAAGTTGCCAATGCAGTAGCTCAGGCCAATATTCTTACAACTGGAGGAAATATTAAAACAGATGCAGAAGATTACTTAATTAGAGCCAGTAACCGATCCTATTATGGAGACGAACTCAATAATTTAGTGGTGCGCTCTCAACAGGATGGAACATTAGTGCTTTTAAAGGATGTTGCCACCGTGAGAGATCGCTTTTCTGAGACTCCCAATGCTTCTTATTTTAATGGCAATGTCGCCGTGAATATTGAAATTACGAATACCAATAGTGAAGACCTTATTTCTGCTGCAGATCAAGTGAATGCCTATATTGAAGAATTCAATGAAAAGTATACGGGTGTTACAATCGATGTGGTTAGTGATTCCTCCATCCGACTTGAACAGCGAACTGCTTTACTGTTAGAAAATGGTGCTGTAGGAATTCTTTTGGTGCTTTTGTTTTTATCCTTCTTTCTGAATACGAGGCTTGCGTTCTGGGTGGCTTTTGGGCTTCCAATCTCCTTTTTAGGGATGTTTATTTTTGCTGATCTTTTTGGGGTGACCATCAATGTATTGTCTTTGTTCGGGATGATTATTGTGATTGGAATACTGGTGGATGACGGTATCGTTATTTCTGAAAATATCTATCAGCATTACGAAAAGGGAAAGCCAAGAATACAGGCTGCAATTGATGGTACTATGGAAGTGTTGCCTCCCATTGTGGCTGCGATCACGACTACCGTTTTGGCTTTTGCTACCTTTCTTTTTCTCGACGGAAGGATAGGTAACTTCTTTGGGGAAGTTTCGGTCATAGTAATTTTAACGTTAGTGGTTTCACTGGTGGAAGCGCTCATCATTCTTCCTGCGCACATAGCTCATTCTAAAGCATTAGTTTCAGAAACTGAAGAAGAGCGTAAAAATAAAAAGGGAATTGCTAAAATCTTTTCAAAATTGCGTGTCTTTAACGAATATGGAGATCGGTTTATGGGCTATTGTCGGGACAATTTATACAGTCCGGTACTCAAATTTGCATTGAAACAACGATTTATCACCTTTTCAATTCTCGCTGCTTTAATGATTTTGACCATAGGGAGTTTAAATGGCGGTATTATAGGCACTGCATTTTTTCCTAGTATTGCCAGTGATAGGGTAAGTATCAACTTGCTAATGCCAGAAGGAACCAATCCCAAGCTAACCGATTCGATTATTACATTGGTAGAAGATGCCGCATGGCGTGTTAACGAGGACTATACTTCAAGGCAAACGGGAAACAAACAAGTAGTAGAAAATATCATCAAACGGGTAGGGCCTGGAAACAATAAAGCTTCTTTGCAAGTCAATTTATTACCTGGGGAGGAACGGGATTTTTCTTCTCCAGACATTACCGCGTCGATACGAAAAGAAGTGGGGCCCATCTTTGGAACCGAGCGTCTTACCTTTGGTTCTGGCGGAAACTTTGGAGGAAGTCCGGTGTCTATTTCGTTATTAGGAAATACTACCGACGAATTGAAAGCGGCAAAAAATGAATTAAGACAAGCATTAGAAGACAATCCGTTGCTGGCAGATGTCACCGATACAGATCCTGAAGGAATTAAAGAGATCAATGTAGTACTCAATGAAACTGCGTATGCGTTGGGGCTCAATCTTCGGGAAGTGATGAGCCAGATACGAGCAGGATTTTTTGGATTACAGGCACAACGTTTTCAAAGAGGACAGGATGAAATACGCGTATGGGTTCGATACGATAAAGAAAATCGCGAATCGATCAACGATCTGGATGATATGCGCATTATCACCCCTAGTGGTGTGCGGGTTCCGTTTAGTGAGATTGCGAGTTATGAAATTAGAAGAGGGGACGAGTCCATTAGCCATTTAAATGGACAACGAGAAATACAGGTAAGTGCAGATATGGAAGACCCAAAAGGCAGCCCGACAGAAATACTGGACGACATTCGTGAAAATGTGATGCCCGATATATTATCCAAATATCCTTCGGTAAGTGCTTTGTATGAAGGGCAAAACAGAGAGGCAAAAAAATTGACAGATTCTGCAAAGACAGTGGTGCCTATTATTATTTTTCTAATATATATTGTAATCGCTTTTACTTTCCGAAGTTATAGTCAGCCGTTATTATTATTAATCATGATCCCTTTTAGCTTTATCGCCGTAGGATGGGGACACTGGTTTCATGACTTTCCTATCAACATCCTGTCTGCCTTAGGAATTATTGCATTGATTGGAATTATGGTCAACGACGGATTGGTACTTATTGGGAAATTCAATTCTTTCTTGAGAGAAGGGATGAAATTTGATGAAGCATTATACGAAGCAGGAAGAGCGCGATTTAGAGCTATTTTTCTAACCTCTATAACGACCATTGCGGGAATTGCACCTTTGTTATTAGAAAAGAGCAGACAAGCCCAGTTTTTAAAGCCTATGGCGATCTCTATTGCCTACGGAATAGGTATTGCGACGGTATTGACTCTTGTGATTTTGCCACTGTTATTGTCCTTTACAAATACGGTAAAAACGAATTCAAAATGGCTAGTTACTGGAAATAAAGTAAGTAGGGAAGAAGTAGAACGCGCTATAAAAGAAGAAAAAGTAGAAAATGAAGAGCATTAAACTAATAATCATCAGCCTGATTTCGATGAGTACGTTATGGTCTCAGGACGCTAATTTTTTATCGAAAGAAGAAGCGATCAAAGAAACCCTTGAAAATAACTTCGGAATTAAAATAGCGAAGAATAGTGTCCTAGTTTCAGATAATAATCAGAATATATTAAACTCTGGGTATTTACCCTCTCTTACTGGAAACGCGGGGGCGAATTATAATATCGAAAATCAAGAGGTAACATTTAATGATGGGACTTCACGATCGATCGATGGTGCCGAAACAACTCGGTACAATGCTTCAATAAACCTTAATTATACATTATTTGATGGTCTGGGGAGATTCTATGACTTTAAGAGATTAAAAGAAGAATACAATCTTACCGAGCTGCAGGCTAGAGAGACTATAGAAACAACGTTATTGCAGTTATTCTCTGTGTACTACGAAGTAGCCAGACTAACCGAAAACGAGGTGGTTTTACAGCAAACCTTTCAGAATACAAAACAGCGATTAACGAGAGCTGAATACAGTTTTGATTATGGACAAGTAAACAAATTGGAGGTATTGAATGCCGAGGTAGACATAGTAACCGACAGTATCAATCTTTTAAATACCCGGCAGGAACTTGCCAATGCCAAACGGGATCTCAATGTTATTACAAACAAAGGGTTAGAACGGATCTTTACAGTAGATACCACCGTTGCATTTACCAATGAATTGCGAATTGAACAATTTATAAGAGAAGCCGATACCACGAATGTACGTTTGCTTCAGGCAGAAAGGAATATAGTCATTGGCGATTATAATTATAAAGCGAGCAAATCTATATTTCTACCAACGATAGGGCTTACAGGATCCTATGGTTGGAATGAAGGGAATTTTCCCAGTACTAGTTTTGCCAGTTCAAATACCTCTACGGGTTTTGCTGCAGGTTTATCATTGACCTGGAGCTTTTTTGATGGGGGCAGCGGCATTACTACGATTAAAAATGCTAAGATCAATTATGCCAATCAAGAGTTGTTTAAAAGTCAGATTGCAAACGAAGTGGAACGGGATATAGCAAATGCCAAAGGAAATTATTTAAATCGGTTAAATGTATATAGACTGCAAGAACAAAATGTAATTACTGCCACTAATAATTACGAGCGTTCTAATGAACGCTATAAACTAGGGCAAATCACTTCTGTAGAGTTACGGCAGGCACAATTAAATTTGTTAAATGCAAAAACGAATAAGAACTTGGCAAAATATGAGGCTAAATTGGCGGAGTTAGAGTTGCTTCAGTTAACGGGTCAATTACTAAATATCGAATTTTAATGGAAGAACATTTTTTTCAGTGTCCGTATTGCTGGGAAGAGATTTCTATGTTATTAGATGTATCGGTTTCGTTTCAGAAATACATTGAAGACTGTGAAGTTTGTTGCAATCCTATTGAAGTTTCAGTAGGGTATGAAGATGGTGTATTGAATTCATTTTCAGCAAATAGCATTGAGCAGTAGATTTTTTTTAGTATCTTTAAGATAACTAATTAATTGGGGCATGCATTCAAGTTTTACTTTTTCTAAAGATACCGTTGGTTTTTTAATTGATGGAAATGTCAATGAAAAGGCCATCAACAAGCTGCAAATTGAAATTCTAGAAAAATTAAAATCCTTTGACAAAATTAATCTCTACCTGGAAGACTCCAATATTGAAAGTTTTACGTTACCAGCCATCGTGAACCAATTAATGTTTAAATTGGAACATGGTGATCGGTTTAGAAAAATTGCCATCGTTACAGATCGTAAATGGATCCATATGTGTGGGAGTATTGAAAATATATTCCTTTCGGGAACCTTAAAGAATTTTGATATTTCGGAACGCTTAAAAGCGATGAACTGGATTAGCTCCTAGCTCTGGTTGCACGTCTAGCTTTTCTTTTTTCAGATCGGGACGCGCTAGTTTCTTTTGTGCTATTTGAACCTCCCGTAAGTGTCGCTTTGAGACCCGATTCGGTGTTAAGCCATAAATAGTTAAAAAACGACTTTGTTTTATTTCTGGTTGCATTTCCACTACCTTCTCTAAAACTGTTTTCTTCATTGTCGCTATCTTTTTTAATAAAAAGATTGGCAATAGCAGAAACAAATCCTTTTTTATCACGACCATTATCTCCCAGTATTGAAACTTTAAAATCATCGTAATTCATCCGCATATCAATCATTGAAGTATTGTTATCGCCACTGATGGTGAAATAGGTTTTGTTGGTCATACCTTCGAGTTTCACTTTTAAGTTTGGTTGTGTAAACTTATTGAGTTCTGCTGCCGCAAGCGACCCAATTTCGGCTTTAAACAGAAACTGATCTGCAGTATTCGTTACATCAAACTCCCAGTTCACATTAAACGGTGTATTTTCCATAAACTCAGCTTTGATATCAATTTGAGTTTTCGTTCCTGAAGGATATGTATTACTAGCATTATAAATAGAAGCAAAAAGATTTGAAAAATTGATCGTACCCCCGCTATTATCTGCCTTTACTCTTTCGGTATAGGTAATAGCGCCATTTTTTATTTCAATTTCATCCACGGTTAAGTCGAAATTAAGATCTCTAAGCATTTTGCTGTACAGCGGTTTTATTTTAGGATCGTCTGCTAGTAGTTTATTTCTATAAATCACTGCCTTTGGATCTTCAAAGAGTATTTGAGGGACGTTTACAAAAAGTCTGTTGTTTTTAAATCCGAAATCTATCTCTGAAGCTGTTAGACTGTTAAAGTCGATATCGAAGTGATCCCTTTCTACGGAAAGTATATTGGACAGTTGTTGTCTGGAATATTTGGTACGAAGATTTATTTTTTGAATCGCTAGTTTTTTGTCTTTTAGCTTCAGATCTCCAACCGAAACATTTTCGTAGGGACTCACTTTCAGAAAAACTGAATCTGTTTCTGCTTCATATTCTGAAAATTCAAGCGGTAACCTTCGTTTTAAGGTTTCAGAAGTAACTAAAATATCGTCAATCTCTATGGTGAGATTTTCAGCATACATAAAAATAGAATCCTTAGTCGCATCGATAATTTTTAATGTGGTGTTGTCAATGCTTAGTTCATCCACAATAACAGGTTTGTATAAACGGATGGGTGCTTTGCGAACCGTATCTGTACTTGTAATAAGCCGGTCTTTATAATAGGTGATGACGGGGCTTTTAAGCTTAATATCTTCTATATGTATTTCTTCATTAAAAAGGTAATCCCAGTAGCTTACTTCTTCGATAATGATCTTATCCAGGGTAATAAAGGTATGTTGCTGATTGTCTTTTTTATTCTGAAAGACTACAGAAGGCTCAAAAATGGTAATCGTACCCCTAAGAACATCGAGATTCATTCGTTTGTAGGATTGAGAAATGTTTGAAGGTAACTGAGTTGCTAAAAAATTTTCTACTTTATTTTTTACAGTATAATTTATATACATGGTGGCAAGAAGGCCTATGATGATGATAGCCCCAATACTACTAATTATCCAGCGAAGTGTTTTTGACATATTCAAATGTACTAAACAAGCAGTTGAGGTAGAAATGTTTGTGATTTTTTGTTAAATATTTTCTACTGCCTTGTGGTAAGAATTAAAAATCATTGTATATTTGCAGTCCACATCGCGGGCTTAGCGCAGATAGCTAACTCGTCGGGATTGAGCCCGAAGCCCTTTAAGATGAAAAAGACATATCGCGGGATAGAGCAGTATCCCGTAACCAGTACGGGACAGGGTACCTACCAGTTTAGTACTAGTTAAGAAAGAAATTGCAAAGTTGAGTATAATCAGCTTTTTAAGATACATCGCGGGATAGAGCAGTAGGTAGCTCGTCGGGCTCATAACCCGAAGGTCACTGGTTCGAGTCCAGTTCCCGCTACAAAGGCTTAAGTGCCATTAACAAACGGTTAGTTCACTACTAACCGTTTTTTTTATGCTTACTCTTAACGAATTTATTATCTTAGAACACAGAAATGAACACGATTTAGAACACAATATCAATTACTCCATCCCAAAAATCTACGATGCTAATGGCGACTTATCAAAGCGTTGGTATGTTTATTTTTCCTATCGAAACCCTATAACAGGAAAATTAACACGTCAAAAAAATGTTTATGGTACTGTCAATAAATTAAAAAATAGAGAGGATAGGCTTACTCTTTTAACAGCTTATCGAAAATGTTTACTTCGACTACTTAAAAAAGGGTATAGTCCTTATGAGGATAACAAAGAACTCCATAAAAACTTAACCAAAGAAAAAACAACTGCCGCAATTGTGACACCAAGCATCGCACATCAAAAAACGATGCAAAGCACTACAAACGCTGAAAATAATACTATATATACGCATGCAACTAGCCAAATTGCAATACCCAAAGTTGCAGATGCTTTTAAAATAGCTCTTGGGCTTAAAAGTCATTCGGTTAGTAAACGAACCTTAGATGATTATACTTCTACGACAAATAATTTTATAAAATGGTTAAAGAAAAACCATAAAGAGGTTGTTTATATAGATCAAATCTCAAAAAAAATTCTTTTAGACTATTTAAACAGCGTTTTGAGCCGAAGTAGCGCGAGAAATAGAAACAACTATCGGATTAATTTAAGTAGTGTTTTTCAGGTTTTAAAGGATAATGATTATGTCAAAGAAAACTATCTAAAAGATATAAGCACTTTGCGATCTATACCTAAAAGAAATAGAGGGTATTTGGAGCAAGAACAAGAAAAGATATTTAGGTATCTTGAAAATCGAGATCCTTTACTTCTCTTGTATATAAAATTTATCTCCTTTGCCTTTTTAAGGCCTGTAGAGGTATGTAGACTTAAAGTTGGGGATATTGATTTAGAAAATAATATAATAAGATTTAAAGCGAAGAATAAACCTTATAAAACGAAGATCCTTCCACAACTTTTAATAGATGCACTTCCTGATCTTTCGATTTATGATAAAGATAGCATATTATTTACACCAGAAGGTTTAGGAATATCATGGGATGCTACAGTTGAAAGTAGACGTGATCATTTTTCAAAGAGATATAAGCAAGTTGTAAAAAATCATTTTGGCTTTGATGAAAATTATGGATTATACAGTTTTAGACATACCTATATCACTAAGGTTTATAAAAACCTAAGACAGAATATGACCCCCTTTGCCGCTAAAAGTAGCCTAATGTTAATTACAGGTCATACCACCATGACTGCCTTAGAAAAATATTTAAGGACAATTGATGCTGAAATGCCAGCGGATTATTCAGATATGCTATAGATATGAGTACTCACGAAAAATTTATCGGATTAATAAGAACACTGGCAACCCCAGCAGTTTTTTACCTGCCGCCTTCACATATTGACGATCAGGTACGAGGTATGTTTGACTTTCCATTAGATACCTATTTAAACAAGTTATTATATGTTACCGGTAAAGGCAAAACTAAATCAATGAAGTTGCCTGCGCATTTACATAAGATTATATCAAAGCGTACCGTTTTGGAAGAAAGCGTTTTTAAAATAGCAGATTTTAAAGATCTTTCGGGCAAAAGAAAATTTAAGTATTTAATTGATCGCTACATGCTTTTTCTAAATGCTATGTGTTTTTATTCTGAAATATTATACCGCGAGTTAAAAGAGCATTTTCCAGATGCGAGTGATAATATCTACTTAACATTTAAAATACAATATCACAATTTTTTAGATCATCGGAAGTCAATTATCGAAGTTTGCAACATCAAAAAACTTAAACCCTTTTCATTAGAAGATTTTGCAATTTTAGGATCTATTGAAAGCCCAATATTTAATAAAAATATATTGCAATATAGCATCAAAGAAATAGATCCTATTTCAAAATCTCAAAATGATAGCCTTATAGATAGTCAAAAAGATTCAATCAATGAAATTGAAGTTGAGAAATACTTATTAGAGACTGTTTTTAATATTAATTAATTTAGAACTCCCTAATAATCATTAGAATATATATGGGCAATTGATGTAGTTACATTTTTTTGATTTATTTGCAACACTTCCAATTGCTATAGATTGATACGATAATAAACGTTATATGAATATTTGTTTGACGTACAATTAGTCTTATTGTTTAGAAAGTTTTTTATTAAGTAAAAGAATTTTAAGCCTTATGGTGAGATACCGAATAGATACCATAAAATATTACTATATATTAATTAAAGGCGACTAACAGTTCTTTATTAAATTAGTTTTGAATTTATATTGACCTTGGTAAATCGAGGATCTGGTAAAATAGTTAGTCGTTCTAAATAATCTACTATTATTGATAGACACCCTAAATCATCAACAACTTTTCCTCTAAGATGATAAATTCCATTTGAACGAATATCATATTTTTCAGCTATAAGAGGAAAATGTACTGTATCAAAAAAAGTTCCTTCTGAATCTATAAAAGTACCAAAGTGCATTAGGCGTTTGTCTTTTGTTGGAGTTCCTTTTGCAGTTACAAGTTTGCCGCATATACTAATTTGTTTATTAATACAATGCTTTAAATTATTTGCAATAAATTTACTTGGCAAAGGCTCTGCCAAAAGATCGAAAGTGGAACATAATGTAAATCCTAACAATTCAAGTTGATCATAAGCATCTATTATTGTTTCAGTATAAAAATTGGGAATTTTAAATGATCTCTTTTTTTCTTTAAATAAAACTAAGTGTTGTTTATCTGAATTAGATTTATCTAGTTTCAAATATGCTTCCCAAAGTAATTTGTGTTTATCAATCCCTGTAAATCTAAACGCATCTATTCTAATTAAAATAAGTAGCTGTTCAATTCCAATTCTAACTCTATCTAGAAAATTATCAAAACATTCAAACTTGCCATAAAGACCTCGCTCATTTAAAATGGCTTGTGAAATTTTAAAATCCAATGCCTTTAGCATTCCTAGCCCTAAGTAAACTGTTTTTTCTTTAATAGAATTTCCATGGTCACTATAATTTATGCAAGGTGGTTCAACGAAACCTCCCTTTGCTTTTATTTCATGAACGTAAGTTTCAATATTGTAAAAACCACCTCCATTATTTAAAACAGCGGTCATAAACTCTAGTGGAAAATATCTTTTTAGATATAAAGATTGATAACTTTCAACTGCATAAGAAGCTGAATGTCCTTTTGCAAACGCATATCCAGCAAAAGCCTTTATTTGCTCCCAAACTTCTATAGTAAGTTCTTTACTATAACCTTTGCTTAAACAATTTGATATAAATTTCTTTTCAACCTGTTCAAATTGCCCTTTTGATTTCACTTTCCCCCTCATACCTCTCCTTAAAATATCAGCTTCAGCCAGTGAAAGTCCAGCAAATTTATGTGCCACTTTTAAAACATCTTCTTGATATACCATTACTCCGTAGGTGTCCTCCATAATATCTAGCAATACAGGATGTGCCTCTTTACGTTTTTCAGGGATTCGATGACGTAGGATAAATTCGTTTTTCATCCCTCCATTTGAAACACCCGGTCGGATGATACTACTAGCAGCTACGAGGTTTAAGTAATTATTTGTTTTTAGCTTAGTCATTAAAGTTCTCATAGCTGGTGATTCTACATAGAAAACTCCCATGCAATCTCCTGTATTCAACAGCTTATTGATTTTAGGATCCTTTTTAAATACTTCAGTATCATCAATATTTATAACCTTCGCATCTGGTTGATTATAGGATATAATCTCTAAAGTGTCTTTTATTTTTGATAGACCACGTTGTGCAAGAATATCGAATTTAAAAATGCCTACCTCTTCAGCAATATTCATATTAAATTGAACGGTCTGAAACCCCTTAGGTGGCATAAAAGTACTTGTGTAATATGAAATTGGCTTTTGAGTTATTATAATTCCTCCTGAATGTACGCTTAGATAATTAGGAAATCCATGTATATAATGCGCATACTTTTCTACTAATTTCAAGTAATCACTACTTGCACTTTTTTTAACTTTGAAGCCCTTAAGATGATGGTCAATTTCATATTTTGGAATGCCGAACACTTTACCTAATTCTCGAATAACAGCACGATATTGAAAGGTTACATAGGTACCCATCAATGCAGTATTTTTAAATCTTCGGAAGATATAATCGGTAATATCATCTCTATCCTTCCAAGAAAAATCAATATCAAAATCTGGAGGACTGCTTCTGTATTCATTGATAAACCTTTCAAAGTAAAGATCTAATTCAATTGGATCAACATTTGTAATTCCAATGATATAAGCTACTACGCTATTTGCACCACTTCCTCGCCCTATGTAGGGATAATTTTTTGATCGGGCATATTCTAAAATGTCATGATTAATGAGGAAATAAGAAACAAAATTCATTTCCTTAATTGCTGCCAATTCTTTCTCTACGCGCTCATAAACCTCAATAGATGGATTTCTATATCGTTCTTTTATTTTGGCATAACACAACTCCTCTAGTTGTTTAGCATCTTCTTGTTTATTCTTACCGTATATAATTTGATTTTGATTGACACGATGTTCTTCAAAGTAAAAATCAACTTGACAACTTTTTAGTATAGTATCAGTATTAAATAACAGTTCAGGATAATCTTGATACATTACTCGTAAAATTTCAGGAGGCAAAAGTATATCATTAGGATCAGCTTGCTCACTTTTAGGTAATTTGCTTAAAAGTGTATTTAAGTCAATTGTTCGAAGTAGTCGATGTGCATTAAAATCTGATTTATTTCTAAACGTGACCGCTTTCTGGATTACAAGATGCTTTTTTAAATCTGCAAATGGAGAAAAAGGTAATCTATTTAGATCCTTTGGAGATATTCCAACAAATTCATTTTCAGAAAAACGATATAAACGTTCCTCCATTGCTTTTTCAAATGGATAAATGATATAACAATTTGGGAGTGATGGTGCAATGGATGAAAACTCACTATGATTATGCAAATGAAAAGTTACATGTTGATTAAGTTCTTGAAAACCTTCATTATTTTTTGCTAATACTATGTATTTCTGATCAATACCGTTTCTAATATCCACACCTACAACAGCATGCATTTTTTTCTCTTGTGCCTCTTTTATAAAATTTAAGCATGCGCTTGTACTATTAATATCTGTTAAAGCCAGCTTAGTTATTCCATTTTGCATTGCTATTTCTAATAAAGTAACTTCAGAAAAAGTACCATAGCGTAGAGAATAATATGAATGACAATTGATATACATATGTTGATAACTTGGATGTCAAAATTAGAATAAAATTAGGAATAATTCCATAATTTTGGAATATATCCTATGAGTAATAAAACAATAATACACTTTGATTTAGATGCCTTTTTTGTGTCCTGTGAAAGAAGGCTTGATAGTTCCTTGAATAATAGACCTGTAATTATTGGCGGTACAGGATCTAGAGGAGTTGTTGCAGCAGCGAGTTACGAAGCAAGAAGATATGGTGTTCATAGTGCTATGAATATGAGTCTTGCCAAACAACTTTGTCCTAAAGCTTTTGTAATTAGAGGAAATGGTGGATTGTATAGTAAAATGTCTAAAGAAGTAACTGATATTCTTTTAGAGGAATTGCCAATTGTTGAAAAAGCGAGTGTAGATGAATTTTATGGGGATCTGACAGGAATGGATAAATTTTTTGGTTGTTATAAATTTTCCAAAGAATTAAGAGCAAAAATTATTCATGAAACTGGATTACCCATTTCATTTGGACTTTCAATAAATAAAACAGTTTCTAAGGTTGCAACAGGTGAGGCTAAACCTAACAATCAAATGAACGTAGCACAAGGTTATGAAAAACGATTTTTAGCGCCTCTATCTATTAAAAAAATACCGATGGTAGGTGACAAAACATTCAAGCAATTTTCCTTATTGGGTATTAGAGAAGTAGGCTTGGTACAGCAAATGCCTATAGAACGAATGATTTCTGTTTTTGGTAAAAATGGTAGAATTATCTGGGAGCGTTGTAATGGAATAGATGATAGTCCAATTAGACCCTTTTATGAGAGAAAATCTATATCAAGTGAGCGTACTTATGGAAAAGATACTTTTGATCAGGATATAATTTATACAACACTTTCAGCCATGGCTGAAAATCTTTCATTTCAATTACGAAGGGGAAACAAATTAACTTCTGTAGTTACAGTTAAAATACGATACTCTGATTTTCAGACTTATTCTAAACAACTTAAAATTAAGCATACTTCAGCAGATCATATTTTAATACCTACAGTTATAGAATTATTCAAAAAATTATATGATCGCAGAGTACTTGTAAGATTAATTGGTGTTCGTTTTTCTGGACTTACTGAAGGTCACTATCAAATTGACATGTTTGAAAACACAAATAAAACAGTTAATTTATATAAAGCAATGGACCTTATTCGAAATAAATATGGAGATCATCTAGTAAGAAGAGCTAATACACTTGGAGAAGGATCTCGCACCATTGGGAATCAAGGAAATCCCTTTGATGGTCGACCTCCCATTTTATTGGCCCACAGACATCGATAAAAATTAATTTAATGAATAGCTTTAGTAAAAATTTATACTTTTTCTGCTTTTAAATTTACATCATATGGATAAGCGAAATGTTTTAAATCTAAACCATTTAACCAATCATTTCTATCCTTTTCTTTAATAATGATAGGCATTCGTTTTTTATTATTATGAATCTCTGCCATTAATTCATTAGCATCAGTTGTTGCGATTGTATAGGAAGTTACTTTCTCATTTGTTTCTGGGTTGGTCCAATCACTGTAAAACCCAGCAAATCCAAATATTTGTTGATCCTCGGGCATTATTAAATATTTCTGTTTCTCTTTCCCTTTTGGATCAATCCATTGCCATTCATAATATCCATCTGCCAGTATTAGGCATCTATTTTTCACAACACTTCTGTAAGCTGGTTTTTCATTGGCAGTTTCTATTCTGGCATTGAGAGTCATTTTTTTTATCTGATCATTCTTTGCCCAAAATGGTATTAACCCCCAATTAGCAAAGTTAATATGACCTCTGTCCTCGTCTAATATGACTGGATTAGGGCTAAATGAAAATCCATTAATTTCTAATTGAGGATTGTAATTTTTTGGCTTTACAAAAGTGGCATTAAAGGAATTTTCAATTTTTGAAAGTTCAGAATTTAGTTTTGTACGATAGCACATATCCAGTGTTTTTAAAGGTTAAAATTCTAAAGTCAATATCTATTATTTTTAAAATAATTGTAAATTTCACTATATAAATTTATATAAAGAAGAGCAGATAAAGATTGAGATAATCGTAGGAACTTTAGATTCCGTCAACATTGGAAATCACTGCTCTTTTAATTTTTACTCAATTATTTTTTTGAATTGATATTAAAAGTTTTCAACTAAAATTGCAATGAATAAAATTAAAGTTATTGTTGGTATTGATATCTCCAAAAATGTTTTTGACACTTATAGCCTAAATAAAGGTCATTATCAATATACAAATAATATCTCAGGGTTTAGATTATTTAAAAAATCATTAAGCAAAGCACATTGGTGTATTATGGAAGCTACTTCTTGTTACCATTATCAGCTAGCTTGTTTTCTTTCAAAAAAAGGTGTAAATGTTTCAGTTGTAAATCCTTTAATTATTAAGCGTTTTATTCAGATGAAATTGAATAGAATTAAAACTGATAAAAGTGATGCTGAAATGATTTTTCAGTACGGTATTCAACAGCCTTTAGAATTGTGGCATCCAAATCCAGCATATATTGAACAATGTAAAATGATTCAAACAGTCATTCAGCTTTATTTTAAACAAACAACATCTATCAAAAATAAAATTCACGCTTTACAAAGTAGAGGTCATATACATGGAAAAATGGTACGTTCACTGAAGCGTCAATTAAAAATGGTTCTTAAAGAGATCGAATTTTTAGAAATCGAATCAGAAAAACTCATAGAAATCCATCAAAAAAATCTATATACCTCAATTCAAACTATACCTGGAATTGGAAGAAAAACAGCGTTACTACTAATTATTTCAACTAACGGTTTTAAAGACTTTACTAATGCAAAACAGGTATCATCGTATTTTGGATTTGCGCCGAACGAAAGAACCTCAGGAAGCAGTGTTAGAGGAAGATCAAGAATAAGTAAGGCGGGTAACCCCATTGTTCGGAATCATTTATTCCTATGTAGTTTTACTGCAAGTGAAAATAACCCTCAGTGTAAAGCCTTATATGACAGAATTGTTAAAAAAGGAAAAAGCAAAAAATTAGCTCTAGTTGCTGTATGTAATAAATTAATTAAGCAATCTTTTGCTATTGCTAAGTCAGGTATTCCGTATGACATGAATTATAGTACTAAGTTGCAAAAACAATAAATCTATAACCGTTGTTATGTCACGTTTATCAATTACGTTTCCTTTTTTGCAACTAAGCTATTTGCTTTATTCAGAATACAAGAAAACTTGCCGTGATTCTCAAATGCTATTTGTTTAGCAGCAAACTTCTTGGCTCCAAAAAGTATGAATTTATTTTTTCAGGAGTAGCGCAGAGAGAAAATTCAGAAATGTGTCGTAACGGTCTAGTGTATGATTTCGTTGCGTGTTTAAGCACTAAATTTAGCAAATAAATCACAGATAGAAAGTCCGCGAGGACTTTCGTAAGTAGGCTCTAACTAGCAATGAATTATACACATTGTTGCCAGTAGTATTTTATTCTTTCATAAGTTTATTCAAGTTTTGAATCAGCTTGTCATCGTGTCTTGCATAAATCAAAATTTGGTTCTTTGGTTGTATTCCTGGCTCATTAGAATAATAATAAAAGCTAATTGAATATTTATCTCCGCCAATATGATTTATTTCATATGGACGATAATTCTTTTCGGCATTTTCAATTTTCCATTTTTTTGATACAATTTCTTTTTTATAAGTATCGTAAACTAAAAAGTCAGAAGTTGTTTCAAAAATGAAAACAGTATTCCACTTTCTTTGTATATCATAAATACTGTTAAGTGATGTAACTAATTCCTCTTTATTATTTTTCTTGAAAACGATGTTGTATTTATTATTCTGCCAATAGTATGTAATTCCAGATTTAAAATCTTTTTCAGGTCTATATATTTTTGTCTTTTTTATCTCTCTAATTACTTCAGTTTCTTTGCTAGCTAGAATGTCAATTGATTTATTTGTGTCAATCGAGTTAATTATCCAATCGCAGTAATTTTCGTTATACTCAATTTTTGTTTGTTCCTTTTTTATTGTTTTCCAATTGTTTATCGAATACTCAAGCATTTTTAGAGTATTGACAATATCAAATTCACTACTTACTTGACGGACAACAATTCCTTTTTTACTTAAAAGAGGTTTACCTTTTCTCGCTCCATCGTAGTTATATTTAATAGTTCCATTGTCAAAACTTAAAAAATAAATTGGTTCAGCGGTTCCAACATAGTAATGATTGAAGTCTAAAAGTATTGGTTCGTTGTAATTTAGTTTTTTAGCTAATAATTCCGCCAATTCTCCAATTATTTGAACCTTTTTAATTTCTTCATATTGGTAACCTGTTTTTATTCGAGTTTTAACATTACCAGATTCAGTCACAACCCAAAAATCTTGATGAGCAGAAACTGTCATTGAAGTAAGCAACAATATTAGTAAAAATGCTATGCTCTTGGTTTTTTTCATATTACTGGCAACGGTCTAGTATAAGAATAGTAGCGGATTTTTACGCACTAACTTTTCGGTTAAAAGCAGACCTTTATTATATTAACTTACTATATTTTAGCGATTAAAACGCTATTATTTTTATACATTGTTGGCAATAGTATTTTAGCGAACTCTTTCTATTCTAACCATTTGTTCAAATTTTTCCATATCAGAATTTGGATCAAATTGTGTTTTTATTTCGTGCAGATAAGAAACTTCATTTCCTTTTAATTTCATTTCTTGTTGCGCAAAGTCAATTCTATTCCTTCTTATATCAAATAAAGATTTTGCTATGTCTTTCCATTTAAATTTAACAGTATTTTCTAAAATCTCTAATGGTGCTTTTATAAATAATTCTAATGGTGTAGTTGAATATTTGAGTTTATGATATTTCAAATGTTGCTCATATTCATTTAGTGCATATTCAATTTGTTCTAATGCTTCTTTAGGATTAATATTTGGTTTAATTAAATCCTTAACAAATTTCCTGAATTTAATAAACTTATAAGTTGTATCTGGGTCTCTTCTAAAGTCAAGTATTTGCTCGAAGCTTGTTAAGTTAGAAGGTACAGGAATCTTTTTTAAAATTACATTCATAACTGATTCAGATGATGAAGTAAATGTAAATCTTCGTTTATTGTTGTTATTTCTAACAGAAGTACTTATGGATTCTTTATCGTATATATTATCGCTATATGCGACTCTCAACTGATGGATAATTTCAAAAAAATTATTTAAGTTTTTATCAATTGGCTCCATACCTTCTATTTCTGCACTATCTCCATAGGTTTTGACAGGTATTTTATTTTCTCCAATTACAAAAAGTTTTCCGTCATCTGATACAAAATCCTCTGTTCTAGATTTAAAGTCTTCAATAATATTGTCAACGTCCTTAATTCTATTGTCTAATTCATCTTTTTCTTTATTAAATAAAATTAGACCTTCATTATATTTTTTTATTAATGCAATTTTTTTTGGGTTTTTATCTTTTTTCAAAGCTTCCATCAAATCTTTTGATGAAGTAAATGTGATAAAACCTTCTTTTATCAAGTAATCATAATTTGCTTTGTAATATGCGAAAACTTGCTCTCCTTTCTTTCCGTCTAGAAATCTCTTTTGGTAATATAATTGTTTCAAAAATATATTAAACAAGACAGGGTCAACAGAGATTTCATCAAATAGAAGCAAATCCCTTTTTATATGATAGAGATTTAATCCATCATCGAAACTTAAAGGTTTAATTGCAATGTGTTTCATATATTATTGCCAACGTCTCTGGTTATGATTTCGGTGGGGATTGGCAGCTTTGCATTGGCGCGTGATTATCTCGCCAAAGGCGAGGGGAAGCGCAGCCCATTTTTTGGCTGTGCGTGCGTTTCGGAAGCGCAATGGCAAGCTGTGTGTCGAAATCCAGTCAGATTAGTTTTAAAGTTTAAATATAATATTAATTATCAAGCTATGAATTCAGCCCCACTGAATTATAACCGTTGTTGGCAACAGTATAGTATTAGTTAGAATCATGATTTTTCCAAATTTCTTTTCTTCGCTTGTACAGATGTTCTTCGATATCTAAAATATAATTCGCATGATTTGAAGCTCCGATAAAATCGGGAAATAATGTGAGATTATTGATGTTCATATTATTTAGTGAGGCAAGAGAATCATTTTTTATTGAATCATCAAAGACAATTTTAAAAACCTGAACACCTTTTGAAGAGGATTTAACCTCCTTAATAACTTCTTCAAAAGCTTTTTCAACAGGTATTCTAATGAAAAGCCCTTGTTGACTAACTAGTCTAGGGTTATCATGAGAAATTGGTTTTACAAGTTCGAATTGGTTCTTATTTTCTCCTAATGCTATTTTAATATCATTAATGAAATTTTCAGAAAATGCCCAAAGGCATCTATTTCCTGAATTAGAATGTCCTTGAAGGGCAAAAAATAAAGCCACATATGGAGATTCTGATAAATCAAGAAGTGGTGTATATAGACCAAAATGTTGTCCAATTGCCAAAACTTCATTTTCAGAAATCTTATTTAATTTTAATTTGCTTCTACCTCTTAGATTCTGCTTAAAATTTATAATATGTTCCTTAACTAATTTATTCACGTCTTTTTCTAACATTTTTTTATTGACTGCACGAGTTAAAGTGCTTTCTAAATTCCAATTAGCATCTGCATGCCCTCTAAAGCAAAACCTATTAAAGAAAGTAAACGTGTCATCAATAAATTTTGATAACTCATCCCAGGAATTAAAATGCTTCTTATGAATTTTAGTCATAGTTAATATTGTTGCCAACGGTCTCGGCTATGAGTAGTTGCGTGGGTTAGCACTTAACTTTGCAAGTACACACCAAACTGAAAATCCGCGAGGATTTTCAGAAGTAGGCGAGAACAAGCAATTACTTATAGCCAATGTTGTAAGCCGTTTTTATTTTATTTTTATTTTGTCTAATAAGTTCTTAAGTCTTTCAAGAAGTTCATCATATAATACAAATTCAATGTCCTTTAAACTTTCTCGAAGATTCTTAAAATGATTCCGTTTAATTTTTGTGTTAAGTTCTTTTGTTGAGCCTGCTACAATTATTACTCTTGGATTAATAATATTAACATCAATTCCTTCCTCACTTTCTGTTTCAGTTTGTTCCTTAATTGCTGTAGTATAACTCGAAGCATTTTCTTTTGATTTTTGCAAATAGTCAGTTGCTTGTGCAATTACCATAGAAACATCTTTTGTCCAATACCAAGTTTTATGACTTTTGTCGTATTGAATTAAAGGTGTGTTATTTTTTTTAAGTTCATAGAAATCAATATATCCGTAAATGTCAACCAATACTAAATCAGGATACTTTGTTATTCCTGTAGCTATGTTTTTATAGTTGATTTTGTGTGCATATCTTGTGTCAAATAGTGTAATGTATTCATCAAAGAATTTTTGCCAAGTACTTTCAGGTGGATTTTCTTTTAGTAATGTTTCGTATTTTAAAATAATCTCTTGTAATGTTAGAATTTGAGCATTCTTTTGAAGTCCAAATGACATTCTTTTTACTAAATCTGCTCTTTTGTATTTTTTTGCAGCATCTACATAAAATTCGCCAATTTTTTCAATATCATCTGCTGTTAATTGGTCAATCAACTTTTGATTTAGATTTCTTAAAATCAGCTTTTTATTATTGTTAGTTTCTTTGTGGTCAAATGCAAGTTCTGGAAATGCACCAACCAAAAAATTTTTAATTAATATTCTTTTTGTGTCATTGCAAGCTCTTTGTTCTTGATTTGTGCTTGATAAAAGGTCTTCAAGTTCTTGAACATTTAAAACAAGTGCTTTTCCTTTTCGTTTTGAAGCAGAAGTATCATTTATTATTAATGAATTAATTCGAGAATCCTCAAACTGATATTTAAAAAAGTTATTTAAGGTATTGTCACTAAATCCATAGCCAAAACCACTAAAGAAGGCAGGAATTTCGTCAAAGCCTTCAAATTTTATTTTTTTTATTGTCGCTCCATCAAATTCAAAAATGTATTCGTTTCCTTTCTTTTCATAAATCTTGACAAAATCTTTCTTTTCGTCCTCTTTATGTTGTCTGTAAATAATTTTTTTATCTCCTTGAATTTCCTCAAAAAGCAATAGTTTTTTAGTTTCTTGAATTTGATTTTTCATCTATTGTTCTTGGTTTGGTCAAATGGCTTACAACGTCTCTGGTTATGATTTCGGTGGGGATTGACAGCTTTGCGTTGGCGCGTGATTATCTCGCCAAAGGCGAGGGGAAGCGCAGCCCGTTTCACGGCTGTGCGTGTGTTTCGGAGCGATGGCAAGCTGTTTATCGAAATCCAGTCAGATTAGTTTTAATGTTTAAATATAAGATTAATTATCAAGCTATGAATTCAGCCCCACTGAATTATAACCAATGTTGTAGGTAGTTTTACATGTTCTCATTTATTAGTTTTAATTCTTCATTTAGATCAAAGCTTTCATTTTTTTTAATTTTCAGTTTATGAGTTAGATTAAAATCGAAATCGAAACTTTCTCTAATTTCTTCAAATTCACTAAAAATGTTTTGTGATATTTTCAAACATATATTATAAAAAAGAGTTTTTTCTTCAATTGTATCTGGAATATTGTATTCTATTATTTGTTTAGAACTTAAAATTGATTTTTTTTTGACATCAAAGTTGTGTGCTGCAACTTGATTTCTATAATCATATAAGTCTTTCCATTTTTGAATTCTTTGCAGCCCGTATTTGTTTTTCAATCTCACATTTTTTATTCTTTCGGAATATTCAGTTCCTATATAACTAGGATTGAATTTTTTGTATTCATCCAAAAACGAACAAAATTGAATTATTGAATATTCAGATATAGATGCAATAATGAGATTTGGATATTCAAACTTCTCTAAAAAATTATCTGAAAATTTAATCTTTCTCAATTCACTTTGGTTCTCAATTGTTTCCTGTAAAGTATAAACTGAAACTTTTATTCGAGTTATTAAAAATGCAAGTGAGTATAAATTAGCTTTTAAGTTTGTCATTAATATTTTTGAGTATTCTGCGAAAATTACCTACAACGTCTCTGGTTATGATTTCGGTGGGGATTGACAGCTTTGCGTTGGCGCGCGATTAACTCGCCTTTGGCGAGGGGAAGCGCAGCCTGTTTTACGGCTGTGCGTGCGTTTCGGAGCAATGGCAAGCTGTTTTTCGAAATCCAGTCAGATTAGTTTTAAAGTTTAAATATAAGATTAATTATCAAGCTATGAATTCAGCCCCGCTGAATTATAACCGTTGTTGTAAGTAGTTTTTCTTCTCGTTACTATTTCGGTTAATTTATTAAGTTTTGTTTGATCAATTTTTTTCCAATCTGTTTTATTAAATTCCAACGTATTGAACTTTTTCAAACTCCGATAAAGTGGTAAAATAATTGACTCAAAATCTCCAATCAATTCATAAATTACCTTTCGATTTTTTGCTATTCCGCTACTATTTGAAATAATCATATTAATTTTTTTTCCGCTTTGTTTTAGTTCAAAGTAATAACTATCAGGTTCCATATTCCAGCATATTTCCGATTCGATTCCATTCAGTGCTAAAATCAGAGCTTCGCAAAGTTTGTCTGTTGGATTTTCGGGAATATTTGAAGCATAAAATTCTAAATTAAAATCATTAGAAATTAGTTTAATCGGAAGCCATCCATTTTCTGGATTTCCTAAATTGAGTTCTATTTTTCTTAGTTTGGTCAAATTACTTACAACGTCTACGGTTATGATTTCGGTGGGGATGGACAGCTTAGCGTTGGCGTGCGATTAACTCGCCTTTGGCGAGGGGAAGCGCAGCTTATTTTTTGGCTGTGCGTGCGTTTCGGAGCAATGGCAAGCTGTATATCGAAATCCAGTCAGATTAGTTTTAAAGTTTAAATATAAGCTTAATTATCAAGCTATGAATTCAGCCCCGCTGAATTATTAACCGTTGTTGGTAATAGTTATTTCAGTTGAGTTTTGTGTTAATTTCCAATCCTTCAAGAAATTCAGTTTTCTTTTTATTCCATTCATTGTTTTTTAAATAGGTAGTTGACCAAATGTAAAATTCTGTTCCGTTTAAAAGCATTCGGCTTGTCATTAGCAATTCTCCATCTCTCATTGAAGTTTTTATTTCGCGACCTTCTAATCCATCAATTTCGAAACTATTTGATATTACCACTTCTCCAGAGACCATTTCAGCACCTTGTTTTTCTGCGTTATCATAAAAAACTTTTAGGGATGGTTTGATTTTCTCTAAATCTTCCTTTCTGTAATTTGAATAAATAACTGCGAAAGCCATTCTCTCAGTTTTATTCTCAAAGTATGCTCTGTTTAAATCCATTTGACCAAACATATTATTTTGAACTGTATGGTTTTCGGTAGGTTTCTCTTGGAAATCAATTGAAAAACTAAAATTCTCTGGAGTGTAGATATATTTCTCGGTCAATTTTTTATTTACTTGTCCTTTACAAGAAATTAAACTTAAAATTAAAATTGAATAAATCAGTTTCTTCATAATTATTACCAACGGTCTTGTGTATGATTTCGTTGCGTGTTTCAACAACTAATTTAGCAAATACAAACCGAATAGAAAATCCGCGAATATTTTCGTAAGTAGGCGAGTACTAGCAATGAATTATACACGTTGTTACCCAACGTTATTTTACTGGATTTTCCTTTGTCGACCATCTATATCCAATTCCAGGTTCTCTTTGCCAATACTTACTATGGAATTGTTTCATAGATGCTTTAAATTGTCCTAAAATCAGTATTGAATCGCTGTTAGAAGGCAAAGACTCATCATCAAGAAGGTCTAGAAATTCAACTGTCGGTTCATTTTTAAGTATGTCCTTTACTTGCTCTAAAACTCTATTGACACTTTTTACTTTGAACTTGTTAAGTGGTTCGTCTGGCTTTTTCTTGGAAAATTCTTTCATTTCTAGATAAATAGATTCTATCAATTTATCGAGCATCTCAAATTTTTCAATTTCTGCTTCAGTTGGTAAATGTTTCTTTTTCGCCATTTATTTTATGTTTAATTTTTTAGGTTTGATAGTTTTAATACTTGAAGCTTCTCCGTCAACTATCCAAAACCAACCGTGTTCATAATCTTTTGTAGTAATATTATCACTTCTTAATTTTTCTAGACAATTAAGATATTGCTCGAAAATCATAGTTACATCACTATTAGTAGGTAAATCGTCATCATCAAAACTATCAAAACCTTGTAACGGTTTATAATCTTCTGTCAATAAATCGTTTGCATCAATTAAAAGTTGATTAATGAATTTTAATTTGAATTTATTTACTGCGTCATTAGGACTTTTTCGGGATAACAAACCTATCTCTTTATAAATTCCATCAATTTGACTTTGTATTTTTTCAAATTTAAATACTTCTGTTTCAGTCATAATTTAATTTTATGAAGGGCAAGCCCTTGTAAATTCGATATATTTTTTCTTGATAACCTCAATAGGATATCTCTGTTTACTATTAAATACTTGTGTCATCATTTTTAAATCAGAATCATCTAAAATTAAAATACATTTTCTATGTGCAGACCATAAATCAATTACATTTCTAACGACTTTTTTAGGTGGTGGATTCCTTGTTATAATTATTCCAAAACGACCAAATTGTTCTTTTAAATACCTATTTAATTGAAGAATGTGCTCTTGTTTTACTTCTTTAACATTCTTTAGTTCCATCACGATTTGTTTACAATCGTAAGTATCATATATTTCCTTAAGAAAATCGACAGTACAATTATTGTAAAAAATTAAATCTCTAATTTGAACACCTGACTCGGTTCGACTTTGTTCTTTGGCAAAATCAAGATGTGGATATACTAAAGATGCCAAGAGTTGACAAGCATTATCTTCAAATTTTATATCTGCATTATTTGTTTTTCCTGTTGGAAGTTTGGCAATAGTTGACATTTTTCTTTTTGCAGATGTTACTGGTATCTGATTAAAAAGAGGGTCATTTTTACAGTTTTCAAACTGTTTTTCTTTTATTTCTGTATATGTTTTTACTACATCGTAATTAGAACGATTAAATGCTAAAAGTTTTACCTTATCAGGTAATTCTTGACCATCAACATATAAATTCTTTATGTAATAATTTTTGAAATAATCATCTGTGTTAATCCAAGGAATGAATCGCAACCATCTTTTTGGAACAAGTAAGATTGGTGATTTTGTAATTGGATTTACTGGAAGATAAGTTTCTTCCTCAATAAATTTATTTGCTTTAGAATCATAAAGATTAGTAAGCTGTACTTTTTCAATTGGTATTTTATATTTTTCGCATTGCTCAATTGTATAATCAACAAGAAAAGATTGAATATAATTACAAGCTATATCACTTACTCTATCTTTTGAAAAATTGTCTACAAGCAATTGAGTTTCTTCAAAATGAATAAATCCAGATTTTGAAATTTGTGGAATTGAATTAAATAGATTCGTAATCTTAGACGCCAATTTAGCTCCAATCCTTTTGCCAGTTTTAGTTTTAGAATTTCCAAATCCCACTTCATTACATTCCGATGCACGAATTATTAAATCAATAGCATCTTTTTCATTTCCTTTATTCACTAAATAGCCTAAATGATTGAAACTATTCGTTATTGAAAGATGCAAAGAATTGTCTTGCATTGATGGCGATTTCCATAATAGAAAAGGGTCAACATATAAAGGAATGTCCTCATCTAAAAAGGGAATAGCAAAATCGACCTCTTCTTGAGTGATAGGTATATTATGAAAATCAGTCAGTCTTGGTCGTATAATACTCATTTAGTTTTTAATGTTGGGTAACGGGTTTGGGTATGAGTAGTGCGGGAGGGAACTGTACTTGCCCTCTGTCTAGCATATAGCCAAATCTTGTGTTTTTTGTTTTTAAATTTTTTTACATCAAAAGCCAAATCAGAAGATTTGGCGGTCATCCCAAATATACCGAAACTTTCGATTAAACTAGAACACCCGTATTACTTATACCCGTTGTTCTACACAGTTTTTATTCGCTCACTTTCTCAACATTATTCCCTTCGCTTGAAGGTATACAACAATTACGAAAAAAACGCACAAAAATGGAATGCCTAAAAAAGTAACGAGTAAAGGCGGAAAAAACCAAAATAACCCACTCAATGCTAATAGGATTATAATCCAAGATCTGGCCCCAATTTCAGCAGCAAGAAATATATTTGATAGAACGCTAATAATTCCCAGTCCCCAGGCAATATGGAAGAAATAAACATATTCACCCGTAGAAGAATCAAATACAAAATTAAGTATTAAAAATATGTGACTTAGCGTAAAACTCGCTAGTCCTATAATTTGGGTTTTACTCATTTAAGTATTCTAAAATTTTCGACGTTTCTAAATTTGAAAGCTTAAACTGGTGAATATAGTCGTAATCATATTCCGTATTTATCGCTTTTGCATGTTCATCATTATTTTCGAGTAGTTTGTTTTCGTTTAGAACGTAATCAATAAAATATTCATTCGATGGATATTCCTCTCTTTGGACAATACCTTTAAGACTAGGACCAACCATATTTTTATAAAGTTTATGACAAGCTGCGCAGTTGGCCTTAAATAGATATTTTCCATCTTGTGCATTCTCAGATAAGTTCAACTCCGTACCACAAATTGGTTGTGGAATTTCGGTTGCACAGACCAATTCATTCTGTTTAGATTGGTTATAAACTAACGCCGCAATTCCAATTGTCGAAATGAGGAATATTGATGTAAGAAAGATTATTTTATTTACTGCAATTTTCATTTATTAGCAATGTTTTCAAAATTGTGTAGAACGGCTCCGTATATGAAAAGTAGCGCTGAAAATAAGCTGTTACTTTTCGGTTAAACACAAGCCAACTTTTTAAATTTTACTATTTATTTTTTTTATTGTAAATCGTCAAATTTAAAAATTTGTCGACTTTCCGAAAGCGCCCAAGCATTAGTGTTATCAAGGACTTGCGCTATTTTTTATATACATTGTTGCCACACGTTTTTATTCCCAATAATTTTCATAAACTCCGTGAACAAAATCTTCAACTATTTCAACATTCTGTCCGATTAAATCAGCAACTCCATCTAAAAGAAATGAGATGCGAATGAAAGAATCTTTTAAATTGTTCAAGTTGACATATTCCAATTTTTGAGTTTTATTTCCTTCTTTATCTACTGGATATCTAAATGCCATTGATATAGGGTCAAAATAGGACATTTCTTTGATTAATTCATCAGCAGCTTGGAATTGAGCGTCATTTGGATTTTGTCCAATTGCAGCATATTCTGCTTTAAATTCGCCCCATAAAAGCTTTATATCGTGATGTTTTGGAAAATCTCGTTTTTGATTTTTGCAAAAAATCAAACCTTGTGTAAGTTCTTTTAATCTTAGTTCTAGATAATGACGAATCAAAAAAATTATAGGATAAATATGGTAGTCTCTTAATTTACTATCAGCTAGAGATTGGTCAATTAAATTGAGTGCAGCTGTTTGATAACAATCCGCATAATTTCCAAATTCTTGAAATGATTTATTCATCCAAGATATTTCTTCCTTATCTCCTTCTTCAATAAAAAATTTCTGACCTTCTTCTGGGTACCTTATTTCTTCGTCTAGTAAAATCATCTTAATTATAATTGGTTTCTAGTAAGAAAGCTTAAAACATTTTGATACATTAATTCAACTTGCGTAATGTCATATTCATCATATTTCCCGTGCGCCGCACTATTACGAATGTCAAATTGAGCAGTAATTGTTTTCAAATCAAATTTGCTGTAAATATTAGCTTTTGCTAAAGAGTTGTTCAACCTATCCGCGCTCAAAGGAACTATTTTGTTTCCTTTTGTCATTGTGGTTTCTATTTTGTTTGCACTGCATAATTGTCTGAGGTGTTCTTCTAGTACACTTCCAATTACTACGGCTGCTGGGTCTTTATACCCTTGCTCAATAAGATGCTCCGCCATTTCCATAAAATCTGAAAATATTTCCGATGTTATAATACCTTTTAAAGAAGATAACCAACCATTTTCAATCTCAGATTTTATATTTTGGATAATTGAAATTCCAACTTCTATTTCTGAGGCGTAATTATCTTCAACTTCTTTTTTGAAACTTAAATAATAAGGATGCTTATCTCCATATAGATGTAAAATGAATGATAAACTTCCGGTTCTAAAACTTTGCATTTGAGCATAATCAACTTGTAAAGTTTGGTAGTCATTAGGATAAGAACTAGCTAAACAATTATCGGCAATTTCCATTAGATTGCTAATTCTCTCTAAAAGTTTTTGGTTGTAGTCCATATTTTTTTCAAATGTGTGGCAACGGTCTTGTATATGGCTCGTAGCGTGCAAATTAGCGATAACTGTTCGGTTAAGCACGAGCCGAATTTTTACATTTTTCTTATTAATTTTTTTCTCAATAAGCCAAATTTAAAAATTTGGCGACTTTCTAAATTTGCCTTAACTTCGATTAAGCAACTGACCAGCTATGAGCTATATACGTTGTTGCCATTAGTTTTTTTCCGTTCTTATTGCGGTATTATATATAACATTAAATTCTTTTCCATATTCATTTTCAGTTTTCAAATCCGCACGAATAGTATTGAAATCAGATGTTAAAATCTTTTCATATTTATATCCGCCTTTTATGTTTTTTAGTGTGTCTGGATTTATTAACACTCGTCCGTTATCATAATTGGTGCTATCAAATTTTATAGCCCAAGACTTTTCGTTTAAATTATATCCGACGAATACAATTTCGCCCGTAATTTTTGAATTCAGTTTATATTTGTTTTTATACGATGGAATATCACGAACTGAAATACTATCAAATACATATTTGGTATTAATATCCGCCACAATTTTCCGTAAACTATCATTTTCCGCTTTCAGATTTTCCAATTTAGCGATTATATTTTCGCCTTGATTTATATCTGTACAGCTAAATGTAATTAAGGTTATAAAAACAAATATTATCGTTTTCGTCATTTTTTTTTAAATTAATGGCAACGTCTCTGGTTATGATTTCGGTGGGGATTGACAGCGTTGCGTTGGCGCGTGATTATCTCGCCGTAGGCGAGGGGAAGCACATCCAATTTTTTGACTGTGCGTGCGTTTCGGAAGCGTAATGGCAAGCTGTGTGTCGAAGTCCAGTCAGATTAGTTTTAAAGTTTAAATATAAGATTAATTATTCAAGGTATGAATTCAGCCCCGCTGAATTATAACCGTTGTTGTGCTTTCGTTATTTATTTATTTCAGTTATTATTAAATCAATAATTTTATTGGTTTTTTCTCTTACACCAGTTGATTGTTCATTCGTATAAGAAGTATAACTAATTAGTTGTAAAAGGTAGTCTTCAAAATCAGGATGATATAACATATTCGTAAAATCAGAATTTTGAACTAAATTTTTCATCGTATCATAATCCTTTATTTTGCCCATAGTAATTTTTGCCCTTAATTCTTTGTCGTCTAAAAGTACCATCATCATTCTTCCTATTTGGTAATTTTCTATTAGAAATGGAATCAAGCGATTTTCGGTAAGTTCAAGAATAACTTGCTCTTCTTCACTTAACTCACTTAAAAAACTTGAATAGGCAGATATATAATTACGTAATTCTTCATTCGTCAGAATGTAAAGTTTTCCTGAATTAATAAGTTCATTACTAACGCTAAGTTCAGGGTCAAACGTTGGTCTTATTGAAATCCTAAATAAATGGGAATCAACCGAATCAACTTTTATTTCTGTGTTATTACTTTTTCTATATTCCAATAACTTAAAACAAGAATTTAAGGTTTCATTTCTCAAGTCAATCTTTTCATTTATTTGATTAAGGTTACTTTTATATTCTTTTATCAATTGAGAAAGAATTTGTTTTTCTTGTTTCCTGTCTTGTTTATTTTGATTCCAAGTATTGATTTGAAGTGCAATCAAAATTCCAATAACCACAAGAATTATTTCGCCAATCGCGTACAACAGATATTTACTGAATTTGTTTTCAATCAGCAATCTTTTTCTAATTTTTCTAAAGAATTTTATCATTGGTTAGATATTAGTTTCTTTAAAGGTATGATATAATTTTAATTGGAAGACTAAATAATGAAGCACAACGTCTCCGGTTATGATTTCGGTGGGGATGGACAGCGTTGCGTTGGCGCGTGATTAACTCGCCAAAGGCGAGGGGAAGCGCAGCCTGTTTTTTGGCTGTGCGTGCGTTTCGGAGCAATGGCAAGCTGTGTGTCGAAATCCAGTCAGATTAGTTTTAAAGTTAAATATAGTATTTTTTATCAAGCTATGATTTCAGCCCCACTGAATTATGAACCGTTGTTACCTGCTGGCTTTTTCCGATTATTATTTCTTCCAATAACAATCGAAAATAGAATTCCTAAAACCCAATAGAAAAAAAATATTAAATATCCGTGTTCTAAAATCATTTCATTAGAATCACTTTCATTGAATATCTCAAACAGCACACCAATATTTAAGGAAAGAAATGGTATGACCACTCCAAACAATAATAAATTTAAGAAGCAGCCTTTCTTCCAATTGAATTCTCTATTCCAATACTTTATCGATAGAAAAAATACAAATGCAATAATTATGTAATCAAAGTATCCTAGTATCATTTTTTAGCTTGCAGGTAACGTCTCTGGTTATGATTTCGGTGGGGATTGGCAGCTTTGCGTTGGCGCGTGATTATCTCGCGTTAGCGAGGGGAAGCGCAGCCTGTTTTTTGGCTGTGCGTGAGTTTCGGAAGCCTGGCAAGCTGTTTGTCGAAATACTTTCAGATTAGTTTAATTGTTTAAATATAAGATTATTTATTAAGCTATGATTTCAGCCCCACTGAATTATAACCGTTGTTGCCCACAGTATTTTAATCAACTACATTAACTTGAAAATCAGCTGGAATTATATATTCAATTCCGTCAAGATTCATAACTACTTCGAGCTTAACTCTATTCTCATCAACATTTTCGGGTTTAAACTCAAACTTAAATTCGCTTAGTATTTGATCTCTTAAAATCAATTCTCTTTTTTCATAGTTTTCACCAGATAATCTGTAAACATCATATTCTGGAACATAATTTTTATATCCGAAATCAACATTGATAATGTTTGTTTTATTCGCCTCGACGTGATCTTTATCTAGGTTGGCTATCAAAAAAAAAGAAGATATGTCTTTATCTTGCAATATTAGGATCGAATCTACCAATTTTGAGTTCAACTCGTTTAATTCTGAGACTGATTTTTCCAAATCAGTTATTCTGTCATTTTCGCAAGAAAAAAACGAAAATGCTATAATTATAAAAGTGAGTGTTTTTTTCATATTGTGGGCAACGTCTCCGGTTATGATTTCGGTGGGGATGGACAGCGTTGCGGTGGCTTGCGATTAACTCGCCCTTGGCGAGGGGAAGCGCAGCCTATTTTTTGGCTGTGCGTGCGTTTCGGAGCAATGGCAAGCTGTGTGTCGAAATCCAGTCAGATTAGTTTTAAGGTTTAAATATAAGATTAATTATCAAGCTATGAATTCAGCCCCACTGAATTATAACCGTTGTTGTAATACGTTATTAATTATTGAATATTAATGTTACGCCCAGCATAATTATCATGAAAATAAAAGCCCATGAACTCACCAAAACTTTCCATTCGAAAATATTGTGATCTTTCATTTTAAACGACTCCTTTTTATCAATTTTATAAATCAAATATGAAATACCTAAAACCAAACAAAAAACACCTACATAAAATGGATATTCAGCTATCACATGATTAAATTTTTCTTTCATTTAATTTGTATTCATTTCTAAGGTTTTCAAAAGTTAAATATTCAGTTTAATTTGATCTTGAATTTAAATGAATTTGTAAAGCAAAATTTTATCAAATCATTCAGATTTATCAGATTATTGAAAAATTTTCTAGTAATGTATTACAACGTCTCTGGTTATGATTTCGGTGGGGATTGGCAGCTTAGCGTTGGCGCGTGATTAACTCGCCTTTGGCGAGGGGAAGCGCAGCCCGTTTTACGGCTGTGCGTGCGTTTCGGAGTAAGGCAAGCTGTGTTTCGAAATACTTTCAGATTGGTTTTAATGTTAAATATAGTATTTTTTATCAAGCTATGATTTCAGCCCCACTGAATTATAACCGTTGTTGTGGGCAGTTTTATTTTCGCGCCTGTTCTATTGGTATAGGCTCCCAACTTTTATAGTGAGTAGACATATCGCCCTCGCCAAAGTAAAATACCGTGAACAAAGTATCATTTTTCTTTCTTGGATTTTCTATACCGACTGTTGACTTAAATTTTGGCGAGTAGAAAGTAATCGTTGTGTCGCCTCTTTGTTTATTAATCTTAACCTTAAAGTTTTCATTTTGATGCCTTAATGTAAAGTCATTTTTGTCCA
Organism: Jejudonia soesokkakensis; assembly: GCF_042664795.1. Classification (NCBI taxonomy): domain Bacteria; kingdom Pseudomonadati; phylum Bacteroidota; class Flavobacteriia; order Flavobacteriales; family Flavobacteriaceae; genus Jejudonia; species Jejudonia soesokkakensis. The sequence goes on from NZ_JBHTBN010000001.1 coordinate 736,350, forward strand.
AATAGAAGTAGTAATCACTATCACTCCATTTGTCTTTCCATCTGCCTCTCAACAAATAAGACAATGAGTTCTCAATTGGTATATATCTATTTCCATTTAGCAATATTAAATTTTCATTTTCGCTGTATGACAATAGAAATGATTGCTCATTCACTTGAATTTTATAATCAGTATCTTCCTTTTTTACTGAATAGGTTTTTCCATTCATTGTTGCAGAGTAATTGTCTTCAAATTTTTCTAAAAGAATGGCGTCCGCTTCTGTTTGAGCATTTATCCACAGACCTTCAAAAGATTTATCCTCGTTTTTGCAAGAAAACAAGATTGAAAAACAAATAATTACTGATAAATAAGGGATTTTTTTCATATTAAAACAATTTATTAAAAATTAGTAAATGAGAGGATTTATTTTTTTCGATATCTGAACTTTTCGAAATCTCTAATTTCTGAAATTTCAGCACATCTTTTTTCAAACATTTCTATTGTTTTTGCATCTACTTTTCCAGTAACAGGTATATTCTGTAATTTTTGAAATTTTTTGAGCGCATCGAAAAATTGTTCATTAGCATTTGAGCATTCATTTCCTGGCGTATCACAACCCTTACCTGTTTTATTCACAACACTTTCTTGATATGTATTTAGAATAGTTTTTGAATACAAGACTTCAACTTTATCATCGCCAAGCTCAAAATAACCGAATTTCATATTGCAAGAAGTCGGTACACTCCATTCTTCAAGTGTTGCCCAAGCACCACCACCGTCTTTAGTTCTTTCGTTGATACGAAAATCAGTAACTATCTGCCCCTTTTTCATAGTTTTACCCTGCTGAAAACCCATTTGTAAACCATATTCATTATCGGTCAATTCTGTAACTATCCTAGCGTTTCCAATGTATTGGTTTCTGTCTGGTCCAATTACCTTATTTGTAAGTGAATTAATTTTAGGTTCATATACACTTGCCCAAATTGTCGATTTGCTCCCTTTATCGAAATATTTTTTAAACTCGTCACTAATATAGTTAATGGGTGAGTTGCATTTAAATGAGATATCCATTTTACTATTTCCATTAACTAATTTGTAAAGAGATAATTCTGAACGATTTGTGTAGGTTTTAGAATACCTATCGACAACAATATATTCTAAATTTGGGCTTTGCCAAAATCTATCTATTGGATAACCTCTTTCCCATTTCATTAATTCAGCACCGTAACTTGTTAGTTTTCCTTGTATTTTAATACTACTGCCACTGCTTGTTTGGTACAAATAAAAATTTGGATGACTTGGATATTCATTCAAATATCTTTTAAATGCGATTTGTTTTGATTTATCGTCCAAAACTTTAAGTTGTAAATCATTCAAATCAAAATAGTAGTATTCTTTAGGTATTAGCTTGCCATTTTTTAGTCTTTGATTTCTATAAGCAATTATTTTTTCTGGTTCATACCATAAAAATCCTTGACTTCTATACCATTTCGTGTTAGCATTTGGTGTACTGCTTAAAGGATAGACCTTATTTTGTTTTCTATCATAAATTTTCTGGTCGTAGAAAATTCTATTGTTGTCAGATGAAACAGCGTGAAGGTTTGTTCCAGACAAAGTTTTTTTAATGCTACCTGACCTCAAATCAGCAATTACAATCTGATTTCTTCTTGAGGATTTATCGTGTTTGGCATATACAATTTCATCATTATCTAAAAAAAGAACTTTCCAATCAATATTAGGTTCAGTTTCAATATCCAGCACTCTGATTTTCTCAAGCTTAATGTTATATGAATGAGCTTTATTAAAGTCGTTTTGGGCAAAGACTGTACTTAAAGTTGAAAGGAATATTAAAGTAAAGAATTTGTAGATATTTATTTTCATTTGACAATGGTTTTATTATGCCTACTCCATAATTCAGTTGGCTTTTCAGCTTGTTCCCAACGTTTGTTAAAAGTCTGTAATTCAATTCAAATCAGTTTAGGGTTTTCCATAATCCAATCATCTTGATTTGCAATTCAATTATCGTTTATTTTGATTTGTATGAAAAGAAATCGTGAAAATCGACCAATTTTTAATGAAAATCACGATGCCTAAATTGCCCACAACGTCTGCGTATATGAATAGTTGCAGGTTACAGAGCTAATGGTTTCAGTTGTATAATCAATTCTCTTAAATACAGTGAATATCGAATTAAAACATACCTGCAATTATTTATCATGCGCTGTTCTGCGCAGTAATTTAGTTCATTTATTCAAATGAACAAAATTCGTAGTCACGATGACGGAATATAGCACTATACGCAGACACTGCTTGGTTTTTATATTTTATGTTTTTTATCCTCTTGATAAAAAACCTGTCAAATAGAAAATGGAAACATCAAAAAACAGCTAATTCATGAATAACGACCACTATTCTGATTATTTTAAACCCCCCGGCTTGATTTTATAAAATCAATCCGCTAAATTTATGCAAGCTTTTTAAACGTTCCCAACGTTCTGAGAGTAAAACTCTCAACGATGCTAAGCGAAAAAGCTCTCAATATAACTGATTAAAATCAGTCATATCCATAATCAGAAGGTCGTTTTTTTCAGCTTAAGGTTTTCTATAAGTTTCCAACAACAGTTCTGCGTTCCGCTCCGTAATCGTTATTGCGTAGAACGTCTCTGGTTATGATTTCGGTGGGGATGGACAGCTTTGCGTTGGCGCGTGATTATCTCGCCAAAGGCGAGGGGAAGCACAGCCTGTTTTTTGGCTGTGCGTGTGTTTCGGAAGCGCAATGGCAAGCTGTTTACCCGTTTCTTTCGGATATGAAGATAGTCAAATTTGTAAGAAAAACAATTCATTTAACCATCAGCCCCACTGAATTATAACCGTTGTTGTAGGTAGTTTTTATCCTTTATTTTCATATAAATACCATTCTGTCAATGTCAGATTAGATATCAATAATTTTTCTCCGATGTATAATTGTACAATTCCGCTTTTCTTTCCTTTTTCCGTAATAATATTCCAGTTCAGATTTGAATCAAATTCCAGAAAGTCGTGTTCATTAAATCGGTTTTCGCTGTTGCTTTTCCACCATCCGTTTCGAATTGAGTTGTTAGAAATCAAAATGATGATTTGATTAATCACAACGATTAAAACCAAAACCTTTAAACATTTAAATAATTTTTTCATTCAGATTTTGGTAATTCAATTCCAATTATTTCCGCCTCTCCAATTTTATTAGGTCCTTCGTGAATCCACCATTTTCTTCCGATATCCATATATTCATCAATAGGTTGTCTCGATAAAAATCGGACTAAAACTTCTTTAGTTTCTCCAGGCATAATCCATTCTTGCTGGTCAAATTGAATATCTCCCATATATGCATATTTGAATTGTCCATTTGTTTGGTATTCAAAAACGTGGTTTGGTCTGTATCCGCTTTTTATCCCAGTTTTTCTTCCGCCATTTTCTTTCGAAATGATTTTTAATTTTGCTTTAACGTGAATCAATTCAGGCGTTTCGTCAAGATCAAAATCAGTAATGCTATAATCAGTATATTTTCCGAAAGCGTGAGTGTCAAAAACTTTTCCATAGCCTAAATTCAGCCATCTTTTATAAATCAATTTTCCATTGAAATACAAGTAAAGTTCATTGTCGTCTTTTATTTCCTTTCGTATTATCACAGTTCGTTTAAATTACCTACAACGTCTTCGGTTATGATTTCGGTGGGGATTGACAGCGTTGCGTTGGCGCGTGATTATCTCGCCAAAGGCGAGGGGAAGCGCAGCCTGTTTTTTGGCTGTGCGTGCGTTTCGGAAGCGCAATGGCGAGCTGTTTGTCGAAGTCCAGTCAGATTAGTTTAATTGTTTAAATATAAGATAAATTATCAAGTTATGAATTCAGCCCCGCTGAATTATAACCGTTGTTGTGGCTAGTTTTTTTTCTTAATATTTTTACTATTCTATTATACATTATTTCCGACAAACTCCAATTGTACCCATCAAAATCGACTGTGTTTGTATATTGAACAATTACAGCATCTATGTCTTTGTGATATTTGGCAATTGTTTGATAACCAGGAATTAGACCTGTATGTTCATATTTGTAAAGTGAGGTGTAAATTTCTTGCTCTTCTTTATTTTTAAAAACAGAACCATCATTTAGTGCTCGGATAAATTTACCTAAATCTTCTGCTGTTGCCAGCATAAGATTATTGTTATCTGTTTTTAAGTCGTTTTCATAGCCAACATAATAACCGCTCATTACATCATCTAAATCAACATCTTTAATAGAACCAAATGTGTTATTAAGATGCAAAGGGTCTAGAATGTTTGCTTTAATGTATTGAAATTTACTTTCTCCTGTAACCTTTTTAATAAGTTTCGTGAGTAATAAATAATTTGTGTTACTGTATTCAAATTCTGCATTAGGTTCAAAGTGGGCTGGTAAATCTAGCACCAATTCAAGTCTTTCTTTATCGTTTTGTTTTGGGTGAGCCCAATAACTATTAATTCTTGTGAAATCTGGAATTCCACTTCGATGCTGAACCATCATTCTTACCGTAATTTTATTGGCATTATCAATGCGTTCTTCTAATTCTGGGAAGTAATCGGCAAGTGTTTTGTCTAAAGATAAGCGTTTGTCAGTCACCAATTTAGTAATAGCAAGAGCCGTATATAGTTTGCTAACACTAGCAATTTTGAACAATGATTTTGGGTCGGCAGGTACTTTATTTTCTCTGTTTTTGTAGCCTGAAGTAAAAAATTCTGATTGATTTCCTGTTTTGTTTACACAAACAATAATTCCATCAAATCCGTAATCCGCAGCTTTATCAACTTGTTCCTGAACTGAGTTTGGAAGTGGCTTTACCCAAGCGGATACAATAGGCCACGGAACAAAATACAATGAAATTATTGTTCCCAAGAACAATAAAATTCTAATTATTTGTTTTGATTTTTTTTTAGTCATTTTATTTTCTGCACGCTGTTGTTTTCAAATTAGCCACAACGGTTTTGTATATGGCTCGTAGCGTGTAAATTAGCGATTAATTTTCGGTTGGGCACAAGCCATATTTTTAAATTTTACTATTTATTTTTTTACTGAAAATCGTCAAATTTAAAAATTTGGCGACATTCCAAATATGCCTTAACTTCGATTAAGCAACTACCAAGCTATGAGCTATATACGTTGTTGCCACACGTTTTTTAGTCGGGTGTTACTTCTTGAGCGTGAACTCTAATTCTATCTTGATAACTCAATAAATCCTTCGATTCGTAAAACTCCTTTAATTCATCAAATGTAAGCCATCTCGAACCCAACATTTGTTCAACATATAGTTCATCAAAAATTTTATAACTAACGGCTTTACCTTTTACATTTTTTGACGTTAACGATTTTTCTGTTTCTTTAATCTTTAAAACTTCACATATCGGTACGTGAATTCCTGTACTCACTAATTTACTATCCGCTGAAGCTATATAAGACGTTGGTCTTAAAAATGCCGAGCAATATGGAAATCGATAACCACCAGTTGTTTTTTTACCTTCGTAATTAGAACAATAACCTGACTTACAAAGATTTTTGTCTAATTTTTCAAATTGAGCTCCAATGTTACCGCTTGATAAATTTAGACTTTTAGTATTCCAAGTTTTGTACTGAAGTACTAAAAATCTCGCTTGATTTGTTTTAAGGTTAAATTGCTCGTAAATTAAATCTGCTCCAATTATATGCTCTGGCTTATCTGGATGAAGTAGCCTTAATCTCAAAACTTTTCCATTCGGAAGTTTGAAATCTTTAAACTCTTCGTTTTCATATAACGTTTCTGAAATTTTAAATGAAGGTCTTTCCGCTAAATAGAAATCCGCATTTAGAATTTTATGTTCTGAAACTTTTCTCGGTTGAAAATATTCGAGTGCATTTTTGTAGTCAAAAATCCGTTTGTTTAAAAATCTTTTTGATTTGTCTTTTTCTACTATTTCCTCTAATTCTGCAAGTTCTTCCTCAATTAAATCTGTTGGATTGACTTCCTTTTCTTTTGTTGATTTTGCAAGTGCTTTTTCTTTGAAATATTTTACCCAATCACTTTCATTTTTTCGTGCGAGAAGCGTTGTAACTTCTTCATAAAGTTCAGGATTTAGGTCATTTATTAAATCCAAAGTTTGTTCGTATGTTATTGGCTGGTGAGTTCTTTTAGCAAGACTAACAGCCTCTCGAACAGCGTTTACTGCTTGATAGGCATTATTCCGTCGTTCGTCTTCGTTATATTCTTCGTCACTAAAATAACTCATAGGCGATGGTTTTTTTTAAATGTGTGGCAACTCGTTATATAAGTACTAAAAGTACTGTTAATATATTTTACCTTTCCGTATAAGAGAACTTTTAAGTTCTGTTTATATTTTTAGAAAAGCAAAGATTATTACCAAACTTACTAAGTTTTTTCTAAATTGCGTTTTTAAATAGTATTAATCTAGTGAACACAAACTGAACACGATTTTGAACACTAAGCCAATATAGAGGGTTCATTAGTTCTTAAAAGCCTTATAAATAAAGGAATTTGAAGAACTCATAACCCGAAGGTCACTGGTTCGAGTCCAGTTCCCGCTACTAAATAACTCCCCACCTAGGGGAGTTTTTTATGGAAGAATATTTGGTCTACATTTTAGCTTCGGACCGTACAGATAAACTTTACAAAGGCTATACTTCCGATCTTATATCTCGATTTGCTTCGCACAATGAAATGGGCATAAAGGGCTGGACAATGAGATACCGTCCTTGGCGAGTGGTTTTTGTCAGGTTTTTTAGTTCTAAGAGAGCCGCGATAGAATTTGAAAAGTTTTTAAAAACTGGAAAGGGGAGGGAGTGGATAAAGAAGAATAATATTGTTTGAAAGCAGGGGCTCATATCGGCCGCGGCCGACACTGGTTCGAGTCCAGTTCCCGCTACTAAATAACTCCCCACCTAGGGGAGTTTTTTATGGAAGAATATTTGGTCTACATTTTAGCTTCGGACCGTACAGATAAACTTTACAAAGGCTATACTTCCGATCTTATATCTCGATTTGCTTCGCACAATGAAATGGGCATAAAGGGCTGGACAATGAGATACCGTCCTTGGCGAGTGGTTTTTGTCAGGTTTTTTAGTTCTAAGAGAGCCGCGATAGAATTTGAAAAGTTTTTAAAAACTGGAAAGGGGAGGGAGTGGATAAAGAAGAATAATATTGTTTGAAAGCAGGGGCTCATATCGGCCGCGGCCGACACTGGTTCGAGTCCAGTTCCCGCTACTAAAAAAACCAGTTGCTTCGCAGCTGGTTTTTTGTTTTTATGATATTTGAGGTTGGTTTAAATAGTCCAGCCTTCCTCTCCCTTTAATCGTGGGAGGCAGGATGGATTTTGAAGCAAGCTTCAAATCGCAATTAAAGATTGGCGGTCAGAGAATAGCCTGCCCTAAATCTCGAAGCTAGTCATCGCCTATTCTGATACAAAGGGATGTGTTACGAGTTGAATTAAAGAATAATGTAAGTATTTTTTAGAAATAGAGAACAAATATAGTTGTCCATTTAGCACATGATTTGCAAAGGTGGCTAATGTATAATCTTCGCTTTAAAAATTTCTGAGTCTAGAAAATCATTTAATTTCTTTTCTAGGGTTGCTTTTTCCTTTTTGACTTTATTAAATTTGTTTCTCATTTCATGAAAATAATCAGTTAGATCACTAGGAAGTTCTTTTTCAATGGCTTTATCGATCATAGCATCTCTTATATCAAGGTACTCTTGATAGGCTTTTTGTCTTGCATTTTCTCGTTTTGCCTTTGCTTTTGCCATATCTATTGTTTTCTTAGGCTCTTTTTCTTTGGATGCGGCTTTTTCCTCCTTGTTAAAATCATCTTCTATTTGCTCAAATATGGCGTTTGTATCCTCCCAAGCTTCCGACAAATTCTTATGAAATTCTGGATGCGAGTCCTCATATTCCATAACTGCCTGATTGTAATCTGCTTTGGCTTCATTATATTCTTTTTCCCATTTCTGTAGTTTTTTGATGATTTCTTCTATACGATCCATATTTCTATTTTATTGGTGAGAGAAAAAAATTAACTAAAGTATTTATAATCAAATATATATAAAATATTTTATGTAGAAAAAAGTATTTAATAGGGTTGTTTGCTTACCACTGAATCCCCAATGCTGCGTTCTGCTGTAATCATCTAAGCTGGAGCACAACGCTTTTAATTTCACTTTCAGATTAAAAGGGATTCTTTAAATTTTTTTCTAAAATTCACGTCTTACATTTCACTTTTCACGAAATCAAAACCATACACTCCCATACACTATCCATGGAGTATCTATGGAGTATCTATGGAGTATCTATGGAGTAGCTATAAGTGAATAAAGTTACGTTTTAAAAGAACGATGAATTTTTCTATTCTTGTCCTTTATTTTGCTTGTCCAAAATAAACGACGAAACAAAAAGACACCTTTTCAGAGGAATTTTGCCTTGTGCTGTCGCACATGTCAAACCGAAACCAAAACTCTGCGTCCATCCGTAAACGGCTGAACTGAATCTCAGAGCTTTTGGTTCCATATTCTGATGAAAAGGGTTGCTTTACATTATGGGTTGAGGAAGTGTTGGTCCTTTTTAGAAAATATTTGCCATTAGACAATAGTAAGCCTCTTACTTTTCACATTTCACGTCTCACAATCATTACACACCATCAACTATCAACCATCAACTACAAAACCATACACTATCCATGGAGTATCTATGGAGTATCTATGGAGTATCTATGGAGTATCTATGGAGTAGCTATAAGTGAAGAAAGTTACGTTTTAAAAGAACGATGAATTTTTCTATTCTTGTCCTTTATTTTGCTTGTCCAAAATAAACGACGAAACAAAAAGACACCTTTTCAGAGGAATTTTGCCTTGTGCTGTCGCACATGCCAAACCGAAACCAAAACTCTGCGTCCATCCGTAAACGGCTGAACTGAATCTCAGAGCTTTTGGTTCCATATTCTGATGAAAAGGGTTGCTTTACATTATGGGTTGAGGAATTGTTGGTCCTTTTTAGAAAATATTTGCCATTAGACAATAGTAAGCCTCTTACTTTTCACATTTCACGTCTCACAATCATTACACACCATCAACTATCAACCATCAACTACAAAACCATACACTATGCATACACTCCCCATACACTATCTATGGAGTATCTATGGACTAGCTTTAAATGAATAAGGAGTATTTTTTAAATTAATTAAACATCTAAAACTGTAACAAATTCTCCAATAACTTTTAAACTACTTATTTCATCTTCTGTTAATACTATATTCTTAAAAGTTGGATCAAAAGATAATGGTTTTAAAATTATAGATTGATGATGCCAACTATCTTCTGATATAATTTTTTCACTATGATATGATTTTACAGTATAGCCAGAGCCAAAGTCTGAGTCTTGAATATTATAATGTTCAACTAGAACAATTTTGCCTTCACGAGTACCTCCAGGGTCTTTTTTAAATAGGCACCAAGAACCATTTTGAATTTTTTTATTCATAGATTCACCAATAACTTGACAAACAAAATAATCTTCTCTAGCTACAATATTAATTGGTAATTCAATCCACTTATAATTTTCATAATCTCTTCGAATCTGTAAGTCACTAAATTTACCTGCTGCTGCATAGATATCTAAGAGAGGAACTGAATTAATATATGGTTTGACGTCCGAAAAGGGTAAAATTCTTAATTTACTACTTATTTTGTATGAGGTAATATGTTCTTTAAAATATTCTCGTAGATTCTTGTCACAAGCATAGATGTAAGCACCTCGAATGCCTCTATACATTATTGTTTTGTAAATGTTGATGATAAACTCTTTTAGATACTCAATGTCGTCTATTCCTCTTTTGCCGTTCTTGTCAAAGTATTTTGATTTATCTATTTCAATTTGATTGGTAAATTTGTTAAAGGAGATTTCTTCTCCAAAAATAACCCCTGTATAATTCAAGTCATAACCTTGAGTTGTATGAATACAACCAACCTCTTTAAATGCATTTTCTGAATTTATCCAATCCTTATCAGTTTTATTCCATTGCAATTTAACTCCATCAATTTCAATATCAATTGCATCAAGGTTTGGTTTTGGTTTTTTCTTAGGATCAGATAGCCACGGCCATGAATAACCTGCAACTAATCTACATAGACCATATTCTGTCTCTTTAATTGATAGTTGTTCATACATGTCCTTCATTGAATCAAATACAACTAGGTCATAATTTTCGGGAGAGTAAAAACTTTTAGTATCACGATTAATGTTTAACAAGTCATCTACAAAAGTGATATAGTCATTTCCTCCCTTTGACCGCATTTGCGATCGAAGTTCTATCTCAATTGTGTTTTTTTGATGTATTAGCTTCTCAAAATTAAAAGATGGAATGTCCGAAGGTTTAACAGATTGAGCAGGATCATAGAAAAAAATTTGATTTTTACTATTTGCAATTATCCAATCTAACTCAGTGCCAGAATTGTCTAAACCTAATTTTTGATTATTTTTTTTGAATACACCCATCCAACCAATGTTTTTATATTGTCTTAAACGATGAGCTTCATCAACTATCAACAAGTCGTAATTTTTTTTGAATGTGTCAGAGGGACTAATTATCATTGATGACTTTAAGTCTGGTATTTTTCTAAATACATTTTGTAAAGTTTTTCGTAAGGAACTCATTGCTACAACGAACCCAATTTTTGCCTTAGGATATTTCTCTTTATATGCTCTGATTAAATTAATTTCTTGAATTTCATTATCACTAAAATCATCCATATTTGTATCAGAAACATCCGAGCCAAGAAGTTTTATTAAATAGGTCGCAAGAATAGTTTTTCCGGTTCCAGCACTTCCTTTAATGAATATTTGATTTGATTCACTTCTTGTTAAAGCCTCAATAATTTCTAAAACAGAATTGTATTGATCTTCATTAAGAGACTTGTATGGAGAATATTTGAAAAGTTCTGAGTTTTCAATCTCTTCAAGTGATTTACTTACTATTTTACTTTCAATTAATTTACCCCAAATATTTTTGAAAAGATCCTTATAAAGGTCTTGCTGATAGTAATTATGATTAATTAAACCATGATTTCCATTTTGTAATTCATAAGTTCCTTCTGAAGATATGTATTGAATTAATTTAGATTCAATATCAAGAGTTGCAGACTTATTAAATTTATCAGAACCAATTATTGATATTTGATTAAAGACATTCGCCTTTTTTGGATTAGCTAAATGATTTTTTATTCTATTTGAAAAATTTGTTGACTCTCCAACATAAGCCACTCTTTTGGTTTCGTTTTGAATAAAATATACCAATGGCCATTGGTTTTTTACCCAAGGATTATTGTTTATTTTATGAAGTGAGTTTTTATCAAAATTGTAACGCTTTGAAACCTCTACAGATAATTCAAAGTTGGGAATCATAAATTAGTATACTTTTTCGCAGAGCCTTTTGATTTCTGAATAGGATATTTTTCTCCATTCATTTTAATTTTATGAAGTATTATTTCTTTTACATTAAAATCATATTTTTCAGCTAAAAGGAAAGCGTAAGCAAATACATCTGCTAATTCTTCTTTTATTGCTTCTTTATTAGCTTCCTCAGGTTTCTTCCATAAAAATTCTTCAAGTAATTCGCTTGATTCAATATTTATAGCTAAAGCTAAGTCTTTTGGATTATGAAACTGCTCCCAATCACGCTCATTTCTGAATGCTATCAATTTGTCTATAATTATTGTAATATCGTTCATTAATTGTATTTCTAAGTTTTTATTATCTAATGAAACACAATTCTCAAACTGTTTTTGAATAAGTAAGCAGTTTTGCTAACTGATAGTCGCATTTTTCTGAAAAATGTATTCCGAAATTCTTTCAGTTTAAAAATAGATAAAATTCTTTTCTTTTTATGTCTAGTTTTTAATTGAGTTTTATTCTTAAAAAAAAGAAATCGAAAATAATTTAATTATCAACTACCTAGGTTATTAATATTTAATCCTATCTCTCAGACTCTTCATTATTAGGATTTAATTTATTTGAATAATAGTAAAGATCATCTTAGGTAGGTTCATACCCATCTTTAAATCCATTTGGCATAATGAAATTATTTAAATGATTTCTACTATTTTCTGGAGTTCTACTCTTCCATGTTATAATATTTTATCAATCCTCATACCCGCACAGTGTTCTTCCTATATTCTTTGCTTCCGTCAATGTTACCTTATAAGTACTTGTTGAACAATTTGAAAGTCCGCGACAGTCTTTTTTATAATGGTACTTTTTGCTGTATTTTCCTTTGCAGATATAGACGTTGGTTTCGACCGTAATAAATGCAGTGCTCACACTGAACACCAAAAATAAAAAGGTGGTGCTAAAAAATAATCTATAGAACTTCTGGGGAGTTAGCATGATGTGGTTTTTAATTTTTAAAAGTAAATATCAATAAAATAAAATTAAGTATTATTTTTTTCGCCATTCCCAAGGTGGTATCGGATTTTTGTCAATCCATAATCCAAGTTTATTTTTTCTGGCATATTCCTCTAATTGATCCAGTGAAGGATCTTTGGAATATTTTAAAAAGTGCCAAGCAAATCCATTTTTCACTAGCGCTTCATTTAAAGTTAAAAAATCATCATAGTATACGATCGCAATTGATCTACCATAGCGATCTTTACTTATGATGTCAAGGCATATGTTTTTACCAACAATAGCGTCAGAAGTAAACTGTTTTGCAAGTTTTGAGAATGGTTGTTTTTTTTCAGGACAGTCAATACTTGCAATTCTTATACGATGAACAATAGAATCTTGCGTTAATAATTTGAAAGTGTCTCCATCTGTGATGGAAACAACTTTACCGTAGATTGATTGACCATAACAAAATGAGCTTCCAATTAAAAAGATTAGAAAAAATGAATAAAAAGATCTCGATAGCATTTGTTTCAAAGTATCTAATTTTGCAAGATAAATTCTTGAATAACTTTATCCATGTTGGAAGGGATGTCATTAGTTTTAATTTCAGAATACCTTATATCCATATCCTCAAGCCAATTAGACCAAAATTTTCTAAGCACCTCTTCTTCGTATGTATTTTTTTTATCGGGATTTAAACCCAGGACTAGCACATCCAGATTTTGTAAATTCTGTGAGGCTGGAATAAAACCAAAGCCTTTTTGTTTGAATTCTGATTCCCATTTCTCATCGTTTAAGCCCCATGACCGAATATCTTGTGGTCTGAGGTAAGAGGTTTTGTTGTCATTTTTTCTTTTATTATCAATATGAAACATATAACCGTCAGTTAATATAATTAGAATATTCCTATGATCATCCTCTATGCAATAATCCTTCAACTTTGATTTGAAAAAATTCCAAGTATCGGAACCAACATAATTGCCATCTGAAATCGCCAATTCATAAATTTGTTTTGGTTTTTCCGTATACGCTTTTTGGATTTCGTCAAATAATTCAAGCGTCACGTTTTGTCTGGTGATATCAAATTTTAATTCTTGTGAGATTTTATTTATTTTCTGGTTTTTAGGCTCAGGGTCGAAGTATAAAGCTATCTTGTCATTCATTTTTCTAACTTTTTTTTGCTTCAAATGGGTAGTAAATGCTGTTATAACAGAATTGATATACCCTATATCTCTGAGGTAGTTTTGCATGGCTTCGTTTGGATACTTTATGGTGTCAATTCGGTCAGAGAGGTCTAAAAGGATGCTGATATTTAGATTTGTTTCATCTTTTATATTATCAATTTGTACTGTATTTTTTTTCAATTCTTTTTTATCATCATTATCGTTTTTACACGCACAAGCGAGGATTGTAAGAATGATGATATATATAAAACTATTCTTCATGTTAATTTTTGTTGGTGAAAATCAAATTTTGATAGTCCATTTCATTTAAATCCATATCTTTTAAATGGTTGTCGGCAATTGTCTGGCATCTGTTCCTTAATTCATCTTTTTCTTTCGTGGGTAATGCTATTTCAGCATTTATAGCCTGAAACCAACCCTCTTTATATTGATAGTGATAATGTAAATATTGCTTAATTGGAAATATGAATCCATCGATACGTCCTTGTATTTCATTAATCCTTCCCTGGAGTGATGCCAAATCTCTTTTGATTTCGTCTTGAGTATTTTTAAGTAACTCAATTGAGTTACTTAAATTTTTTATTTCCTCTTTTCGAGCATTAATAAACGCCCTAATTTTATCAACATTTTCATGCTCTTTCATCACAAAATCAAATACTAGTCCCCAGATAATATACACCACAAATCCGGCAAATATGATTCCCCAGAAGTTGACACTTTGTACAGCATCTTCGGGTGTGAATTGTTGTCCGACTAATGCTTCATATAGAAATATTTTTCTTTCGATTAAGTAAGCTAGGATAACATCAAAAATGAATGTTAGAATTAAAAGAACTGCTAATTTTATTATTGCTTTCCAGCCTTTAATCTTTTGGAACATATGAATTAAATATCCTAAACCCATAAACACAAAAGGAATTGTGCCAACAAATAGTGCTTCTAGCCACCCATCTCTTGTTGCTTTACCAAGCGCATCAGCATCAAAAATTGCTGCGGTTAGGCTTGAAGTTTCAAAATCTTTAAAAAAGGCTGAATAGGATGCAGAAATATAGAACACAAAAAGATAGATGGTAATAGGCAGTAATAGAAATAATCCTATATAGAATTGGGCCTTAGGTCTTTTGTCAGCATCAATACCATATTTGTTTGGATTTTCTCTTACATCAATCATTTCGAATCGCTTACTTTCAATCCTATCAAGTTGTTTTTGCTCTTTCTCTTCAGCTATTTGAACAGCTGTTTCTCTTTTCTTAATTTCTGATTTAACCCGTTCTTTATCTTCTATGTAAGGCTTTTTTAATTCGTCCTGTTCATTTTTTTGCCGTCTACACTGGTCTTCATAGCTATTGTATAAATTTTTTAGACAAACACCAAACGTGATATCATTTCCTGAAGCTTTAACTGAGGCCCCATATCCACTTTGAAAATATGTAATTCTAATTTTTTCATTGTCGATAGAGGTGTCTGTAATTTCCGATTGAGACACTGCTTTTTTAAGTGTAAATAGTTTTTTAATATTTTCCATTTAATCAGAATTTATAAGTTTTAATAGCTCCTCTTTGGGTTTGTTTTCTTTAGCCGCAGACAATAAAAAATCAGTTAACTCAACTATATTATCTTCTAGGAATTCGAATTTTTTACAATATTTTTTTAGAGTATTATATTCATCTTCTGTGACCTTACCATCTACCCATATCATTCGTGCTAAATCATAGAGAAATTCAATTCTTTGGTTTAATGATTGCGGAATGGAGGATGAGTAGTTGTTAGGACTTAACAAAAGTTCATTTAATTGTTCTTGAGAAACACCTCGTTGTTCAGCAAATTCATATAGCATTTTCATTTCTAAAACATCAAAGTCTTCGTCCGATAATGCAATTTGATAGAGCCTTAAAAAATGAGATTTTAGTTCCGTTGATATTTGTTTATGACTCATATTTTACTTTATTTATTAAAAATCTTATCTCTTTGAAGCGAGTCACTTTCATCGCTCGATTCTTGATTTTGATTCTCCTTTTGTTTTGAGATATTGATTCCTATAATTATGAAGCAAATAGCAGATATAATATCCAAAGGAATCCAAATTGATTTTTCTTTTAGGTAAATCGGAAGAAAAGGATTAAATATAATTGCAATTAAGAGAAATGTTATAAACCAGTATGTTTTCCCCATATTACTTATTCCTACGAACAATGCACCTAGGAATATTACAACTCTTAAAATGTTATAATATCCAATTGGTAATGGTAGAATTGCAATTATCAACATAATTGCACATAAAATTGAAATCCATTTTATGCTTTTCATATTTATGTTGTGTGACATGTATTTGAGCAATAATAGCACCCATTTACTTTGGAATAATGCCTTTTGGCTTCACTTACTGCCAATTTACAACTTGAAAACTCACCTAGTTGAATTCGATTATCGGGCTTCGGGCAAAAGGTGCAATCCTCTCTATGTACTTCATGATCCCCGTTTGATTGCGTGTTTTTATTTACATAATATCGTGCCATAATAAAGTTTTATAATTTACTTTATCAAACCTACATCCTTGTTTAATCAAATCCTTACGGAAATCCGTAACACAATAAGAAAAGCACCATTGCTGGTGCCTTTCTCTACTTCCCCAAGTCGTCAACACAACGTGTTAACGTTACTACAATAGTAAAAAAAGGGTAGAGGTATTTTTTGAGGAAAACCGTATGTTGTAAAATTTATAGTAATCCAAGATCCTTTACGATGCTTACCAAATGGATGGCGTTGTTTGCCTTAAACTGAATCCGTAAGGCGTTGAGACGCTTTTCTACCGAACTTAAACTCGAAGGATTGACATTTTGGTCTTTAAAATACTGACTGATTTCTTGTTGGGATAACCCAAAGGACAACTGCTTTAGCAGTTCAATATCATAATCTTTTATTTCAAGGCTTTTAGGTTTTGATAGCGCTCCTGCCACTTGTGGAGAAACATACAATTCATTGTTATAGACCTTCTCTATGGCTTTTCTAAGCTCCACAGAGCCATTTCGATCTTTTAATACATAGGCGTTTATAGTGTGCTTTTTTATCAGTGATCTTACTTTCTGTAGTTGATCTTTCATCGAATATACGACGATGCGCAATGCTGGATGTTCAGTTCTTATAGTAGCTATTAATTCTTCACCAGACGCGATTTTACAATCCCGATGGTCTTTTTTAAAGGATAAATCGGTAATTAATAAATCAAATGGATCACCTTCCAAATTGCTCTTTTTAAGTTTTAACCAGGCCTCATCGCAATATTGTGCACTTACAACTTCTTCGGCATTCATGGAGGTTACCATGGCTGAAACTCCTCTATTTACATCGTCGTGATCGTCTACTACTAATACTTTTTGAAACATACTACATACTAATTCTGGCTTTAAAGCCTTTATGGGGTTCTGATTCAAAACTAATTTTTCCTTTTATAGAATTTATACGGTTTTCCGTATTGGATAGTCCAGTGCCTTTAACCAGAGTGCATCCCATGCCATTATCTGAATACTTGATATGTATTTTTTTTCTATTTATTTCAAAAGCTATATAAACAATTGTGGCCTTACTATGCTTTTTCATATTGATGAGTAGCTCTTGTAGTACTTTATAAATGGTTTTTCTTTTTAATGCTGAAGTTTTGTTCCAATCGATTTCTGAACTTGCTTTTAAAATAATATTGGTTTCTGAATTCTGAAAATGCAAAAGCAGTTCTTCCAGCTCTTTTCTGAAAGGTCTGTTACTCTCCAGAAGCGCATGTTCCTTCGAAATGTTTCTTGTTTTGTGGTAAATCTGTTCTAGTTCGTCAATGAGTTTTTCATCTGTGTTGGATTGCAGTTGAAGCTTCGTCATACACTGAAAAACATCATTTGCAACTTCATCATGCACCTTTTTTGAAATTCTGGACTCGGTTTCATATACTTGTTGTAATGCCTTTTTTTTGTGTCGTATGCGCTGGATGATATATAGAAATAAAATACTTAGAAGTAACAGCAATGCAACTCCAATCACAATAAGTAGTATAGTCTTACGATTTGCACTTACCACCTCACTCTTCTGCAATTGTTTTTCCTTTTCAGTAAACAGGGATACATACGTATTAAAATTGCTTCGTTGTAATTCTTGTTCACTACGAAGGCTGTCTTTTATAGTGATATACTCAGGTGCTACTTTGGTTTCCCCAAGACGAATGTTTAAGTCTAAAGCACTTTCGATATGTTGTAGGTTATTTGTTGATTGAGCTACGTCCAGCGCTCTTGAGGCGAAGCTTAGCGCCTGTATGGTATCTCCTTTTAACGCATGGTATTCTGACAAATGTTCGAGACTGGTTTGGATCCCCGAATTGTAATTTAATCTTTCTCGAATGGTAAGTGCTTGTTCTAATTTTAGAAGCGCATCGGGTGTCCCTATAACAGATTCGACAACACCTAAGTTATCCAAAGAGCGTGCTATTTGGATACTGTCGTTGGTTTTAATACTCGTCGTATATGCTAGTCGAAATTGCTCTAATGCTTGCGGATAGGCTTTCTTTTCTTGAAAGACATATCCCATATTATTTTGAATATAGCTAAGCTGAGAGGGTTTTTTAGCTACAGAAGCAGCAAGTTCGTAGAACGAAAGCGCTTGATTATAATTTTTTCTTTTGCGGTAGATCATACCAAGATGATTATACGCTCCAAGAGTATATTCTGTAGTTACATCATCAGACTCTAGGGTATTCAGGATCTCTAATGCTTCTGTGTTGAGCAGTTCACTTTCGTCAAGATACCCTAATTTTCGCTGAATTTCTGCGAGTTGTCGTAGGGCATAGACAAGGGTTAGTGGCTCTTTATTTTTAAGTCCACTCGCCTTATAGTCTGAATAAAATCGGTAAGCGTTTGCCAAGTCATTTTTTTCAATAGGCTTTATAATCCGCTGGTTATAGTAGGCAAGGCTGTCGGTTTTCGTTTGTGCGACCAAGGAACCAGATACAGCAATTTGCACGATAGCGTATAACAAAATGAGGGACGAAAAATACTGGTTTTTCATCCCTCTAAAGTACTAACAAATTATTGGTTTTTCATCATCCATCAACACCATCATCTCCAGGGGGTGGTGGAGGCGGAGGGGGTGGAATGTTCCCTTCTTCGTCACAGCATGCGACAGGAGTTGAGGTTCCTACAAGGGTTTCCGGAGTGCAAGAGAAAATTCCTGCATTGAGGAAAACCGTACAAATTATCATCACTATTTTCTTCATTTTGAATTGTTATTAAGGATCGGACATAGGAATGGCCGACCAAGATTGATACTCAGTTATAGGTTGCAGCGCTTGGCTGCATAGAA
Organism: Jejudonia soesokkakensis; assembly: GCF_042664795.1. Taxonomy (NCBI): domain Bacteria; kingdom Pseudomonadati; phylum Bacteroidota; class Flavobacteriia; order Flavobacteriales; family Flavobacteriaceae; genus Jejudonia; species Jejudonia soesokkakensis. Next base: position 755,284 of record NZ_JBHTBN010000001.1, read on the forward strand.
AAAAATGGAGACGTCTCTCCGGTGAGAAGTATGGAGTGAAACAGTCAGATAGATTTGATTACTTCTCATGGATCATTTCCATCCAACCTTGCAACTCCGTTACAATTATTAAGACCTTATTCCTGTAAGGATAGGGCGTTCAACAATTATGGAACAAATAAAAGAGGTTTTAAAAAAAATGAGTTGGGAAATAGTAGGGAAGTACTTGTGAGGATATTGGGAACTTTGTTCACAAGGGTTTTCAAAAAGAAATTGTAATTTTCAGTCGGTATGAATAAGAAACGAAATCAGGATAAATTATTAGAAGCCGTTTTTAAAAAAGCACAATCTGAGGATGCTCCAGATTCAGCTAATGGAATAGCTACCCACATACATCGCGCGTTAGAAACATCATGTACGCAGCCAATAAGTGTTGATGCAATTCGTGGATATTTTACGAAATTTAAAAAGGAAGAAGATTTTAATATTTCACAAGTGGCTAAAGATCAATTTGCCATGTATGTAGGTAAAACTGATTTTAAAGATTTCCTGAATAAGGATACCAGGAAGGTCATAAACAAGAAACGATACCAATTTTTAATTACTGTATTGATACTTGTAATCGCATTTTTTATGTACGATAGTACACGTAAAAAATGTATGATTTGGGATACGAACCGATATGTAAAAATTCATTGTGAAGAAGCAAATGCAAAGCCTATAAATCGAATGTTATTAAATAATTTTAAAAAGTTGAATCCTGAATGTAGCTCTAGTTTCTTTTTTGATGCTTCGGGAGCCCCAAAAGTGTGGTATTATAAAAAAGGGAAAGGAGATTTAGATTTATACAGCATGCCTGGGATACATCCCGTTAATGGAAAAACTTTAAATGATATTACACTATATATGATTAAAGCGCATCTTTGTGACAGTTTAAAGTGAAACTTTTGTGGGTTGAGATTACATAAAAAACCGTCACAGTTTAAATGTGACGGTTTTTTCTGGGCTCAAACAAATTAATTTTTACATCCATATTTACTACAAGAAATATTTTCAGTAGTATTTGACCAATGACTTGAATGCAAGTTCGTGTCTGTACCACATCCAGTGGTGCCTCCTTTTTGTCCTTTGTGGATTTCATTTGTTGGTATATGTTTAACTGCCATAATGAATTGTATTTAGAATGTTAATGTCTGTAATTATTTTCAAATTACTTTACGGATATCCTCAGTTACACAAAAAATAAAACCCTAATATTAAGTCTCTATGTGTTTAATCCTATTAGAGTTAGTCGTCACCTACTTGTGCATACGATTTGGAATACGTTTTTCGATTTTAAGCGGAAGGATGGCCTCGGAAAGTCCTGTAAATAAAGGGGTTTAATTTTTACATGTTTATGTTCAGATCTACTATTCTTTTATAATGCTTTACGCTGTGAATGTGCTATTTAAAAAAAAACAGGGAAAAAGTAAAACAGCAAGTATATATAGGCTAGGCCTTCGATACCTCAATAGTATTCTACTTCTTCTAAAGTCAGGTTTATAAATAAAGACGGAAACCACCCCCTTGACGTTAAATAAAAACTGCACAACAGCAAACCCGTAGCTTATTTTAAAAACATATAAGTGTCAATTAATTAGTGAGTGTCAAATAATAAGCGTAGGTTTGCCTCACAATAAAATCACCTATCAAGTTTTAAGGTAGTATATAGTATAATTAGTCTTACGAGTTTTTCTCTTCTTTCCAATTTTATTTTTACAATTACTTTTTCAATAGTGTTTTTAAGTTAATGAATTGCCTATGCAATTTTATTATAATTCTTTAGTATGCTTTTCTTACCTAGGATGTTTTTATTGGAAAAAATAATTAATAATTTAAAATTAAGTAAAAATGCAAGAAGGAACAGTAAAGTTTTTTAACAACTCAAAAGGATTCGGATTTATTAAATCATCAGAAACAGGCGAAGATATTTTCGTACACAATTCTGGTTTAACAGATGATATTAGAGAAGATGATAAAGTTCAGTATAACACTGAACAAGGAAGAAAAGGATTAAACGCTATTAACGTTGTAGTTGTAGACTAAATCTAATTACTCGTTACTTCTTATGGGGTAACGCTGTATATAAAAAGACCGTTCTACTAGAACGGTCTTTTTTTGTTTAACCTACAGTGACTGGTCTCGTTTCAATTGGATACCTTTAAAAGGTAGAGGTTTTCCGTGTTTTTCAACTGTGTTGTATGCAGTACTATCATTATCTGAGATGCTCCTGCATTGTTTAGTATTGTACGTGCATTTTAAATTAACATTCTACTTTTTATACAGAACTATTAATGTTTTGGCCAATAGGTCTTTGGTAGATAAATTTCCATTAGATACAACCTCTATACTACAAGAATTGAACGAACGGTTATATAGTGAATAGCTATGACTAAGTTTTAGTTCTTCGACCTCCCTTTATTAGTTTTTTCTCTAGATACCTCTTTTTCGTTACTAGCCATTGCGGTACATACTCCTTCTTCGATTTTGCACACGAAATTGACGGAGTTATTAGTTTTACGGGTCCAATCTGAGTCAGTTGAAGTCGAACCATCATTCCAAGTCCATGTAATTTTTAAATTACAGTCTCCGTCGGGACAATCAGTTGTTGGTATAATACATTCACCATCTACTACTGGTATTGTGGTCGTTTTACCACCACAACTTTTAGTAACAGTTATATCTTGTAAACTTACTTTTCCAGCACCTCCGCCGGTACCACGTACCATAGCTCCTTCGGTAGTATTTACCGTATTTGATACGGGTTTAGTAAGACTAGGTGTGCTCTTATCTATTTCCGATCTTATAGTGAGTGGTTTGTGTTGCCTTTTCCCTGTTGGCAATCCACTTGCCGCATCTCTTGGACTTATCACTTCAGTTACCGAATTATCTGTAGAACTAACACTAAATTCTGATTTTGCCTTGTAATAATCATATCCTTTTTTACTCGAGGCATTAGTAGCTCTAATGTCATTTGAATTCTTTACATTGGTTTCAAATACTACTGAAAATCCAGTATCTGTAGGGCTAATTACGCACCTAACATTTTTTTCTGATTCATAACCTACTGATTTTGAAGATGCCTCTTGTGCAGTTAGCTGAGTTGAGGTACATGTAATAGCTACTAGGGCTATTGTAATGATTTTTGTTTTCATAATTTCTATTGTTTAGATATTGTATTTTAGATAGTATGTGTACTTAAGTTCAAAAAGCGTTGCCAATAACCCCAGCACTAATACATTTCAATTGTATTCTATTTAAAATTGCTTATGAAAAGTAATTTTTTTTAAATAATTTTAATTAACCTTTACGTCTTTATCATGTTGATTTAAAGCGTATTAAATGTAATGATATTTTGCGAATTACAGCTATTTTATGAAAACTATTTTTGCCAGAAATAAGATCGTAGCAATTTATGAGGAAACGAATTTGTAATATTTGGTTAGGAATTTGGTTTTGCAGATGTTGGTAACTCTTGAATTACTATGTTTTGAGACAAGTTCTTGGTATGTAAACAATTACCTTCCAAATTTATAATATTCCAAAAATGGATGTGGAATCCCTTTTAGACTGGCGCCTATCGCTTGCATTCCCATGACGCTAAATGTAATGCCATTCCCTCCAAACCCTAAGACATAATGTTCATTTATTGTTGGATCTGGTTTGCCCATATAGGGTAATCCGTCTTTTGTTTCGCCAAATGTTCCTGCCCATGAATAGTCTGCTACAAAGGCAAGTTCTGGAAATATAACCTTACAACTTTTAGTGAGTGCTTTTTCTTTTTTTTCGAGAAGTGCGTCCCGAAGCTTTGCATTCTTGAACTTCTCGTCACCTCCACCCATGATGATCCGTCCTTCAGGCGTATTTCTAAAATATAAATACGGTTTTGAAGTATCCCAGAAAATATGTTTTTTAAACGCAAGTGGAATGGTTGTCAATGCTTCAGAAGCAAGGGCATAGGTGCTTTTTAAATCCACGATATCTTCCTTAAGCGTTTTGACACTTTCGTAGCCTGTGCAATGTAACACATGGCTAGCTGTAATTGAATTTCCGCGATTTGTTAGAAGGTGTAGGGTATCCTCTTGCTGTTTGATCTCAGTTACTTCGGTCCTGTCATAGATTTGTAACCCCTGATCTACGCAAACTTGTAATAGGTCCTGGGTAAATCTATACGGATCCATACAGGCACCCGATGCAGACACGATACCTGCACGCCCTTTTTTAATTCCGAGGTCCTGTAATTGTTCGGCTTCTAGCCAAGACACTTTAAATCCATGTTCTTTTCGTGCATTATATTCTTTTTGGAGAACGGCTATATCTTTCTTATGGGTGGTGAAATAGACACTTTTTTTACGTTCAAAATCACAGTCACTTTTAATTTTTTTAACCAGTTTTTCGAGTGTGAAGATTGCCTTTTCACATTCCTTATAGCTGGAAACAGCGAGGGTTAGTCCTACTTGATCAATAAGCTCATGTAAGGCAACATCTATTTCATACTGAAGCATGGCAGTACTGGCAGCACTGCTGCCATTAAAAACATCCCGGCGATCTAGCATAACTACGGTATAATTTTCTTGTAGCAACTGGTAAGCTATTAGTGCTCCGGTAATGCCTGCTCCAAGAATGACAACTTCGGTTTTTAGATCTTCTTTTAAGGAAGGATAGCTTGTATCCATCGCATTTTTTATCAGCCAGAAAGGTTCGTTTGTTCGGATATCCATGATTTTTATTTTAATTAAAAATACTTCAAGACACTGCTAGCTGATACTTATGTTGGGGAAACATTAACCAATTGGCATAATGTATTATTTCTTACATAACTTCGGAAAGCTATGTTGGTTTTTTTATACCTAACAGGTCCGAACGGGTATTATCTTCTTGTTTTTAGTGATTTACCTACAATGGCTGAAAAGAAAATACCTTAATTTTTAAACTTACCTAAGATAGGTAAGGGTGCTTCTTATTCAAAAAAAATCTCTTTCAGAAAAAACTTTTGAAAGAGAGATGTTCTCTGTGATAGCCTATTAGGCTGCAAGAAATGCCTCACAAGCTCTTATGCATTCGTCACACGCTTTGGCGCAAGCCTTACAGTGATCATGGTCGTGTCCTTCGCAAGTGGCTTTGCAGTCTTTACAAACACTGATGCAATAACGTACAAGCCCTTCTACGTTTTTATATTTGGTATGTAATATTTGGGAAAGACTTGAACATACTTCTGCACATACATGATCTGTGCGAATACAGGTTGCCATATGCTGTACATTGGGTTCGTCAAGGCATGCATCTGCACAATGATTGCATGCGTTTATACAATTTCCGAGGATCGATATTAATTGTTCTCTTTTCATTTTTACTGTTTTTAAATGTATAAATACCACAGTTAAAATAATTTCGTCTTTATTTTTTTGTGGAAAGTATTCTAATGTACAAAACCAAAGCCTCATTGGGATGAGGTTTAACGATTTCTAAAGGGAATTATAACAGAAGATTAATAAATAGTAATTTGCTTAGGAAGGATTATTTAAATACGCCTTCTCTACCTGTGTTAGTTAGATTGAAAAGATCCTCGTGTGATACACAAAATACTAAAGTTTATGTTTTGTGTATTTATATCTTCTGAAAGCGATGGATAACTTTTTTTTAGGGCGTTTTTAATCAGCCAAAAAGGTTCATTAGATCGGATGTCCATAGGGTTGTCAGTTGTCAGTTGTCAGTTGTCAGTTGTCGGTTGTCGGTTGTCGGTTGTGGGTTGTCATTTACTAGTTTTCTGCGTAACTAATCCGCTCTCGAATGCCTCCACTAGCGCGATGAATGATCACATCTGCCTTATGCCGTTTTGCAATAATTTTGGCTTTGTTAATTGCGGTGCTTTGTTTCCTATGTTTTGAGGTAATACGCTTGTTCCCTTCGCGACGTACCGCCCAATCATCTTTATAAGGCACGACATGTTGATGCCAAGTTCTTTTTAGTTTCCTTTTTCCAAAACTTTGTAGAAAGGTTTCTATGAGTTCCCGAATGGCATCTGCAATCGTATACTTTTTTGGCATAACTTCTAGGGTCTTACATGAATACACAGAAAACGTCGTGTCTCTTTCTAAATATCTATTTTAAAATACGTTTTCCGGTAGTTACAAATGAAATTCCCTGTTGGCCATAGGTATTGATCATGACCGCTTCAAAAATAGGTTCGTTGGTTCCCTTTTTTGTTTTCCAGTCAAATACAAAATTAGCGCCAGTTCCGCCTTCTTTATCAATACCATCTATAACAATTTGTACAGTTTCCATGGGATTTATAAAAATGGTTTTGTCAAAATACGTGCGTATAGGCTCCCCATGGGTATTGTAATACACAGCCTTGTCTATAAAGAGTTGTTCGTTCAGATTGGGATTGTGAAGACTTACTGTGACCGTTAAATCACTTTGTTCTTCATCATTTCGCATATAGATTTGAGAATAAATGGATAAAAAAGTACTTCCTGTTTCCAACGAATCTGAAACGGTCGTTTTTACCGTTCGTTTATCCCAGTTTACAGGATCTGTGGAGCTTAACTCGCGAGGTTGAATACAGGAAATGCAAAGAAGCGTAGGTAAGGCTATAAAAATGAAATATTTCATATGGTTATTTTGATAGGTATAGGTTCTTAAAATATTATTTTTAAAAATACAAATTCATACGAAAAGGATTCCTATATTCATGTTAAATCGCATTGTACTAGCTATTTCTACGATGAAATAAAAAGGTCGGAATTTCTCCCGACCTTCTCTAAAGAATTACAAAACTAGTAATTCTTACCGCTTTTATTTATAGTTATGCTAAAGCAACTTTTACCGACAATGGTGTTTGAATAATAGATTCTTTATTTAAAATTAGCTGGTTCACGATAGTTTTCCAGTTTTCAGCAATATCAAGCTCACCATTGACAGGCAGACTATCGTCCTCATTATAAAGGTCAATAAGCTCTATTTCATCAGATTGGATTTTTGTAAACCGTAAACTAATGGTATCTACGATATCTTCAAATCCTTTTTCTTTTTTTACACGTGTTGTAGTTTTAGCAACCTCACAGATTCTTACTTGTGTAAGATCAATTTTTTTGGAGGTTTCAACACCTTCCGCTTTTTTGAAAAAATAAAGTGTTTTTTTAATTTCATCTAGCCCTAATATAAAGGTAGTATGCTCAATGTGTTTCGACATAGAGCCCTTGTCTTGTTCAATAAGAGATCTTAATCCCTTCAAAAGTGTTTTAGATTGACTCGTTGTATTGAAGCCAATTAATAAAATGGGTACTATAATAAGTGTAAAAAGTACCACGGTGATAATGATCATTCCTGATTCCATTTTTTTATAATTTTTAAAGTAAATTTTAATATGTGAGGGTATGGCTCCTTTAGAGCTATACAGTATGAAAAGTTCACAATATTATTTACCAATGGGAATGAAACGGGAAAATACGTTCTTTTATAGTCGCTACCGTAACAGCTGGATCATTTGTAGCTGTTAATTGCTGAAGCCTTGTGGCCGCAATGCCGTGTTGCGCTACAATTCTTACTTTGTAATGGGAAGAATCTTTAAACGTGACAGGAGTTCCTTCTGAATCGCTAATCGATACTGAATTTTCTCCGGGAGTATCAATAAAAAATAACACCTTTTGATGCGCTGAAAGGGACTGCAGATTTTCTTGCAATTCAGCGTTTTCAGAAGAAATAACCGCTATAGTATAGGCACTTGCAGAAAATCCTGCAAGAAGCACCACCAACGAAAAACACACTATATTCTGAAGCTTTTTCAATCTATCAAATTTATACCCTAAAAAAATCATTTGCAATCTGGAGTTCAACTCTCCATCTGACTCTGAGTTTGTAATTTTTTTCTCCAAAACTCATTAGCAAATTGTATGCCGATTCGTTTCAGAAATAAAATAAAATAAAGCCAGAAGCTGTTCTCTCAAAATACGGCAACTGTCGTATTGTCTTTTCTGTAGTATGGTGCTAAGTTTCGGTATGATTAAAAACCTACTGTTTCCAAACAAATACAACATCCTGGTCTGGGCAAACACCCTATTTTTATTAGTCCTATTGCTCTCAGGCTACGCAAGTGCTATCACGATTGTTCTGGCCTATTTTATGGAAACCATTATTATCGGGCTCTTTCATATACTAAAACTTTGGATTGTTGTTAAAAAAGGAAAGCCGGGTGATCCCACAAAGAATGATGGTATGTCAGGGATGGGGGTAATTCCTTTTTTTATCGTTCACTACGGAATGTTTGTCGCCATTCAATCTATTTTTGTCTTCTCATTTTTTGCCCACGATTTTCCTGAAATTAAAGAGGCTTTTCATTTAATTGACAATTATACATTCGCGTTACAACTTGATGGCATGCATGCCATTATTGCTTCTCTAGTCGTTACCAATCTGGGCTATTTTTACACAAATTTTCTCGCTACGGAAAAATACAAGGAATATACGCCAGCGCAATTATTTTTTAAACCCTACGTGCGCATTTTTATTCAGCAATTTGCGGTGATATTGGCAGGATTTTTCTTTATCATTCTTTCGCAAGGGATTGCAGCAGCTATCTTACTTCTTATTATACGACTGCCAGTAGATCTTATCATGGTCGGGATTCATAAAGACTCTAAACCTTTTGAAGCCTACGTAAAAAAACATTCTACCACATACAATCAGTATCTAGAAACCAAAAAGAAATACCAAGAATTTTCAGAATAAAATTTTTTAAAGGAGTTGCACAGTTTTCAGTTTAAAATACAATATATTGTCAACAATCCGTTTTATATTAAAATCCCAAATAGTATTACTATGAAAAAGTTACTCCTACTAGTATTGATTTCTGTTGGTATACCATCGTGTTCAAATTTAGATGATGCAGGTCAAATACATTTAGATTTTGAAGAGAGTTTATCAATGCGAATTACCTTAGAAGAAATGAGAAATCAATTTCCTGACAAAGGTTTTTTTAGAAATGCTGCCGATTTATGCTTTAACTTTGAGTATCCTATAAATGTGGGTTATAATGATGGAAATGAAGTTACCGTTAATGATTTTGATTCCCTTTTAGAGTTGCTGCTTCAGGAAACGGTAGCAAGTCACATAACTACAGTCGCTTTCCCATTTAATGTCATTCTTGCAGACAGTACAACCCAGACGATTACCAATGAATCAGAATTTCAAATGTTGATAGATGATTGCGGGTACGATTTTATTACAGTTGCAGATGTAATGGCAGTTGTTGATGAATGTTTTACCGTAAATTATCCCATAACATTAGTTGTAAATGATGAAGAACAGACATTTACTTCTCAGCAAGAAATAGAAGATTATTTTGCAAATAATACTTCAAACATAGTAAGTGTAACCTTCACTTACCCTTTGTCTGTTACCTTGGTGAATGATACAGATCCTACTATTATTTCAGATAATTTTGAATTGATACACCTTATCACTACTACTTGTGCAATTGACTAGCACTTGTTGTATATAATTTTGTAAAGACCTCTATTAGAGGTCTTTTTTTGGATATCTTAAAATAAGGCAATTGCCCTATGGTGTTGTAACGGATTGATGTATAGTTTTATAACTAACTTTAAACAACACTACTCATGAAAAAAACAATACTACTTATCGCAGCTGCCTTTTTAATGTTGGCGTGTGATGGTTACGGAGAGAAAGTAACCTACGACGGTACCGAAGTATATTATAAGGATGCAGCTCTTAAAACAAAAGCCGAAGCAACCGGAGCTTATTTGCAAGAGATGGGATTTACAGATGGAAGTTCAAAATCGGTACAGATAACAAAAGATTCAATTTATAACTTTAGAATGGTCGTACAGGAAGGTATGGCGCAAGACTCTACAAGAGATGTAAATTTTATGGCGCTAGGTTTTTTATTGTCAAAAGATGTCTTTGATGGAGAAAACATTCACTTCGATCTGTGTGATAACACTTTTGAAACGATACGTACCATCCCCATAGAAGGATTTAATACAGAAACAGACTAACCTAAAATACGATGGGATTTATAGCAACTGGTTTCGCTGTAGCCATTGGTGCGGTTCTCGTTTTCGTGCTCTTTGAATGGTTACGATTCAAAGCTATACTTACAAATGAGAGTGTATCGATCGTCTACTATATTGTTGGATTGCTCCTTGGCTTAATGGGTTTGTTCTTTAGCTGGATCTGGGTATATTATGGAGTCCTTTTTTATTCGGTGCCAGCTCTTATAGTCAGTGGCATTTATACCTTGCGAGCTAGTGTGATTTTTAAACGTCCTTTATTTTTAAAATTAAATATGGCGGTAATTATTATTTCAGTATCTATTTCTATTATTACTTTTTTTATCTATTTATAATGAAAACTATTCTTATTACATGGTTGTGCTTCGCATGGTCAACAACAGTCTTTAGTCAGTATACTATTAACATGGAAGTAGCCCCTTTAAATACAGTTCCAAACAAATATACTGCCAATCAGATGGGGTATGTGGGTGCTCCCAAAAGGGTCGAAAAGACCTCATACGGTCAGACGTTCGTGTATCATTTTCATAAAGATGGTAGGTTGCAAAGTATCGAATCGCCTTTTTATGTAAAACCAAGTGAATATGTCTATGATTCTGAAAATAGGCTAATTAAAAACATCACCTATTCAAAAAACGGTGCCTCTGTGAGTTTGTTTACAACCAACGATCAAGGTTTTTTATGGACCGATGATATTACAGATGCATCGTATAAAAGATATTTTGAATACAATGATAGCGGATTGCTTTGTAAAGTTTCAGAACCAGAAGGCTTATTTACCGAATATGAATACGACTCACTGGGGAGAGTGATAAAAGAAATTGGAAACGACTATGTTAATACCTATGAGTATTCGAAAGATCGAGGGTTTTTAAAAGTGACCAAGACTTCAAAGAGTAAAGACTACGAGAGCGCTCATAATTATTATTATAACAAACAAGGAGTCAACGTTGGAAATGACAAGCCTGGAAAGCCTCTCGACCTTCCACAATCGCTGGTGGAGGTAGATGCTACTGGCAATGTAACTAAAATAACGTTAGGCTACGGAAGTGTTCTTGAAGAAGCAAAGTTCACCTATTATTAAGGATGGGTAAAGGCTTTTTTTCCTGAAAACAATAGGTCATGACAAATTTATGTGGGGGCTTAATAGCATTCAGAAAAGCTTTAGTTACAAGAAGATTGAATAAATTTAGTATTTTAGTTTCAACGTAACTGACCCACCATGAGATTCTTACTACTAAGCGCACTACTACTGTGCTTCACTGAAGTTTATGCGCAATCTGCTCAAAAAAAAATTGACAGTTTACTGCAGGTAGCTGAAACCAGTACCGATTCGACGAGACTTCGCATTTATAATAAAGTTAGTTTCTATTATATTTTTAACGATCCGCCAGCTGCAAAAAACCTTTTGCAAAAGGGAATTCAAGATGCTCAAGAAACCGATATCCCTTTTTCTGAAGCTGAACTTACAAACACCTTGGGGATTTATTTTGACGTTTCTGGGAAACAAGACTCTGCCAAATATTATTTTGAAAAGGCTTTAAACATTAGCAAAAGACACGATTTTAAAATTATCACTGTGATGATTGTCAATAACCTAGGAATGTTTAATTGGAACAAAGGAAATTATCAAGAAGCATTGGCGTATTTTTTTAGTGCGTTAGAAATGAATAAAACCAATACTACAGATGAAGGAAATGGGACGTATCTTAACAATATAGGGTTGATCTATCAAGAAATGGCAGATTATGACAAAGCCCTTGAGTATCATAATCAAGCGCTGGAGATACGAAGAAGGCATCAAAAATTAAGTGCCATTCCAGCCTCCTTAAACAACATTGGAATTTGTCACCTTCAGAAAAATGAACTTGAAAAGGCTGAAACTTTTTTTAAAGAGGCCATCAGTACAGCCCAAGAAGCGAACGAAAATGGGAAGTACTATGATGCGCTGGTCAATCTTTCTAATCTGTATGTAAAACAAAAAAAATATGAAAAAGCCATTCCGGGCTATGAAAAAGCGATTGCTGGAAGAGATCAAAATAATATAGACAGAAATGCCAACGTCACGCCCATTGCCAATTTAATTTTGGCGTATATAAGTTTAAAAAATACCGAAAGAGCAGAGGAATACATACTGAAAGGAGAAGCGCTACTGGATGAGTTTCCAGACACTCGTAATGCTTCGGTACTTTTTTATAGAAATGCTTCGGAAGCCTTTTTTTTAACCGGTAATACAGCCAAAGGAAGTGAATATTTAGACAAAGCCATTACGCTAAGTGAAGAAATCTATTCTGCCGAAAATGCCGAGGCGATCGCCAATCTGGAAACAAAATTTAACGTAGCCGAAAAAGAAGCAGATTTAGCCACCACTCGAGCAAATCTCGCAGAAACCGAACTGAAAGTAAAGCAAAGAAATACGATGATTTATGGGGCGTTAGGATTGGCACTCATCTTGGGTTTATTGGGGTATTTGTTTTACAATCAGCAGAAATTAAAAAACCGACAGTTGGTTAAAGAGGGAGAGTTACAATCGGCCTTGGCTCAAATTGAAACTCAAAATAAACTACAAGAACAACGGCTTCGCATCTCTAGAGACCTTCATGATAACATTGGTTCGCAGCTTACTTTTATTATTTCCAGTATTGATTCGTTACAATATGGGTTGGCTGGATCAGCGCCAAAAACTGTTGAAAAACTATCGGGAATTTCAGCCTTTACTTCGGAAACTATTTATGAACTAAGAGACACTATTTGGGCGATGAATAAAGATGACATTTCGTTTGAAGACCTTCAAACGCGTATTTCAAACTTTATTAAAAAAGCGAATACGGCTTCAGAAGGAGTTGAGTTTGATTTTAAAATTGCGGAAGCAATTTCCAAAGCACATACGTTTACCTCAGTCGAAGGTATGAATATCTATCGTATCATTCAGGAGGCAGTCAATAACGCCTTAAAACATTCCGAAGCTACTACAATAGAAGTGCTTATTTCAGAAAACGAATCGACCTTTATTATCGAAATTAAAGACAATGGGAAGGGTTTTACTCCAGATGAGGTGGCAATGGGCAATGGGCTTGGCTCCATAAAGAAAAGAGCGAAGGAAATAGGAGGGGAACTAGTGATACTTTCCGAAGAAAAAAAGGGCACTAATGTAATCGTGAAATTTTAAAACAAGTAGTATACTAAATAAGATGAATAAGGTAGTTAGAATTTTAATAACAACGTATTTACTACTCATTGTTGGAGTAGTAGGCGCACAGGATAAAAAAACGGTCGATAGCTTGCAGAAGCTTGTAGCTAAAAAGGAGACACCTGTTCTAAAAGCGGGAGGGCTTCTAGGTTTTGTAGATTATTATTTTGAAAGAGATAAAGATTCGGCGAGCTATTATTTAGAAGAAGCCATACAATATACTAAGGAAAACCAATTAGAAAAAAAGCTGTCATTGGCTCTTTTAAAAAAGGCACAGTTGTTTATAGTGAAAGGGAAATATGATTCTTCAGAATTCTATTATAACCGAGTTTGGGATCAATTGGAAACAACTTATGATTATGATTTGTACACCAAATATTATGGAGATTACGGAGTGTTACATTTTTACAAAGGAGACTTTAAAGGGGCGCTCACAAATTTTGAAAAGGCAACAGATCTTGCTGAGAAAGAAAAAAATGAAGTAGATCAATTACGATTTCTAAACAACAAGGCATTGGCCATGTCGTACCTTGGAGAGGCAGAAGCATCGATTTTAGTACATGAACGAGCTATTAAACTAGCCGAAAAGTTACAAGATTCTGCAGCATTAGGTAAATCCTTTAATAATTTGGGACTCATTTATGAAGATATGAAGGAGTATGAAAAAGCGCTGGAATATTATCAAAATGCCTTAATTATTAAAGAAAATGTGAGCAGCAACGTTGATATCATAAACAGTCTTTATAATGTGTCGAGTATGTACAAGGAAATTGGAGAGAAAAACAATGACACTTTGTTATACGCAAAAGCTGAGAAAGGGTATTATGATGTCTTAAAACTAAGTGAGGAAGCCAATTACGGGAAAGTAAAACTCTTTGCAAATACTGGGCTTGCACAATTGGCAACAGTACGTGGCAAATACCAAAAAGCGATAGATATTTACGAAGAGGTGATTGCTTTGGCCGAAAAGGATAATGACCAACAAACATTAAGGGTCAACTATCTTAATGTGGGGGTCAATTATTTACTTCTAAATAATTTAGCGAAAGCCGAAACGTATTTACTAAAAGCAAAGCCTTTAATTGAAGAAGCTGAAAATCCTTCGGACCAAGCAAAGCTTTATAAAAATCTGGCATCGCTATATACCGACAAGGGTGAATTTAAAGTAGCCAACCAGTATCTTTTACAACAATTTGAACTCGAAAAATCAATGTCTAGTGATGCGCTTCAGGATAAAATATCAGATTTTGAAGTAAAATATGAAACCGAAAAAAAAGAAGCTGCATTGGCAACCACTCGAGCCAATCTGGCCGAAAGAGAACTGGAAGTACGACAAAAAAACATGCTTATTTTTGGAGCTTTGGGGCTTGCGCTTATATTAGGATTGTTAGGATACCTGTTTTATAATCAGCAGAAACTAAAAAACCGACAACTAATAAAAGAAGGAGAATTAAAAACAGCTTTGGCAAAAATTGAAACACAAAACCGATTGCAAGAACAGCGACTTCGAATTTCAAGAGACTTACATGATAATATTGGGGCACAACTCACTTTTATTATTTCGAGTCTCGATAACCTGAAGTTTGGTTTTACCGATATGAGCACAAAACTTTCAGAAAAACTGACTGGGATAAGTGAATTTACCAATCAGACAATCTATGAACTCCGCGACACCATTTGGGCGATGAATAAAGAGAATATTACTCTGGAAGACCTTCAGATTCGTATTTCTAACTTTATCGAGAAGGCGAAGATCGCTTCAGACAAAACACATTTTAATTTTAAGATTGCTGAAGGTGTTAACACTCATAAAGTACTGACTTCTGTAGAAGGGATGAATGTGTATCGTATTATTCAGGAAGCTGTAAATAATGCTCTTAAATATTCCGAAGCTACCAAAATAACAGTTTTTATTGCTGAAGAAAATGGGGTGTTAACTATCAAAATAACCGATAACGGGAAAGGCTTTGATCACGCTACTGTGGAAAAAGGAAATGGGTTTAATACCATTCAGAAACGTGCTAAAGATCTAAAGGGAAAGGCGTCCATTTTATCTACCCCGGGAGAAGGAACCGTGGTATCACTTTCAATTTAAAAATAGGGCAGTTGCCCTATGGCTTAGGTTAGTGATGTACGCTATTTTTAGACATTCATATTGAATCTATTTATGTCTATTGATGTATTTATTATACTAACCGTTGTAGGGGTTGTAGTTACAGCATGTTTTGTTTTTTATGTTCAGAATAGGAAACTTAAAATGAACCATGGGATTGCAGTAACATTTCTGAAAAAACATATTTTAAAGCATCGTTCCGAAGTGCGTTTTAGACAAAAAAATCTGGACACGTATGATTTTTTAGAATACAATCTGTCACAAGCGCTTGTTGTACAAAACGATATAAATTGTAACTTTAACTAAAACGAACTACCATGGGTCTTAAAATTGCTATTGTTGACGATAACTCTTTTTTAATTAGTGCAGTAAAAGAGAAGCTTTCTTTTTTTGAAGATATCGCGGTAAAGCACACCTCACTAAACGGAAGTGAGCTTTTAACCAAGCTTGAAGACAATCACAATCTAGACCTTATCTTAATGGACATTGAAATGCCTGTTCTTAACGGCATTGAAACGACCCAAATGGTTAAACAAAAATACCCACACATCAAAATTATCATGCTTACGGCTTTCGATAATGATGAGCATATTTTTAATGCGATTAAAGCTGGAGCAGATGGGTATCTTCTAAAAGAGATAAATCCTAAGGATCTGTATGATGGCATTCAGGAAACCTTAAATGGAGGTGCTGCAATGAATCCGTCGATTGCGCTTAAAACTCTTAAATTGCTTCGTAATCCTATTGATATTCAAAATCCGAAAGACCAGGAAGAAATAAGCCTATCTAAAAGAGAAGTTGAGGTTTTAGAACAGTTGAGCAAAGGATTAAGCTATACGGTAATTGCAGATAATTTAATTCTTTCTCCTTCTACCGTTCGTAAGCATATTGAAAATATCTATAAAAAATTACAAGTACATAGTAAGATCGAAGCAGTTCAAAAAGCAAAAAATCACAATATCATTTAGGTTCTTCCAATAAGAGATCGTTTTCTTCGTTAACAATACACTAAGAAATCCCTGTTAAAGGGTACTAAAATGTGATATTCCTATTATAATTTTGGATATCATTGGTGCATAATCTAAAAATCTAGCTAAAAATGAAAAAACTTGCATTCCTAATCTTATCAGTACTATTTATCTCTTGTGGCGGAAACGACGATGATGGCGGTCAAAACATCAACGAACCTACAACCGCAGGATTGGCATTTGCTGTCAGTGAAAATAATTTTTCGACAACCTATAACAACATTCGTACGACCTTACAATCCAACTCAAGTATCTCCATTGTAGCCGAAGTAAACCATAGGACAAATGCTTCTGCGGTAGGAGAAGATTTAAGGGATACCAGAGTTATCTATTTCGGAAATCCTACCTTGGGAACTCCTATCATGCAAGCAAATCAGTTAGCTGGTTTGGATTTGCCTCAAAAGATATTAGTATATACAGATCGAGATAATAATGTTTTTGCGGGATATAACAGTACTTCGTATTTGTCTGCTCGATACAATGTTGGAAACGCTCCAACGCTACAACAAGTGAATACTGCACTCTCTACTATTGTGGCGGGAGCTACCAGTGCTACTGTTTCAGAAAATAATAGCAACGTTACGTTTAGACAGGGAACAATCACTATTGTGAGTCAGAATAACTTTTTAGACACGTACAACAACCTACGCAATTCGATTTCAGACAATCCAGATCTGTCAATTGTAGCAGAACTGGATCATCAAGCAAATGCACAGTCTGTAGGCTTATCATTAAATCCTACACGTGTGATTATCTTCGGAAACGCAAACTTAGGAACCCCTTTAATGCAAAGTGCCCAAACAACAGCATTAGACTTGCCACAAAAAATGTTGGTATGGCAAGAAGCAGATGGTACCGTTAATATTTCCTATAATGATCCAGAATATTTAGCCCAGAGACACGGAGTTTCTGGAAATACAGAAGTCATTGCAACAATTAGCAGTGCCTTGGCTGGATTAGCTGTTGATGCTTCCAACTAATTTTTAAATAATTCCGGAATTTTACGAATGGGATTCGCTTTTTCATAAGCGTATCCCATTTTTAGTAACTCTAATTCACTAAACGGAAGCCCAATAAACGTCAATGCAATGGGCTCGCCATTTTCCTTATACCCCATAGGTAGCGCAAGGCAAGGGCGTAACCCTACAGCTGCATAGCCAGAATGGTAGTTATTGATTGACAGTATTGCATCAAGATCGTGTGCTTGCATAGGCTCATCAAAAAATTGTGCACCATTTTTTAATAAGGTAGCTCTTAATTGCTGAAAGTCTTCTGTAGAGGTTGAATCTGCCACAATTTCATCAAAAATTCCCTGATTGTAAGGCATATAGCCAAGACTGTCTTTTTGGTTGAATGCCATCACATCCTGTATGCTTTTTACTGAAACAGTTTCTGAAGCATATTCTTCTAAGTATAACGGCAAATCTTCCAGCATTTCTACATCCAGCAAAGTGCCAAATCCTTCTAACGCAATCTCTGGCGCATCGTATGTTACAATAACGGCTCCCTCATCTTCCAATCTTTTAATGGTTGCCGAATAGATCGAATCTTCCAGCAGACCATTCATTACCCCTAAACGCTTCCCTTTTAGAGTGCCTTCTTTTACCGAAGCAATATAGTTTTCACTTTTCTCTTTTGAAGCAGAATCCGTAGGATCCAGTCCTGCCATTGCATCTAGAAGAATGGCAGTGTCTATGGTATTCTTGGTCATAGGACCAGAGGTATCCAGCGTGTGAGAAATAGGAATGATTCCACTTCGACTTAACACACCAACGGTTGGTTTTAAGCCTACCAAGGAATTCTGACTGGTTGGCGAAATAATAGAACCCGCCGTTTCAGTTCCAACAGCAGCAACGGCATAGTTAGCTGCCACAGATGTGCCACTTCCTGCACTACTACCACCAGTTTCAAATTGTTTTCTTCCGTAGGGATTTAAAGTTTGTCCTCCTACGGCACTATATCCCAAAGGGCACCGATTACAGAAGTAATAAGCCCATTCACTTAGATTTACCTTTCCAAGGATGAGGGCGCCATTTTTCTTTAACTGAGATACAATAAAAGCATCTTTAGTAGGAGCATTTTCCTGCAGTGCCATCGCTCCAGCAGTGGTCTTCATATTGGAAGTACTAATATTATCTTTTAATAAAATGGGCATCCCATAAATTTCATGATTTTTGGTTGCTTTGTTGGTGTCTTTTAAACGTGCTTCTTCCAGAACATCTGGGTTTAAAGCCATAATGGTATAAAGGCTCGTTTTAGGGTCTAGCTCATAGGTGTAAATACGTTTCAGATAAAATAAAGTAAGCTCCTCATAGGTGAACTTATTAGCAGCTATGGCTTGCTGAATGCTGGGGATATCCTTTTCAAGAATCAAGGGAGCTATTTCATCATAGCGCTCCTGCGGAAAATCGGTTACTTCCCAGTACAACTCCGAAAATATGGCATTACGATCTGTAAACTTAGATTGCAATAGTTTGTAGCGTAATCTTCTATTCTCAATGCTGTCATTTTCTTTTACTTCTGAGGTTTCATCATAAGCCATCCACAGCGTAGGAACTTCTCGAGGAGTTTCAGGCTTTTCCTGACAAGAAATAAAAGAGAAGCAGATAATTAGCATGGCAAAAAGTGAATAGAGAGTTGGTTTCATGGTAGGATATTTTTTATAAATGTAAAAAAAGTTCCTTTAGTTTCTGAGAATTTTCAGCTAATTGAAGAAAAGTGTTGTAATTTTAAGGATTAATCAACTTAAATCCTTTCAGAAATGAAACATCCCTTTAAAACCCTTTTGGCTGTACTCTTATTATTTCCAGCCATCACTATTTCACAATCAACAGACGCTGTGGTCGAAGCCATAGTAAAAGAAGCGAATGAAAATTCGCAACTAGAACCTTTGGCGCACCAGTTAATGGACCAGGTAGGGCCCAGATTGGTAGGAACTCCACAAATGAAAAATGCAGCAGATTGGGCGGTAGAAAAATTTGAATCATGGGGCATAGATGCCAAAATCGAAAATTATGGAGAGTGGAGAGGATGGGAACGTGGTATTACCCATATTGATATGATTTCGCCAAGGGTGCAAAGTTTGAAAGGAACACAACTTGCCTGGAATCCCAGTACAGGCTCAAAAGGTGTAACGGCAGGAGTCATTACTATGCCTACTTTTAAAGATGCAGCAGATTTTACGAAATGGGTACCGAATGTCAAAGGTAAGTTCGTATTGATCTCTATGAACCAACCTACAGGTCGGCCAGATTATAATTGGGAAGAGTTTGCTACGGAAGAATCCTTCACTAAAATGAAAGAAGAACGTGATGCACAAACTGAAGAATGGCGTGCTAATTTAGAACGCACAGGCTATAATAGCAGGACCATTATTGCTGAATTAGAAAAAGCTGGTGCTGCGGGAATTGTGGCTTCCAACTGGTCGAGAGGCTTTGGTGTAAATAAAATATTTAGTGCCAGAACCGAAAAAATACCCACAGTTGACCTTGAACTGGAAGACTACGGAATGGTATACCGTCTTGCTGAAAGTGGGCAAAACCCTCAAATAAAAGTGGTAGCAGAATCAAAAGATCTGGGAATGGTACCTACTTTTAATACCCTAGCAGAAATTAAAGGAACCGAAAAGCCTGAAGAATATATAGTGCTTTCTGCTCATTTTGACTCATGGGATGGAGGAACAGGCGCTACCGATAATGGAACAGGTGCTTTAGTGATGATGGAAGCAGCACGCTTACTTAAAAAGGCCTATCCAAACCCAAAACGTACGATTATTGTTGGATTATGGGGAAGTGAAGAGCAGGGACTCAATGGTTCACGTGCCTATGTAGAAGATCACCCCGAAATGATTCCGAATATACAAGCGGTGTTTAATCAAGATAATGGAACAGGAAGAGTGGTTCGACTTTCAGGGGGCGGATTTCTACAATCGTACGATTATCTAGGTCGCTGGCTGAATGCAGTGCCAGAAAAGATTTCAGATCATATTGAAACTTCATTCCCTGGCACACCCGCAAGAGGGGGTTCAGATTATGCAAGTTTTCAGGCAGTGGGCGTTCCTGCATTCAGTTTAAGCTCATTGAACTGGTCGTACTGGGATTATACATGGCATACCAATAGAGATACTTATGATAAGATTATTTTTGATGACGTTCGAAATAATGCCATATTAACGGCAGTGCTAACATATATGGCTAGTGAAGATCCTGAAAGAGCTTCAGGAGAGAAAATAAAAATGCCATTAGACAGAAGAACCGGAGAACCAAGAGAATGGCCTTCGCCAAGATCTCCTGAACGCAAAGGAGGAATGTAATTTTAAAATAAAAAAAGCCAGGCATTGCCTGGCTTTTTTTTATTAAACTAAGTTGTTTTATAAGCTAAACGCTTTTTTAACAGCATCTACATGATCCAGTTTCTCCCAAGTAAAAAGTTCAACTTCCTTTTCGATCGTTCCATTATACGGACTTTCAAATTTCTTTGTCACTATTTGAGGCGTACGTCCCATATGTCCGTAGGCAGCTGTCTCCAGGTAGATCGGATTGCGAAGCTTTAACCTGCTTTCAATGGCAGCTGGTCGCATGTCAAAGATGGTAGCTACTTTTGTTGCAATGGCTCCATCGGTGAGATCGACATGTGAGGTTCCATAAGTATTAACAAAAATAGAGGTGGGTTCTACAACACCAATCGCATAGGATACTTGTACCAATACCTCGTCTGCAACTCCGGCAGCAACAAGGTTCTTTGCAATATGTCTTGAGGCATAGGCCGCACTTCTATCTACTTTGCTCGGGTCTTTTCCGCTAAAGGCTCCACCACCATGTGCTCCTTTACCACCGTAGGTATCTACAATTATTTTTCTACCTGTTAATCCGGAATCCCCATGTGGTCCTCCAATGACAAATTTCCCTGTCGGATTGATATGATAGGTAATTGCATCATTAAATAAATCCTGAACGTGTTGAGGGAATTGAGCCTTCACTCTCGGAATTAAAATCTCAATAATGTCTTTCTTGATTTTAGCTAACATTACTTCGTCTGCATCAAAATCGTCATGCTGTGTAGAAACAACAATAGCCACAATTTTTTGAGGTACATTATCATCACTGTATTCAATGGTTACCTGACTTTTGGAGTCGGGTCTCAGATAAGGAATTTCTTTTCCTTCTCTTCGCAAAGCGGCAAGTTCAATTAAAATCCTATGAGAGATGTCCAATGCTAGGGGCATATAATTTTCAGTTTCTTTTGTGGCATACCCAAACATCATCCCTTGATCTCCTGCACCCTGTTCTTCTTTACTGGCTCTGTCAACCCCCTGATTAATATCTTGAGATTGTTCGTGTATAAGTGAAATAACACCACAGGAATCACCACTAAACTGGTAAGCTCCTTTGGTATATCCAATATTGTTAATTACAGTTCGTGCGATGGTTTGAACATCAAGATAGGTATCACTTTTAACTTCTCCTGCAAGTACTACTTGTCCTGTAGTTACTAAAGTTTCACAAGCTACTTTTGACTCTGGGTCAAAAGCTAAAAAATTATCTAATAAAGCATCACTAATTTGATCTGCTACTTTGTCTGGGTGCCCTTCAGAAACACTTTCTGAAGTAAATAAATACGCCATAAATGGGTTTAATAAATTAATAAATACGGGTAGATTTGACGGTAGCGTCGAAGGGAGTTTACACTGCCTTTAGCATTTTATTCCCAACGCAATTGGGAGTTTTTATAGGTTCCCATGCTGGAAGAGGTTGCAATCAGTCAAATCTATCCTCTTTAACGATGCAAATGTACAGATTAATTTAAAATTAAAAATATTCTAATTAATTAAAATTTTGAGTTGTTTATAATTTGTAAATTTAAAACCAAAATACTTGCCCATGAAAGTGAAACTCAAACGAATCAATGAAAATTTCCTGTTGGAAGCTAGTGGGAAAAATGACACCCCAGTTTATATCGATAATTCTTCCGAAGAGAACCCAAAAGGAGCCAGTCCTATGGAACTACTGCTAATGGGAGTAGGAGGTTGCAGTGCCATCGATGTAATCTCTATTTTAAAAAAGCAACGCCAAGAAATTACTGCTTACGATGTGGAAGTTACAGGAGAACGTCACGTAGAAAAGGAAGCCAAGGTGTTTACTGCAATGCACGTCATTATTTATTTGGAGGGTCAAATCACTCCCGAAAAAGCAATTCGGGCTGCTGCGCTTAGTTTCGATAAATATTGTTCTGTTTCATTAACGTTAGCGCCTTCGGTGGCAATTACCCATGAAATCATAGTAAACGGAATACACCTACCTCAATCTTAATTTATATAAGTTAATCCGAAGTTCATGCTCTCCAGAAAAACGAAATACGGAATTAAAGCACTTACTTTTTTGGCAAGAAGAGAGACCAATGCACCCGTTAGCATTGCCG
Organism: Jejudonia soesokkakensis; assembly: GCF_042664795.1. Classification (NCBI taxonomy): domain Bacteria; kingdom Pseudomonadati; phylum Bacteroidota; class Flavobacteriia; order Flavobacteriales; family Flavobacteriaceae; genus Jejudonia; species Jejudonia soesokkakensis. The sequence goes on from NZ_JBHTBN010000001.1 coordinate 778,084, forward strand.
TCATTGCAACCTCTGAACATATTCCCCAGAAATTTTTAGAAAGTATTTTATTGACTTTAAAAAACGCGAAACTGTTGGAATCGAAAAAAGGAAAAGGCGGAGGCTATTCCTTAATGAGAACCCCCCAATTTATTAATATTTCGGAAGTATATCGTATCCTTGAAGGTCCTATCGCGATGGTGCCTTGTGTAAGTCTTAACTTTTATAAACCTTGTGACGATTGCCCAGATGAAAAAGCTTGCAGCGTCCATAAACTCATGATACAGGCTCGTGATAAAACACTGGAAATTTTTGACAAAACAACACTAGCCGATTTAATTAGCTAAAATTTTCACCATTCTTTTTGTCAAAGTCAAATTTATCCTATTACTTTGCGTCAGTTCATGCATATAATGATAGTTATCAAGAAAGGCGGAGGGATTAGACCCTATGAAGCCTTAGCAACCCTTTCGCCAGAAAGAAGGTGCTACATTCTATTCGGTTTTTACCGAAATAGATAACAACCCAAAAGTGTAACCTTTCCCTTTTCTTGATACTTATTTTTTTAGCGATCCCAGACAAATGTCTGGACCGGGCTATTCGCTGTATCTTTTTATTTGTCACCCTGAGCGTGTCTAAGGGATTGTTTTTTAAACACAAATAAAAAGGATGCCGCTGCTATCCCTATCGCAGGCTTTAGAACTAAGCTATAAGGGCACCCCAAAAGTGTTTCCTGTAGCTATTTGTTTAATTTTAAAAGATACCCGTTTGTACGGCACAATATGAGAAATAAACTTTACGACGCATTGCGACATCGCATCCTCGTACTTGACGGCGCTATGGGGACCATGCTACAACGCTATCATTTTTCTGAAGAAGACTTTAGAGGAGATCGTTTTGCAACCCATCCGCTTTCTGTAAAAGGAAACAATGACCTGCTTTCGTTAACCCAACCAAACGCCATCGCCGAAGTCCATAAAAAATATTTTGAAGCCGGAGCAGATATTGTAGAAACCAATACCTTTTCCAGTACGACCATAGCAATGGCAGATTATAAAATGGAAGACCTGGTCTATGAACTCAATTTTGAAAGTGCTAAAATTGCCAAAGAGGTGGCGACCGAATTCACAAAAAAGGAACCTCATAAGCCGCGATTTGTTGCAGGTGCGATAGGACCTACCAACAAGACGGCAAGTATGTCGCCCGATGTTAATGACCCTGGTTTTAGAGCTATTTCTTTCGATCAATTACGTATTGCCTACAAACAACAGGTAGAAGCTTTGATTGATGGCGGAGTTGATATTTTATTAGTAGAAACGGTCTTTGATACCTTAAATGCAAAAGCGGCCCTGTTTGCCATTGAAGAAGTTAAAGACGAACGAAATATTGATATTCCGGTCATGGTTAGCGGAACTATTACAGATGCTTCAGGTAGGACCTTATCTGGTCAAACAGCCGAGGCGTTTTTAATTTCAATTTCGCATGTTGACCTGCTAAGTGTAGGGTTTAATTGCGCGTTGGGAGCAAAACAATTAACTCCTCATTTGGAAGTAATAGCCAACCGTGCCTCAATGGCAATTTCGGCTTACCCAAATGCAGGATTGCCCAATGCCTTTGGCGAATATGATGAATCGGCAAATCAGATGGCTGCACAAATTAAAGAGTATCTAGATAAAAAACTAGTCAATATTATTGGAGGTTGCTGCGGCACCACTCCCGAACATATTAAAGCGATTTCAGCATTGATAAAAGAATATCAGCCACGTGAAATCCCGCAATTAAAAGTAGTTTCGATATGATTCCAAGCCGAAAAGAAGTAATAGATGCGTATTACCGCGTACAACCCTACGTCCATAATACGCCAGTATTAAAATCGTCTTATTTAAATTCTCTTTCAGGAACCGAGGTATATTTTAAATGTGAGAACTTTCAGAAAATGGGTGCGTTTAAAATGCGGGGTGCCATCAATGCCATTTTACAACTTTCCGAAGCACAAAAAGAAGCTGGAGTGGTCACACATTCTTCGGGAAATTTTGCACAGGCAGTTTCCTTAGCAGCACAGAAAGTGGGAGTGAAAGCTCATATTGTCATGCCTTCCAACGCTCCTTCGGTAAAACAGGAAGCGGTCAAAGGATACGGAGGCTTGATTACAATTTCTGAACCAACATTAGCAGCAAGAGAAGCAGCCGCCGCAACCATTGAAAAGGAAACAGGCGCTACTTTTTTGCATCCCTCTAACAATAAAGAGGTGATATTGGGTAATTCGACTGCTGCATATGAATTACTACATAGCCATCCAGAGATAGAAATTATTCTAACTCCCGTAGGTGGGGGCGGATTAGTAGCCGGAACAGCGTTAGCTGCTCATTATATTGGGAACAACTGTAAGGTCGTTGGTGGGGAACCTTTTGCAGTGGATGATGCTTACCGTTCCCTTCAATCTGGGAAAATTGAAATTAACGAAACCACAAATACCGTTGCCGACGGGTTGCGAACTAATCTTGGAGCTATTAATTTTCCCATTATTAAAGAATTGGTTTCAGAAATTATACGCGTAGAGGAAGAAGAGATCATAGCCGCTATGCGACTTATCTGGGAACGAATGAAAATTATTATCGAACCGTCTTGTGCAGTACCGTTTGCAGCTGTTTTGAAAGAAAAACAAAAATTTAAGCATAAAAAAATAGGGATAATCCTCTCTGGAGGAAACGTGGATGTGAAAAAGCTTCCGTTTTAATTAAAGTGTCACCCTGAACTTTTCGAAGGGTTTTATATGGATAAAGAATCAAAAAAATACCTAAAACTAAGTGGTCTCGAACCGTTAGTCATTACGCCAGAAAGCAATTTCATCAACGTGGGGGAACGTACGAATGTAGCAGGCTCAAAAAAGTTTTTACGTTTGATCAAAGAACGAAACTTTGAAGAAGCATTGTCTGTCGCTCGTGACCAAGTGGAGAATGGCGCCCAGATCATCGATATCAATATGGATGATGGACTCATAGACGGCAAGGAGGCAATGGTAAAGTTTCTACATCTTGTAATGGCAGAACCCGATATTGCGCGAGTTCCAATTATGATTGATAGTTCAAAATGGGAGATTATCGAAGCTGGACTTCAGGTGGTGCAGGGAAAATGTGTGGTGAATTCTATTAGTTTAAAAGAAGGCGAAGCGCAGTTTATTCAGCAGGCAACATTGATCAGAAGGTATGGTGCTGCAGTGATTATCATGGCATTTGATGAAACGGGTCAAGCAGATAATTACGAGCGTAGAATTGAAATTGCAAAGCGATCGTATGATATTTTAGTGCAGCAAGTGAACTTACCTCCCGAAGATATTATTTTTGATCTTAATATCTTTCCTGTAGCAACTGGCATGGATGAGCATCGTAAAAATGCGGTGGATTTTATAGAAGCGACACGATGGGTACGAGAAAATTTGCCGCATTGCAGTGTGAGTGGCGGGGTGAGTAATGTGTCGTTTAGTTTCCGCGGAAATAATACCGTTCGAGAAGCCATGCATTCTGTGTTTTTATACCACGCCATTCAGGCGGGAATGAATATAGGAATTGTAAATCCTACCATGCTTGAAGTCTATGATGATATTCCAAAAGACCTATTAGATCATGTCGAAGATGTGATGTTAGATCGGCGGGAAGATGCCACGGAGCGATTACTAGATTTTGCTGAAACTGTAAAGGGTACTTTAAAGGAAAGTGCCATTGATCTATCATGGAGAGAGGAAAACTTACAAAGCAGAATTACAAGAGCTTTGGTAAAAGGGATTGACCAGTATATTATTGAAGATATTGAAGCTGCTCGTCAAAGTGTATCAAAGCCTATTGAAGTAATTGAAGGGCATCTCATGATTGGAATGAACGTCGTGGGCGATTTGTTTGGGAGCGGAAAAATGTTTTTACCGCAAGTGGTAAAATCGGCCAGAGTGATGAAAAAAGCGGTGGCATATCTGCTTCCGTATATTGAAGAAGAAAAATTAAAAAATCCTGTTGAGGATGAAAAAAGCAATGCAGGTAAAGTGTTAATGGCTACCGTAAAAGGCGATGTACATGATATTGGTAAAAATATTGTGTCGGTAGTATTAGCTTGTAATAATTATGAAATCATTGATCTGGGCGTCATGGTACCACCCGAAAACATCATTGCCGAGGCAAAAAAGCATCAGGTGGATGTGATCGGGTTAAGCGGTTTAATTACCCCTTCACTAGATGAGATGGTGTTTTTAGCAAAAGAGATGGAGCGGCAAGATTTTAAGGTGCCCTTGTTAATTGGGGGAGCCACAACCAGCAAGGCACATACAGCAGTAAAGATCGACCCCGAATACCAACATGCTGTGGTGCATGTATTAGATGCGTCAAGAGCTGTGACGGTGGTGGGTGATTTGCTTCAAAAAGAGCGCTCTTTTGCATTTAAAAAGGAATTGAAATTGGAGTATGAATCCTTCCGAAGGAATTTTCTGAAACGGCAAAAAATCAAAGAATACATTTCTATTGAAGCTGCCAGAAATAATAAGTTTGCTATTGACTGGAAACATACTGAAATTATCAAACCGAAAAAACTTGGAGTTCAGGTAATATCTAATTTTGACCTCGAGCTGTTACGCTCTTATATTGATTGGACTCCGTTCTTTAGAAGTTGGGAGTTACATGGAAGGTATCCTGATATTTTAAAAGATGAAGTAGTAGGCGCTCAGGCAACCGAACTTTTTAAAGATGCACAGCACTTATTAGAACGGATTAATTCTGAAAATTTACTACAAGCAAAAGCTGTTTTTGGTTTATTTGAAGCCAACACAATACAGGACGATGATATAGCAATAGTTCAACCTGAGAATTTTAAACCGGAAACAAAGATATTTAGAACGTTACGCCAACAATCTAAAAAAGCTTCTGGGAAACCTAATATAGCCTTATCTGATTTTATTGCGCCTAAAGACACTGGAATACAAGATTATATAGGTTGTTTTTGTGTGACTACAGGATTTGGAGCCGATGAGTTGGCGGCAGCGTTTAGAGCCGACAATGATGATTATAATTCGATTATGGTAAAGGCATTGGCAGATCGTCTGGCGGAAGCGTTTGCAGAATACCTGCATCAAAAAGTACGTAAGGAGGATTGGGGCTATGCAATTTCTGAAAGGTTATCGAATGACGAATTGATTAAAGAACAATACAAAGGAATTCGACCTGCACCCGGATATCCAGCCTGTCCAGACCATCTGGAAAAAGAAACGATCTGGGAAGTGTTAAACGTAAAAGAAAGTATAGGAGTAGCACTTACTGAAAGTCTAGCCATGTGGCCGGCTGCTTCGGTTTCGGGATATTATTTTGGTAATCCGGAAGCGCGGTATTTTGGGTTAGGAAAAATTAAGGAGGATCAGGTAACCGATTTTGCCCAACGCAAAGGAATTACGATTGAAAAAGCAACCAAGTGGTTGCAACCAAACATTGCCGATTAGTGCGTTAGGAACATGCCTGTCTGCCAAAGTCAAGACAGGCTTGTAGCAGCGAAAGCCCGATCTAGACCGAATGAAATGAGTGGCCTGGTAATGCCATAAAAATTAGAATAATTAAATGAGATCCCCGCCTTTGTGGGGAAGTACTATGAAAGTAACAGAGCATATACAAAACGGAAAAGGAAAAACACAATTCTCGTTTGAAATTCTACCTCCTTTAAAAGGGGAGAATATCCATTCGATATTTAAAAATATTGATCCGTTGATGGAATTTAAACCACCTTATATCAACGTCACATATCACAGAGAAGAATATGTGTACAATGAGATGCCTAATGGGTTGCTTGAAAAACGGGTTGTACGAAAACGCCCTGGAACAGTGGGGATTTGTGCTGCGATACAAAACAAGTATGATGTGGATGCGGTACCTCATATCTTATGTGGCGGATTTACAAAAGAAGAAACCGAAGATTTTTTAATTGATATTGGATTTTTGGAAATTGATAATGTGATGGCACTTCGGGGTGATGCTGTTAAAAGTGAAACCTATTTTAAGCCTGAAAAAAAAGGACACAGTTATGCCTGTGATTTAGTTTCTCAAATCAATGACCTTAATAAAGGAAGGTATCTGGATAAAGAATTACAAAATTCGACTCCAACCAATTTTTGTATTGGGGTAGCGGCCTATCCCGAAAAACATATGGAATCCCCTAATATAGAAAGTGACATTCATTTTTTGAAAAAGAAGATTTCAAACGGAGCTCAGTATATTGTTACTCAGATGTTTTTTGATAATGAGAAATATTTCAAGTTTGTCGAGAAATGTAGAAATGAAGGGATCACCATTCCAATTATACCAGGAATAAAACCAATTTCTATCCACAAACATCTCAATGTTGTACCCCATCGTTTTCATGTGGATTTGCCCGAAGCTTTAATAAAAGAGGTGCTCAAATGTAAAGATAATAGTCAGGTTCGAGAAGTGGGCATTGAATGGAGTATCCAGCAAAGCAAAGAATTGGTAGCTGCGGGAGCCCCCTTTATTCATTATTACTCTATGGGTAAAAGCAGTAATATCAAGGCGATAGCTTCGGAGGTGTTTTAGATAAATTTTTCGGTAAAAAAAGAAGGTTGTATATAGGTGGTTTCGTGTATATTTACGCTTCTTAAATTATGATGAAGCAATTCTTATTTTTAATATTCTTAGGAACTTTTGGTATTAGCATGTTCGGCCAGCAAAAAGAGGTGAAGCCCTTTTCGCTGGAAGCCAATTATTTTACGGGATCCATATTAGAACACAATCCAGATATTGCTCATCTTATTACAGAACTGCCGCGTGGTTTTATACTAGCTTATAATAGAAAAACCTACGGTTTTAATGAGTGGGAAGCTCGCTATCGTTATCCCGACTGGGGATTTACTTTTGCCTATCAGGATATGGTTAATCCAATTCTTGGCGAGAATTACTCTTTGTATGGCCACTTTACCTGGTATTATTTTCAAAGGCATTTTAGTATTACGGTGGGGCAAGGGATTGCCTATACTACCAATCCTTATGATCCTGAAACGAATTTTAAGAACAATGCCTACGGAAGCGATCTTTTAAGTTCCACGTATTTGCGTTTCAATTTAGTAAAAGAAAATCTGTTCAAGGGCTTTGGTGTCAATCTGGGAGCAGGAGTCATTCACTACAGTAATGCTAATTTTAAAGCACCTAATAACAGCACCAATACATTCTTTTTTAATGTAGGAACCAGCTATCAATTTGATGCAGAAAATTTCCCTACCAGAATTTCGACAGGAGGCTGGAGAAGTTCAAATTACGCTGAGCCGTATAAAATTAACGTAGCTTTTATGAGTGGTGTCAATGAGGCGGATGTCAATGGTTTAGGACAATACCCTTTTTATACTCTTTCAGTTTTTGCAGACAAACGGATTAATTACAAAAGCACCTTTCAGTTTGGGGTAGATGTCTATTTTTCTCAGTTTTTGATAGAATTGATTAAATTTAGACGCAAAGCATTTCCCGAAGATGGATTGAAAAAAGATATAGATTATAGAAGAGTAGGGGTTTTTATAGGGCACGAACTTCGCTTTAATAGAGTAGCTTTCGTATCACAGGTAGGGTATTACACCTATTGGCCCTATGAGTTTGAAAACCGTATTTACAATAGGCTTGGGTTGAAACGCTACTTTTTTGATGACAGGTTTTTTGCATCAGTAACTGTTAAAGCGCATTATGCAAAAGCCGAAGCAGTGGAATTTGGAATTGGGTACCGTTTTAAAGTTATAGAATGAAAAATTTAATTTACATAGTAATTCTGATCTTATTTTTTGGATGTGATTCTGAAAACGCACCCGATTGTTTTCAAGCTTCAGGGGATATCATACAGGAATCATTTGAAGATCTAGATCCATTTAATAAAATTTTGGTTTTTAATCGTGTAAAATTATATGTTTCTCAAGGTGATACACCTTCAGTAATCGTAGAAACAGGAGAAAACTTACTTAATGAAATTATAGTAAGGGTAGAAGACAGTATTTTAAAAGTAAGCAATAGAAACAGCTGCAACTATGTGAGAGAATATGGGATTACTAAGGTTTTTGTTACTGCCCCAGATATAAATAGAATTCAGAATAGTTCTGGACTTGCAGTAGAAGATCTTGGTACCTTACGATTTGATAAATTGGTGCTGGTTTCAGAAGATCCAGAATTACTCGATGAATTGCATTCCGACGGGGATTTTATTATGGATGAACTTGATGTAAATATCATTCAGATTCGTTCGAATGGGCTTTCTAATTTTTTTCTGAAAGGAAGAGCTAACAGTGGAAATTTTAATGCTGCAGATAGTGATATTCGTATCGAAGCCGGTGAGCTTGAAATACAGAGCCTAACATTTTTCCACCGAAGTACCAATAAAATGATTGTAAATCCGCAACAATCTTTACGAGGTCGTATTGTAAGTCTAGGGGATGTAATTTCTAAAAACCGACCTCCTATTGTAGAAGTAGAAGAGGTCAATCAGGGCCGACTTATTTTTGAGTAGTTAACTCGATGAATACCTTTTCAAGAGTTGTATTTTTTTGGTGTAGCTGAAGAATCTTTAAGCCGCTATCATGAGCAAAATCAAACACCGAGCTTCGCATATCTTCTGCGGTAGTAAAATAAATGTGATAGACAAATCCCACGGTATTTTCTACCTTCAAAACATTGGGTAATTGCTCCAAGGCTACTTCTTCTACACGGTAGTCAAATTCAACTTCAACGATTTGTTGTTTAGAATCTTTTAACTCGCTCATTTGCTTGTCAAGAACTATCTTCCCTTTATTAATGATAATGACACGATCGCAAATAGCTTCAACTTCCTGCATAATGTGTGTAGAAAGCAACACGGTCTTTCCTTTTTGTTTTCCTACACTTTTAATAAGCGCTCTAATTTCAATTAACTGATTAGGATCGAGACCTGTGGTGGGCTCGTCTAGAATTAAAACATCTGGATTATGCAATAATGCATTCGCTAGTCCTACACGCTGTCTGTACCCTTTTGAAAGTTCCCCTATTTTTTTATGAGCTTCAGGAGTTAATCCCGTTTGAACAATCACCTCTTCAATGGCAGATTTTTCTGAGTTATAGACTCCAGAGTTAAATGCGAGATATTCTCGAACATACATATCAAGGTACAATGGATTATTTTCAGGAAGATAGCCTACAGATTTTTTTACTGAAAGCGCATCAGTTGTCACCGAAAAATTATTGACCATAGCATTCCCTTCCGAAGCATTAATATAGGTAGTCAAAATTTTCATCATGGTGGACTTTCCAGCGCCATTAGGGCCTAAAAATCCAACAATTTCTCCTTTTTTTATCGAAAATGAAACTGAGTCCAACGCAGTTTGTGTCCCGTATTGTTTGGTAATATTTTGAACTAGTATACTCATAGAATTTTAAGGTATCACAAAACTACATAATTTTATAGGCAACTATTATAGAATTTTAGCTGAAAGATTTTTAGAGTCTTATTTTATTACCTACTTTAGCACCAATGAAAATCAAGAAGCTAAATACACATTCTCAAATAGGGTGGCAACATACTAAAAACTGTTGCTAGACGAGATTATTGTATGCTACATATTTTAAAAGAGTCTCGTATGGGACTCTTTTTTATTGAACTATAGTTATGGAGAATAAAAAAGAATTAAGAAGTTGGTTAGACGCTTTTGGACTTGATCATCCCTTAGTAATTGCCGGACCTTGCAGTGCAGAAACAGAAGAGCAGGTTTTAAAAATTGCACATCAGTTAAAGGATACAGATACGACAGTACTTCGTGCTGGAATTTGGAAACCAAGAACACGCCCGGGTAATTTTGAAGGGGTAGGTGCTTTGGGTTTAAAGTGGTTGCAAAAAGCTAAAGAGGAAACAGGTTTATTGACCACGACCGAAGTTGCTAATGCAAATCATGTAGATCTAGCATTACAGCATGATATTGATATTTTATGGGTTGGTGCACGTACCACCGTATCTCCTTTTATCGTTCAAGAAATTGCAGATGCGTTAAAAGGCACAGACAAAACTGTACTGATTAAAAATCCTGTAAATCCAGATCTTGCTTTATGGCTGGGAGCTGTCGAGCGCTTTTATACAGCAGATGTAAAAAACTTAGGGGTCATTCATAGAGGGTTTTCTACTTATGAAAAAACTAAATACCGTAATAATCCGGAGTGGCAAATTCCTATAGATTTAAAAAATAAATTTCCTGATCTGCCCCTTATTTTAGATCCGTCGCACATCGCAGGACGCAGAGATATCATTTTCGATCTTTGTCAAACTGCACTAGATCTAAACTATGATGGTTTAATGGTTGAAACTCATTACGATCCAGACAATGCATGGAGTGATGCTGCACAACAAATAACACCAGCTAGATTGGACCAGATGACTGTAGATCTTCGTATTAGAAAAAAAGATACAGAGGCTATGGAATTTAAAAACATGCTGAATACGTTGCGCACACAGATTGATGTGGTAGATGATAAAATTGTAGAATTGATGGGTAAGCGTATGAAAATTGCCGATGAGATTGGCGTTATAAAGAAAGAAAACAATGTAGCAATTCTTCAAAACAAGCGATGGAATGAAATCTTAGGTAGAATGATACAGGATGGAGAGTTACATAACCTAAGTGAAGAATTTATGTTGAAGATTTATAAAGCGATTCACCAAGAATCAATTAATCATCAAAAAAAGATTATCAATGGATAATTTTCAAAAACAATTAAATAGGGTGTCTTTTGCATTAATTTTCAGAACTTTGTAGTGAATGAAAGGAACTGTTTATAAATCTACGGGAAGCTGGTATACTGTGAAAGCAGAAAACGGAACTTTTTATGAATGCAGGCTAAAGGGAAGGTTTCGGTTAGGCGAAATTAAAAGTACCAATCCTGTAGCAGTAGGAGATAAAGTAGGTTTTGAAATAGAAACAAAGGGAGATGAAACTGTTGGAATTATTTCAAGTATTGAGGAACGTGAAAACTATATTATTAGAAAATCTGTAAACCTCTCCAAACAGACTCATATCATTGCCGCGAATGTAGATCTTGCTTTTTTGCTAGTCACACTTAATAATCCGCCCACGTTTACCGCATTTATTGACCGTTTTTTAGTGACTGCGGAAGCGTATGAAATAGAAGCCATATTACTTTTTAACAAAGTAGATACCTATTCTGAAGACGAATTATTGGAAATCAAATTTCTTGCAGCTTTGTATCGAAACATAGGGTATACCTGTATTGGAATTTCGGCTGAAACAGGTAAGAATTTAGAGAAGGTAAAACAGTTAATGACCGAAAAAACGGCTATGTTTTCGGGTCACAGTGGTGTAGGAAAGTCTACGCTTGTAAATGCGCTTGAACCTGGATTGGATTTAAAAACTTCTAAAATCTCACAACAACATCTACAGGGGCAGCACACCACAACTTTTGCCGAAATGTTCGACCTTTCTTTTGACGCTCAAATTATTGACACTCCTGGGATTAGAGGATTCGGTTTGGTTGAAATGGAAAAAGAAGAAGTAGGAGATTATTTCCCAGAATTCTTTAAACTGAAAGGACACTGTAAGTTTAATAACTGTTTACATATTGAAGAGCCACAATGCGCTGTGAAGGAGGCGTTAGAAAATGAAGAGATTGCTTGGTCTCGTTATAAAAGTTACCTTCAAATTTTAGAAGGAGAAGAAGAACAGTATCGAAAAGACATTCACACAAATTCATGAAAGTAGTATTACAACGAGTTAAAAAAGCTTCAGTTACAGTTGAAGATAAAATTATAGGAGCCATTGATCATGGTTTTTTGATTCTCCTAGGCATCGAACATGAAGATACCGAAGAAGACATTGAATGGCTAACCGGAAAAATTGCACGACTTCGTGTCTTTGCAGATGAAAAGGATGCGATGAATAACTCAATACAGGATGTAAATGGAGATTGTCTGGTTGTGAGTCAGTTTACCCTACACGCTTCCACAAAAAAAGGGAACAGGCCTTCATTTATCAAAGCAGCGCGACCTGAAATAGCCATTCCCTTATATGAAGCTTTCGTAAAACAACTGGAACAGGAAACCGGAAAACGAGTCCAGACAGGAGAATTTGGGGCTATGATGGATGTTTCCCTTATTAATGATGGTCCTGTAACAATTGTAATAAATTCAAAAAAAAAGGAATAAAGCATCCTGATTTTTTTATATTGTTCGTCCAAATTATACTATGAAATTTTCTTTTTTTATCTTTTTACTCTTCTCCACTGTATTTGTTATTCAAGGTCAGGAGAAATATAGTATCCTATCTATTCCTACTCAATTTACTAAAAATGCAAATAGTGTTGTTATCCATAAGAAGGTAGGCATAAATGTTTCAGAAGATAAGCTGGAAATCCAAACAGAACGGGCAACGACCGTTTTAAACGAAAGGGGTGACAGAAATGTTTCTGCTATTGCTTATTACGATGAGACTAGAACAATTGAAAAGATTGAAGCCTATGTTTACGACGCATTAGGAAACGAAGTGGAACATTTTAAAAAAAACGATTTTAGGGATATAAGTGTGGCTGATGGGTTCTCTATTTTTAATGATAACAGAGCACTATATCTGGAATATACACCGACCTCATATCCCTATACGATTGTATTTAAATCTATAGTAGAAACAGGTGATACGGCCTTTATTATGCCGTGGTTTCCAATAGATAGATATGCTGAAAGCGTACTCTATAGTGAACAAACAATAACATTTGACCCATCAAATAAAGTACGGTATAAAAAGGAACATATTGATGGATTCGAAATAAAAATAACAGAAACTGAAGAAACACTCCGTTTTGTTGCAGAAAATATAAAGGCATTTCGATATGAAGAGTTATCGCCCGCATTTACTACATTTTGTCCAAAAGTATATTTTGGTTTAGATACTTTTTCTTTGCAGGGAGTGCCGGGCTATGGTAAAAACTGGAGTGAATTTGGTCAATGGATGTATAGCAGTCTTTTGTCAGATGTTAGTGAATTACCAGAAGGAACAAAACAAGAAATTAGAAATTTAGTAGCTTCTGAAACTACAGATGAAGGTAAGGCAAGAAAAATATACCAATATGTACAGGATAAGGTAAGGTATATTAGCGTACAAGTTGGTATTGGTGGTTGGAAACCAATGTTGGCTACAGAGGTAGATAATTTAAGTTATGGAGATTGTAAAGCGCTTACTAATTATACCAAAGCATTATTGGAAGTGGTGGGAGTGACTTCCTATTATACGGTATTGTACGCAGGAGATGATGAAAGAGACATAATGAGTGATTTTTCTTCTATGCAGGGAAATCATGTTATTTTAGGAATTCCAACTGAAGACGAGATAACCTGGTTAGAATGTACCAGTCAAGATACTCCTTATGGCTATTTAGGCAACTTTACAGATGATAGGGATGTAGTTATTATTACTCCTCAAGGAGGTAAGGTAGTACATACGAAAACATATACCCAACAAGAAAATGTTCAAGCCAATACAGGAAATATCATCATAGGCAATGATGGTAGTGCTACAGCGTCGCTAACATCTGTTTCAGAAGGTTTACAATACGATGGAAAATATGCGCTTGAAAAATTAAAAAAAGAGGAATTACTGGACGTCTATAAAAATAGGTGGGGTAATTTAAATGGACTTTCTGTTGAAAGTATTATACTTAAAAATAACAAGGAAGATATTCAATTTACAGAAGAGGTTAAACTTAAAATTCCATCAATTACAAGCAAGGTAGGCAATGAAATGCTTTTAGAATTAAATAGTTTTAACCAAGCTTCTTATATTCCACCGAGAATTACAGATAGAAAGCAAAAGCTTGCTTTAGAAATGGCATATACAGATATCGACGAAGTAACCATTACATTGCCAAAAAATTTAAACTTTGACTCCTTGCCTGAAAACAAACTTCTTGAAACAAAGTTTGGTCGCTATTCTATAGAAGTTGAATCTCTTGATAACAATACAATACAATTTAAAAGAAAACTTTATATGAACAAGGGTACTTTTGCCCCAGAAGACTATAAAGAGTATAGATCTTTTAGAAGAGCTATAGCAAAGCAAGACAAGTTAAAAATCTTAATTAAACCAATTGAATAATGAACAGTACCCAGCAACAAATCGTAAAATTTTCAGTAATTATTTTTATTTTTTTTAATGCTCAATTTGTAGTTAGTCAGGATTATAGATTTGGTAAAGTTTCCAAAGAAGAATTACTTCAAAAAGAACACCCTGAAGACAACGAAGCAGATGCAGCAATTCTGTATCGAGAAGTATCTACAAGTTTTGACTACTCGCAGGATAACGGATTTTACCTTGTCACAGATGTTTTCGAACGCATTAAAATTTATAACAAAGAGGGTTTTGATTGGGGTACGAAAAAAGTAAATTTGAAAAGTGGAAACGGTTCAAGAGAAAAAATTTCAGGATTAAAAGGCAACACTTATTTTCTTGAAGGTGATAAAATAGAAGATGAAAAGCTAAGAAATGATGGGATTTTCGATGTTGAAGTTCACGAATATCTTGAGCAGACTAAATTTACAATGCCAAACTTAAAAGAAGGGTGTGTCATAGAGTATAAATATACTGTTAGGTCTCCATACATTGGAAATGTAGACACTTATAGGCTTCAAGAAAAAATCCCGCTTGATAAAGTTGAGGTTCGATTTGCTGCACCAGAATATCTAAACTATAAAACCCATAGATCAGGTTGGTTGCCGTTTAGAATTGATCAAGAAATAAAACAACGTAATTTAACTTTAAGAACTAAGAAAGAAATAACACAAGTTAGAACAAGCTTAGGTCAAGGAATAATTGAAACTCAAAAAGTAGAATTTAAGGACAATGTTTCAATAATCAATCTTGAGGATGTTCCTGCGATGAAAAAGGAGGCGTATATTGGAAATATAGATAATTATGCAGCTGCTATTAAATTTGAGCTGGCTTACACAAAGTTTCCTGGTGCATCACCCGAGAGTTATGCGACCACTTGGGAAGCAGTTTCAAAATCGATATATGATTCATCCTCATTTGGAGAAGAACTTAAAAGATCAAATTATTTTGAAGATGATATCGATGCAATAGTAAAAACAGCATCAAGTACTGAAGAAAAAATGAATCTTGTTTTCGAATATGTTAAATCGAAGATGACATGGAATGATTACTTTGGATATTACGCGAGCGAAGGCTTAAAAAATGCTTACAAACAAGGAACGGGAAATATTGCAGATATAAATTTAATGCTCGTCGCAATGCTTAGACATGTAGGGTTGAATGCAAACCCTGTACTTATAAGCTCCAAAGCTAATGGAATTCCATTGTTTCCTAGTCGCAACGGTTTTAATTATGTAATTGCAGCTGTTGAAGAGAACAATGAAATTCACCTTTTAGATGCGACAAATAAAAAAGGGGAAATAGATATTCTTGAAACTGAAATTTTAAACTGGCAAGGAAGAATCCTTAGAGATGATAATAGTTCAGACTGGGTTCCATTATATCCAAGTGCTCCTGCAACCGAAAGCGCTCTCGTTACAATTGATATAAACGATGATTTAACACTTGATGGTAGTATCAAATCTAGATACACTGGCCACTATGCATTATCTAAACGCTTCTCTTACTCAAATATTTCTGAAGAGGATCAAAGAAAAAAACTGGAAAAAGATAAAGGCGAAGTAGAGTTTTCAAATATTAAATTCGAAAATCTTGAAACAATAAATCAGCCCGTAACATTAAACTATGACTTTACATCTTACGACGCTGTTGAAGAAATAGGCGGTAAAATATACGTGTCTCCTTTGTCATTTTTAGCTGTAAAAGAAACACCCTTTAAATCTGAAACAAGAAACTATCCAATAGATTTTAGCCATCCCCTAAAAGATAGATATCTTTTTACGATAAACCTTCCCGAAGGCTATAAAGTGGAAACTCTACCAGAAAGCGTAGCTTTTTCATTAGGAGAAGAATCTGGTGAATTTAGATACGCTGTCACTAATAACAATAATACATTAAAGATTTCTATGGAATTATCTATAAATCAGCCGTATATTGGAGCTGAAGCCTATGGAGGTCTTAAAAAGTTTTTTGAATTATTAGTTGAAAAACAAAACGAAAAAGTAGTACTTGTCAAAGCATAGATGGAACTTAAAAACGCACAAAAAATAGTTGATACCTGGATTAAAAAACACGGGGTTCGCTACTTTAACGAACTTACCAATATGGCACAACTCACCGAGGAAGTTGGTGAAGTTGCACGCATCATAGCCCGAAGATACGGGGAGCAGAGTGAAAAAGAAAGTGACAAAAATAAAGACCTGGGAGAAGAGCTAGCCGATGTAATTTTTGTAGTCTTATGTCTGGCTAATCAAACAGGGGTTGACCTTCAAGAAGCTTTTGACGAAAAAATGAAGCTTAAAACAAAACGGGATTACGACCGCCATCATAATAATGATAAACTTAAATAATGTTTAAGCGGGTTATTACACATAAGGGTTTTTTAAAATCAGTTTTTATACTGGGACTTATCTACGCTATCATCCTACTTTTCTTACAATGGGCTATGTTTGGATTTTCAACAGCGCTTTTTTCTGAAGGGATCTCACCCTTATTTATCATTACCTTGCTTGGAGCGGGATTGTTTTGCGGATTTATGGTTAGCTTCGGAAAATTCTGGGGCAAACTCAAAAGAGAGGACTATAAAAACCAATGAGTTCGCTTCAGCTTTCATATCAAAAACCGAGAAATCTACTTTCAGAAATAAATATCACAGGCTCCAAAAGTGAATCAAACCGATTGTTAATTTTACAGGCATTGTTTCCTCAACTTAAGATTAATAACTGTTCCAAAAGTGACGATTCGGAAGTGATGAAAGAAGCGCTTCAAAAATCAAAAGGAAGTATAGATATTCATCACGCTGGCACAGCCATGCGATTTTTAACTGCCTTTTTTGCTGTAAAAGAGGAAGCAGAAGTTATTTTAACCGGAAGTGAACGGATGCAGCAAAGACCTATAGGTATCTTAGTTGATGCCTTAAGAATTTTGGGAGCCGACATTCAATATGTGAAAGAAGAAGGTTTTCCTCCCTTAAGAATTAACGGTAAAACAATTTTAAAATCTGAAGTTGAAATTGATGCTAATGTAAGCAGTCAGTACATTTCTGCTTTGCTGCTTATAGCACCCTCATTACAAAATGGTCTTACGATTAATCTTAAAGGGAAAACAACTTCAAAACCCTACTTACAAATGACGGTGGATCTCCTGTCTCAGATAGGGGTTAAGGCTAAGTTTCATGCGAATAGTATATGGGTTGCTACTGCTCAAAAAATTGATACACAAACCATAACTGTAGAATCTGACTGGAGTTCGGCTTCTTATTTTTATAGTATTGTTGCGTTGAGCAGCCAACTATCAGTAAAACTTATAAGTTATAAGGCTGAAAGTTTACAGGGCGATTCGGCCTTAGTTACGATTTATAAAAAACTGGGTGTACAAACTGAGTTTATGGCTGCTGAAAATTCAATCATTCTCTCAAAATCGAACAAAACATTATCAAATAATTCATTATTGCTGGACCTCTCAGATACACCAGATATTGCACAGACCATTGCTGTAACGTGTTTTGGCTTAGGTTTAAGCTGTAAACTTTTGGGATTACATACGTTAAAAATTAAGGAAACAGATCGTTTAATAGCTTTAAAAACCGAATTGGAAAAGCTAGGGGCTTCAGTTAGTGTAACTGAAGAGACATTACAATTGAAGGCTTCAGAAACAACTAAAAACTTTCAGAATACAGCCATAGACACCTACAGCGATCATCGTATGGCTATGGCCTTTGCGCCTCTGGCAATATGTGATCGAATAGTTATCAACGAAGCAGAGGTGGTGTCAAAATCCTTCCCTGATTTCTGGAAATCGATACAAGAAGTAGGGATATTTTCAGAAATTAAATAATAAATCCCTATTTACTTGACAACCCCTATGCTGAGGTTGTATATTTGCAACTTTTTACCACTAAATTGTACCAACTATGGGAATGAAACTTTCAAATTTTAATTTTGATTTACCTGAAGAACTTTTAGCCGAATATCCAGCTCCTAATCGTGATGAAGCTCGTTTAATGGTCTTAAACCGTAAAGAGCAAACTATTGAACACAAGATGTTTAAAGACATGATCGATTACTTTGATGAAGATGATGTGATGGTTTTAAACAATACAAAGGTGTTTCCAGCGAGATTGTTTGGTAACAAAGAAAAAACAGGTGCTAGAATTGAAGTATTTTTATTACGAGAGTTAAATCCGGAAACACGCCTTTGGGATGTGTTGGTCGATCCTGCACGAAAAATAAGAATTGGAAATAAACTTTATTTTGGGGACGATGAAACACTCGTGGCCGAAGTTATTGACAACACGACATCGCGAGGGAGAACACTTCGTTTTCTTTTTGATGGCTCTTATGAAGAATTTAGAAATAAGCTCACAGAACTTGGGGAAACGCCACTTCCAAAATATATCAAACGAGAAGTAGAGCCAGAAGATGCAGAGAGGTATCAAACTATTTTTGCAAAGACTGAAGGTGCGGTTGCTGCACCTACTGCGGGCTTACACTTTTCTAAGCATCTATTAAAACGTCTTGAAATTAAAGGAATTGACTTTGCCGAGGTTACACTTCATGTTGGTTTGGGTACTTTTAGTCCGGTGGAGGTAGAAGATTTATCAAAACACAAAATGGATTCGGAAGAAATGAGTATTGATCAGGAAGCTGCTCAGATTATTAATTCTGGGTTAAAAAATAAGCGTCGTATCTGTGCTGTTGGAACTACTGCTATGAGGGCATTAGAAAGTTCAGTTTCTTCAAGCCATACCTTGAATGCTTATACGGGATGGACCAATAAATTTATTTTTCCGCCATATGATTTTAGTATAGCCAATTCAATGATCACCAATTTTCATACCCCAAAATCAACGCTCTTGATGATGGTTTCTGCATTTGCAGGACACGATTTTATTAAAAAAGCATACGCTGAAGCGGTTAAGGAAAAATATCGTTTCTACACCTATGGGGATGCTATGTTAATTATTTAGTCTCACTATATTTTAATATCACAAAAAATCCTGTTTTTAACGAATGTTAAACAGGATTTTTTGGGTTATAACGATTTGGTTTTCAAATGTCAGAATAATAAACTATCTTAGTTATCCTTTTGTCTGACAAAGGTTTTGTATTATGAAGAGAACACTACTTTTCTTTATTCTTATGGTACCCTTTCAATTTTCTTTTTCACAAGAAAACGGTAGAGAATTGCCTTATTCTTGGGAATACGATGTAAGAAGTACTGTTGAAACTGTTCGATTACCCGTTTTAGATTTAGCTTCTGTGATTGCCGAAGATGAGATAAATGACAGAGATAAAAGTCAGCCATGGCGCTATGGGATTACCAGACCTTTAACGCTTGATGTTCTAAACACAGGGACCTGGACCGATTTACCTAATGGAGCTCGTTTGTGGCAAATAGCGATCAATTCGCCAAGTGCTATAAATATTAGTGTGAATTATGACAATTTCTTTCTTCCTGAAGGAGCAAGACTCCATATGTATAATATTGATCGATCTGATATATCTAAAACGTACACCAAAAATGAAAATCGGGAGAATAACCTATTGGGTTCCTGGTTTATTGAAGGGGAAACGATTATTATTGAATATTATGAGCCTGACACCGTTCAGGAAGTAGTTCAATTAAAAATAGGAAGTATAATTCATGGCTACCGTTTAGGACAATTACAGGATTATATCAATGGAGAAGGTCGTGGACTTAACGATTCTGGAGATTGTAATTACGATGTTAACTGTCCAATTGGTTCTGATTTTGACGAAAAAAAGGAGATACTTAAAAAAACGGTTGCCCTATTAAATTTAGGAAATGGATACCTTTGTTCCGCTTCTTTAATTAATAATACAAGAGAAGATAAAACACCTTATTTATTGACTGCAAACCACTGCCTAGAAGGTAGTGATCCTGCTTTTTGGTCTATCCGTTTAAATTGGACAAGTCCAAACCCTGTTTGTGGAACAGGAGACGATAGTACAGATGTAGAAACCAATTTTACCATGAGTGGTGCTATTTTACGTGCCAGTAATTCTCTAAGTGATTTTGCTTTGGTAGAACTTAGCAATTCGATACCCTCTTCATGGGATGTAGCATTTGCTGGATGGGATAGAACTGACGACCTGCCTCTTTATGAAGTAGGTATTCATCATCCACAAGGAGATATTATGAAGGTTTCAAGAGATGATTCCGGTGCAGTTCATCAAAATGCAAATGGCAGGGAAGTTTGGCTCATCGGGGGAGTGAGTGTTGGATCAGGTAATGGCTGGGAAATTGGAACCACTGAAAGTGGCTCATCGGGATCACCTTTATTTAATCAGAATGGAAGAATAATAGGACAATTGTATGCAGGACAATCGTATTGTGAGGGTAATCAGAATAATAATGACTTTGATATCTACGGAAGATTTGCTGTTTCATGGGATAGTGGTGACACTCCAGAAACGAGACTAATGGATTGGCTTGATCCTCTTGAAACTGGTGCAAACCTTACAGATACGTTACAAAACCTTCTAAACGTTCCTGATATTGAAACAATAGGTGCTCTCGACATTTATCCAAATCCTGCTGCCAGTTTTATTACTATCGAAAATTTTCGATATCCAGACTTGTCATATTCATTTTATAATGTGGTAGGTCAAAGACTAATGTCAGGATCCATATCCAATTCTTATAATGTGTTGGATATTCAATCATTATCTGCTGGGGTTTATTTTCTTCATATTGTAGACAATGAAAGCAGTCAAGCTATTACTAAAAAAATTATTGTTGAGCGTTAATTTTTTCTTCTGAAGCTCTTTTTTACTAATTCCACTTTTTTTCATGCCATAATGGTTAATTTTGTAGCGAAATGAAAGCTATAAAAAAAGATATACGTGCCCTTACAAAAGAAGAGTTAAGACGTTTTTTTGAAAGTATTGGTGAGCAGCCATTTAGAGGGAATCAGGTGTATGAGTGGTTATGGAGTAAAGGGACCCATAGCTTTGAGGATATGACTAATATCTCAAAGGGAATCCGAATGCATCTTGAAGAAAATTTTGTCATAAACCATATTGAAGTAGATGACATTCAGAAAAGTAACGATGGGACCATTAAAAATGCTGTAAAACTTCATGATGGATTGATTGTTGAATCAGTTTTAATTCCAACAAAAAAAAGAACTACAGCTTGTGTTTCTTCTCAGGTAGGGTGTAGTTTGGACTGTAAGTTTTGTGCTACAGCGCGTTTAAAGAGAATGCGAAATTTAAACCCTGATGAAATATATGATCAAGTAGTTGCTATTGATAAGGAGAGTAGATTGTATCATAACATACCTTTATCCAATATTGTTTTTATGGGTATGGGAGAACCTCTAATGAACTATAAAAATGTACTAGCTTCTATTGAAAAGATTACTTCGGAAGAAGGGTTGGGAATGTCTCCTAAACGAATTACGCTATCAACTTCTGGTGTTCCAAAGATGATTAAAAAACTGGCAGACGATGAGGTGAAGTTTAATCTTGCTGTTTCATTACATTCTGCAATTCAGGAAACCAGAGAACAAATCATGCCGTTTGCCAAAAGTTTTACACTTGATGATTTACGTGAATCTTTAGAATACTGGTATGAGAAAACACAAAGACGTATTACCTATGAATATGTAGTTTGGAATGGAATTAATGATTCTTTAGAAGATATAGCGGCACTAGTTCAGTTTTGTAAATACGTACCTTGTAAGGTAAATATTATTGAATATAATCCTATTGATGATGGTCAGTTTCAGCAGGCAGAAACTTTAGTGATAAATGAATATATAGATGCCCTAGAAAAAAATAAGATTCCTGTCACCGTGAGAAGAAGTCGGGGTAAAGATATCGATGCTGCTTGCGGGCAGTTGGCAAATAAGAAATAAAAAAGGAGGGTATTAATAATACCCTCCTCCTTTATAAAAGCTGTACTTTAAATGTACGCTTATTTTATTGCAATTTTGAATGATTTAACCTGACCTTCAATAGTTACACGAGCGATATACACGCCGCTGTTAAGAGATGCTAAGTTTATAGTTTCATTTGTGTTAGATAAATCACTTGTGATTATCACTTTACCTAATACGTCATAAACTGAAACGTTAGACATAGGAGTATTTGCGCTTAGGCTTAAATTTCTATTGGCATCTACAAAGTGAGAAAACCCTTCAAAAGCGTTGTCATCTACACCTGCAACTGGAATAACTCCAGCAAGAATTGGTGTGTTTGGAGTAGCTTCAAAAGCATAATCAAGGACATTAACTTCACTACTTGTTGGTGCTCCTAATTGAACCCAACCATAATGAGTGTTGCCATCAACTAAGAATTGAATTCCAACATATCCTGGAATTGGATCGCCTTGATTTCCACAAAATTGACTTCCATTAAAACCTCCATCTGCACATAAGTCTCCAAAACTATTGAAAGCTCCAGAAGATCCAATAACAGCACTATAAGAAAGATTAGATGCGTAATAAAAACCAGAATTAGAAGCTGCGATAACACCATTTGAACCAGCAGCAACTTGTGCTAATGGATACCCTGGGTCACTAGTTACTACAATTGAAACGTCTGTCACAGAATCCCCATTGAAATCAATATCAAGTGTAGAAGGAAGCATCCCATTATAATCTGGATCTAGATCAGTGTAGATAACTTGTCCACTTGCATCTGCAACTCCTGCAATCGCTAATGAAAGCGCGCCATACTTTGCAAGATTTTTTGAAAATTCATTTTTTGTAATTTTTTTCATATTTGTTAGGTATTACTTGTTGACTTTTGTTTTTTTACAAAAAAAACCAACAATTAGTTAAAATTATAGAGTAAATATAATTTTTTTTTGTGAATTAAAAAAATTTTGAAAATAGATACTTAAATGAAAACCAATAAAAAACAAACTATAGACTTTACAAATATCCCTTTGGATAGTTCTTTAGGACACTTGGCCTATGGTGATCAGGCTTTCAAAGCTTGGAGAGAATTAAAGAATAAGCAACGTGAAATAGAAAACAATGAACAAAAATAAAACGATATTAATTGGTTGGGACGCTGCAGACTGGAAAGTAATAGGTCCTCTCATAGCTAAAGGTCATATGCCTTCTTTAAAAAAATTGATTAATGAAGGTGTTTATGGTAATATGAGTACTATGAATCCTCCTTACAGCCCAATGTTGTGGAGTTCTGTAGCTACAGGAAAAACACCAGATAAGCATGGAATTTTAGGATTTGTAGAAGTTACTCCAAATCAAAAAGCCCTACGTCCAGTTACAGCTAATTCGAGAAAATCCAGAGCTATTTGGAACATTCTTCATAATCAAGGATGTAAGAGTAATTTAGTAGGATGGTGGCCAACATTTCCAGCAGAGCCAATCAATGGAGTTGTTGTCACAGATAAGTTCCAGAAAGTCAAGACTGATCCTAAAAAGGAAAGTCCCATCGTAAAGGGTACAATACATCCAGAAGATTTTGTTCAAAAATTAGGGAATTTTCGAATGTTTCCATGGGAGGTAACAAAAGAACATATTCTTCCATTTATTCCAAATGCTGCAAAAATAGACCAGACAGCAAAAACAAACCACCTCATTTCTTTTGCTAAAATTTTATCACAAAATGTTTCTATTCAAAATGCAACAACTTATTTGATAAGAGAAACTGAGTGGGATTTTATGGGTGTTTATTTTGATTTAATAGATCACTTGTGTCACGCTTTTATGAAGTACCATCCTCCAAAAATGAAGAATATTTCGGAAGATCAATATGATATGTATAAGGACGTTGTCAATGGAGCTTATCGTTTTCAGGATATGATGTTGGGTAGGGTGATGGAAATGATTGATGATGATACTACTATTATTGTTATGTCGGATCATGGATTCGAATCTGGAGATAAGCGAATTTTTAAAATGCCAAAAGTTGCAGCGGCCCCTGCATTAGATCATAGACAATTTGGAATTTTTGTAGCAAGAGGGCCTAACATAAAGAAAAATGAAAAAATCTTTGGAATGAACCTTATTGATGTAGCCCCAACGATACTTCATCATTATGGCTTGCCAATTGGAAAAGATATGGACGGTAAAGTAATACTTGATATATTTAAAGAAACTCATACTCCAAAAATGATTGAAAGTTGGGATTCTATTGATGGTGATTTTGCAGAGCTAAGTGACGAAAAAGAGGTTGACCCATTATCTGATGAAGAAACAATGGAGCAGCTAATTGAACTGGGATACATAGAGAAACCAGACGAGAAAAAGGAAACCGCTATTCTTAAAACAAAATGTGAATTAAAACATAATCTTGCTAGAGTTTATCTAGGAAAAAAAGATTATGAAAATGCTAAAGTGTTATTGCTTGAACTTACACAAGAGGAAGACCCAATAGATTTAGGCCCTTATTATGTAGATCTGGTTAAGACGCTTCTGAAAATGGATAATTTTGACGAAGCAGAGAAGTACATGAAAAAATTTAAATCTATAAAAACTGAAGTTAAATTTAATACTCATTTTCTAGAGTCAGATATCTTATTAGGGCAGGGAAAAATAGTGAAGGCTTTAAAAGTCCTGTTAGATATCCCTCAGAACAATAGGTTTAGCCCAGAGTTATCATATAAGATAGGAAATATACATTATATTAATAGAGAATTTGATAAAGCTAAAAAATGTTTTGAAGCTTCGATAGAAGCACTACAGGATAATCCAAAATATCACAAGTCTCTTGCTCAAACATTCTATATGTTAGGAAATTATGAGGAAAGTGCAGAGCATGCTCTTATAGCAATAGATCTTGTTAAATATTTCCCTTCTGCTCATTATATTTTAGGTCAAGCTCTTGAAAAACTAGGTGATATAGAAAATGCAAAATTAGCATATGAAACTGCTGCAAGATTAACTCCAAAAAAATATCACATTGCAGAAAAAGCAGTTGAGAATGTAATTGAAAAAATGGAACTTGATTTTGATTTAATTAATAAATCAAACTTTAAGTACAGAGAGAATCAAATTGTTATAGTTTCTGGTCTCCCAAGATCGGGCACATCCTTAATGATGCAGATGCTTGATAAAGGAGGTCTTAAAACTTTAATTGATGGAAAAAGAGAGGCAGATGAGTCAAATCCAAAAGGTTATTATGAATATGAACCTGTGATGACAATTCATAAAGATAATTCTTGGCTTGATAAAGCCCAGAATAAAGTAGTAAAGATTGTTGCTCCTTTATTAAGACACATTAAGAAACAGTACAGGTACAAAATTATTTTTATGAAAAGAGATTTGCATGAAGTAATACAATCACAACGTAAAATGACTGGAAAAGATACAGATATTTTACCTGTCAAACTTTATAATGCATACGTGGATCAATTAAAAAAAGTTGAAGCATGGAAAGAAAGAGAGCCGGGAGTTGAACTTATTTATGTTGACTATGTGGATATGATTAATAACCCAAAACCTGTTGTAGACACAATAGAATCTTTTATTGGGAAAGATCTTGAAAAAGATTTAATGGCCTCCTGTATTGATAAATCATTACATAGAAATAAAGTGAACAATTAAATAATTAAATTACAAAAATGGAGTGGAATAAAAACTACTCCTTTTTTTATCCAAAGCTTTCTAAAGCTATTTGATGTATTTTTGAAATAGTTATGAAAACTGTGTCCAAAATAAAGGCTCCCATTGAATACGAAATGGAACTTTTTGAAAAAAAGTTCCTTATCTCCATGTCTTCAAAGGTTTCGTTGCTCAATCGTATTACGCATTATGTGGTAAATCGCAAGGGAAAACAAATGCGTCCTATGTTTGTTTTTCTAATTGCCAAAATGGTGAATAATGGAGAGCTTAACGATCGTACATATAGAGGTGCTTCTGTTATCGAATTGATTCATACCGCTACATTAGTGCATGATGACGTAGTTGATGACAGCAATCGCAGGCGTGGTTTTTTCAGTATTAATGCCCTTTGGAAAAATAAAATTGCAGTACTCGTGGGAGATTATCTATTGTCTAAAGGGCTTTTATTGTCCATTGATAATAATGATTTTGATCTGCTGAAAATTATATCGGTAGCCGTTCGTGAGATGAGCGAAGGAGAATTACTCCAGATTGAAAAAGCAAGAAAATTAGATATTACCGAAGACGTTTACTTCGAAATTATCCGTCAAAAGACAGCCACACTCATTGCAGCCTGCTGTGCCATGGGGGCTCAATCTGTAAATGCACCTGCAACCGAAGTAGAAAAAATGCGAAAGTTTGGTGAACTCATAGGCATGGCATTTCAGATTAAAGATGACCTTTTTGATTATGGTGAAACTCAGATTGGGAAGCCTACAGGGATCGATATCAAAGAACAAAAGATGACTCTTCCGCTCATTCATACCCTCAATAATGCTTCGGAAAAAGAAAAACGCTGGCTCATAAATTCAGTAAAAAATCATAATAAAGATAAAAAACGGGTCAAGGAAGTTATTGAATTTGTGAAATCCTCTGGCGGATTAGATTATGCTTCAGCACGAATGAAAGACTACCAACAAGAAGCGCTTCAAATTTTATCTCAGTATCCCGAATCTACTTTTAAATCTTCACTCGAGCTCATGGTTAACTATGTCATTGACAGGAAAAAGTAAGAAGGAACCAGTTTGTAGTCTCCATAAACAATTGTCAAGAATATGATTTTTACTGTCAATTGCGCCTGAACACAAAAAACTTTTTTAACCTCCAGGCAACCTTTTTTAAATCATTCTCGTCTTTATAAATAGAAACCATCGCGAAGCGTATAATGAAAATTATCTCGTTACATAAAAACTACACAAAGCTTATTGCAAAGGCAAGCAAGGGTAATAGAAGAGCACAACATGATCTGTTTGAGCTCTTTTCTCCAAAAATGCTAAGTGTTTGTAGGCAGTATGTAAAAGATGTTGATTTGGCTGAAGAGGTCATGCTAACAGGATTTTTAAAAGTATTTACACATCTTAAAAGTTATAAGGCTGAAGGAAGTTTTGAAGGTTGGATACGTAGAATTATGGTAAATGAATCGATTTCAGAGCTTCGGAAAAGTAAAAAATTACAGTTTAATGATGCTGCCGAAATTGAAAATTCGATAGAACATGTGGCCTATATAGAAACTGAAATGGAGGTAGCTGAAATCCAAAAGATCATCGACAGGCTACCGGAAGGATATAAAACCGTATTTGTGTTGTACGCTGTAGAAGGGTATAAACACAGCGAAATAGCCGAATTATTACAAATAAGCGAAGGCACTTCAAAATCACAATTATCTAAGGCACGCAAATTATTACAAAGCGAAGTCAAAAAAAATATAAGTTATGGCACCCATTAAATTAGAAGAACACATCCGCGAAAAATTACAGGAACGCGAGATCCAACCGTCACAGACGGCCTGGTCAAAACTGGAAGGTCAGTTAGGAGAAAGTGATCGAAAAAGCCCTTTTCTTTGGTACGCGATTGCAGCAAGTTTTATTGGAATTATAATCGTGGCCTCTTTTGTTTTTACAAAGGACAAATCGGCCACCGATTTTGTAATTGAAAATACAACTGAAAAAATAGATGCTGAAAAACCTTCAGAAATAATAAAAAATAAAAATGTAGAGAAGCGTATGACCACTATTCCTTCTGAAAATCTTGCGGTAGAACCTATAGATAAGAAAAAGGAAGAAACACTCGCGACTCAAAAGGTTATCAAAGAAAAACAAATTTTTCAGCAAAAAGAAACACCAAAACAACCT
The DNA here is from genome assembly GCF_042664795.1 of Jejudonia soesokkakensis. Classification (NCBI taxonomy): domain Bacteria; kingdom Pseudomonadati; phylum Bacteroidota; class Flavobacteriia; order Flavobacteriales; family Flavobacteriaceae; genus Jejudonia; species Jejudonia soesokkakensis. The sequence goes on from NZ_JBHTBN010000001.1 coordinate 805,946, forward strand.
ATAGCCATCGCTGAAACTAAAAATGAAGAAAAAGCTTTAGAGGTCAAAGAAGTGAATTCAGTTTTTATAAATGACAAGCTTATTGAAAAATCAAAAGTAGAGGAAGTAGTTGCTCAGATCAACTCTATTCAGAAAACAAATAATACAGTCACTACACAAGAAATTGACGCCTTGTTATTAAATGCCCAGCGTGAATTACAAACTCAGCGAATTCTAAATAATTCTAAAGTTGATGCAGCAGCTCTCTTAGAAGATATCGAGTTCGAAATGGAACGAAGCTTTAGAGATAAAGTGTTTGATGCCTTGGGGCAAGGTTTTAATAAAGTGAGAACTGCTGTTTCAGACCGAAATAATTAATCAATAATAAACAGAGTACCAAGTTAAAATTCATCAATCTGCTTCACATCAAGAAGCACTAAAAACCGAACATTATGAAAAAATCTATCTTTTACTTACTACTGGCAAGCATGCTAGTTTCTGTGCCAAAAATCACTGCTCAAGAAGAGAATCCTAAATCTAAAATAGAACTGCTACGTGCTTCAAAAGAGGTTATTATTGCCGAAGAGAAAGAAGCACTTAAAAAGGAGGTCGAAGCTATTATGGCTCGACAGGAAGCTAATGAGATTACCAAAGAAGTAGCAGATGCATTAAAGAAAGAAGCTGCTGAACGAAGAGCTTTAAATATCGAAAACCGCTTAGCTATAATTGATAATAAAATTGCTTTATTCGAGCGTAACGGTGAAGATTCGAGCGAAAATAAGGTGTCTATTTTTAGTGATGGAAAAACAATTGATATCCAGCTAGGAGCGCCAAAAGAACGTGAATATGACCTTAGAACTACAAGCGATCTAGTTTTTGCAGTAGGATTTAATAATGTTATCACCAAAGGAGAAAGTCTGGACGATAGCGATTTCAAAATAGGAGGGAGCCGTTTTGCAGAGTTAGGCTGGGCTTGGAAAACCAGAGTGTTTAAAGAAAGCAACTGGTTACGTGTTAAGTATGGTTTCTCCTTCCAGTTTAATGGTTTGAAACCAACAGACAACAGGTACTACGTTGAAAATGGCGATCAAACAATCTTAGAAGAATATCCATTGGACCTTAAAAAATCGAAATTCAGACAAGATAATCTGGTGTTTCCACTTCACTTCGAGTTTGGACCTTCAGAAAAAATAGAAAAGGAAGATTATTTTAGATACAATACCCATAATAAATTAAAATTTGGAATTGGAGGCTATGCCGGATTTAATTTAAGTTCACGTCAAAAGTTAAAATTTAAAGAAGACGGAGAAGAGGTAAAGTTAAAGCTTAAAGACGATTATAACACCAATAACTTTATCTATGGTGTAAGTGCATATCTTGGTTGGAGAGGGACAGCACTGTATGCGAAATATGATCTCAATCCGATCTTTAAAGACAATCCTATCGAGCAGCGCAATATCTCCCTCGGACTCCGATTTGACATGGACTAATTTTCATCAATCAATTATTTAGTAGCCAAAGCCTTTGAGAAATCAGGGGCTTTTTTGTTGATAACAACTAAGCTTATTAAATGGCTTTCTAAACATAATTTTTAATCTTTGAATACTGAATACTGAATACTGAATACTGAATACTGAATACTGAATACTGAATACTGAATACTGAATACTGAATACTGAATACTGAATACTGAATACTGAATACTGAATACTGAATACTGAATACTGAATACT
>NZ_JBHTBN010000001.1:807756-977592 GCF_042664795.1 Jejudonia soesokkakensis
TGAATCTTGATTTCACGTACCACCATAGATAATGTTTTCGAAACCGCCCGTGTTGAGGAGGTGATTGGTGATTTTGTACATTTAAAGAAATCTGGCAGTAACTTTAAAGGCTTGAGTCCTTTTAGCGATGAGCGTACTCCAAGTTTTATGGTCTCGCCTGTTAAGCAGATTTGGAAGGATTTTTCCAGCGGAAAAGGAGGAAATGTAGTGGCGTTTTTAATGGAGCATGAGCATTTTTCATATCCTGAAGCCATTAAATACCTGGCGAATAAATACGGAATTGAAATCGAGGAAACCGAACAAACGTCCGAACAAAAAGAACAAGCGAACGAAAGGGAAAGCTTGTACCTGGTGAGTGAATTTGCAAAAGAGTATTTTCATAAAACCCTTCTTACTACCGAAGAAGGAAAAGCAATTGGCCTAAGCTATTTTAAAGAACGCGGTTTTACTCAAGAAACTATTGATGCCTTTACATTGGGATACTCCCCAGATAGCTGGGATGCTTTTACGAATCATGCGATTAAGAAAGCGTACAAATTAGAATTCCTTGAAAAAACAGGGCTTACGATTGTAAAAGGCGAAAAACAATTTGACCGGTTTAAAGGTAGAGTGATGTTTCCTATCCTAAGTATGAGTGGAAGGACCTTAGGTTTTGGAGGCCGCATTTTAACCAATGATAAAAAAGCGGCTAAATACCTAAATTCGCCCGAAAGTGATATCTATCATAAAAGTAAAGTGCTGTATGGAATTTATCATGCTAAAAAAGCGATTGCCAAAGAAGATAATTGCTATTTGGTTGAAGGATATACCGATGTTATTCAGTTTTACCAACGAGGAATAGAGAATGTAGTTTCTTCTTCTGGAACTGCGCTCACACCCGAGCAAATCCGCTTAATCAACCGATTGACAAAAAACATTACCGTGCTGTTCGATGGGGATGCAGCAGGATTGCGGGCTTCTTTGCGTGGCGTGGATCTCATTCTTGAACAGGGAATGAACGTAAAGATTTGTACCTTCCCCGAGGGTGAGGATCCAGATAGTTTTGCGAAGAATAATTCTCTGGAAGAAGTCACGCTTTTCTTAGAAGAGAATGCACAGGATTTTATCGCTTTTAAAGCTTCTTTATTAGCTTCGGAAGCTAAGAACGACCCCATAAAAAAGGCGGAAACCATTAGAGATATGGTGGTGAGTATTGCAAAGATCCCAGATGTGATAAAACGCGAAGTGTACATTAAAGAATGTTCGCGCATTATGGACATTAGTGAAGAAGTGTTATTTAATACACTGGCACAGATCCTTCAGAAAGAAAATAGAGATTCTAAAAAGAAAAGTAAGCAACAACAAGATACACTAGAGGTTGTTACAAAGGAAAAAGAGGTCGTAAAAAAGGTTGATGTTCAATTTGAATTGGAACAAAAAATAATTGAATTGCTTTTGCTCTATGGAAATGAGGAAGAACAATTTGAAGATTTGATACTGGAAGCAGATGAAGACGGTAAAATTTCTTTTAAACCCGAAACAGTGACTGCAAAGGTTTTTGAAAAAATCTACCTTGATTTGCAGGATGATGAGATTGAATTCGCAAATTCAGATTTTAAAGAGCTGTATTACGAAATTATTACAAAACTAAATCAGGAACAGGTCTTCGAGCTTACTTCATTTGTAAATGAACTTCAACCTGAAAAGGCTTCAGCCATCACCCATATTTTAATGGAAGATGAAAAATATCAATTGCATGACTGGGAGCGAAATGAAATTTACGTCAAGGAAAAGAAAAGTTCTATTTCACAAATGGTTAGTGAGACTGTTTTAAATCTTCGGCGTGAACTGCTTGCTCAAAAGATTGGAGAACTTTCAGACGAAATGAATGCTTTAGAAGCTTCAGAAAAAGAAAATAGCCTACAGGATATTGTAGACTATATTTCGCTTAAAAAGGTACTGTCAGAAAAATTGAGAAGGGTTCTTTAACTACCCAAACTGAAACATTCTAGACTGGTGGATCAAATCGGCAAGATTGTCCACTTTTAATTTTTTCAACAAGCGGGTCTTATAGGTGCTTACCGTTTTCTCGTTAATATCTAACGCATATGCAATGTCTTTGTTACGCTTTCCGCTGGAAAGAAGGTTCAATACTTCAATCTCGCGTGAGGATAATTTTTTGTAACGGCTTATAGCACTGGTTTCCCCTACATTTCTACTTGTAAAGGTAGAAGTTAGTTCTTCATTCAGGAAGATTCCGCCTTTCGCTATTTGCTTTAATGCTTTTAAGAATATTTTTGTGGATGCAGTTTTAGGAACATAGCCAGCAGCTCCAGATTTAATAGAACGCAATGCGTAAATTTCTTCTGGATGTGTTGAGAAAATCAAGACGCGCATTTCAGGAAATTCACTTTTAATTCCTCGTAAGGCATTAATTCCGTTCATCTGCGGCATATCAATTTCCATTATTAATATGTCAGGCTGCTCACTATGGAGCGTCTTATATAGCTCTTGCCCGTTATTAACTTTTCCTATGATATTGTAATCTGCATTTTTTTTCAACATACAAGTAATCCCTTTGCGGGTTACTGGATGATGATCTGCAATAATAATTTTCTTCATTTATGTTTTTATAACAATACACTTAATTCAAGTGGGCTTGCTAAAGTGCGAGGTTTTGTAATACAATTACTACAAGGTAAAACTAAAGAAAAAGATTATTGTTTGTGGGATTATTCGTTCAAACACTTATAAATTCGATAAAACGTAGTTTTTATTTTAATTTCGATGGAATTTCACATACCGGGATGGGTTGCATCTTATGTTGATTGGCGCGGTTCCGGCTCATAAATAATTCGAACACAATTTTTTCGCGTCCTTTAAAATTATTTGCAGTTTTTCCTTCCTCTTTCATTTGCATCGCCCACTCCAATTCATCATAGGAAGCCCCTATTTGATCCTCATCTGTTCTGCTATCGCCAAAAAGTCCGTCTGTTGGCGCAGCTTTTTGAATGCTCATGGGTACGTCAAGATATTTTGCTATTTCATAAACTTCGCTTTTTAATAAGTCTGCAATAGGACTCAAGTCGACTCCGCCATCTCCATATTTTGTAAAAAACCCAACACCAAAATCTTCGACTTTATTTCCAGTTCCTGCCACAAGATAACGATGTAGCCCTGCAAAATAATACAAAGTGGTCATACGTAATCGGGCTCGTGTATTCGCTAAACTCAAATCAAGAAATTCATCCCTTGAGGTTGGAGGAATTTGAGTTTTAAATTCTTCGAAAACTGGAGTGAGATCCACTCTCACATCACTAACATTTGCAAAGCGTTTTTTTAATTGTGAAATGTGTTCTTGAGCTCTTGATACCTGACTTTCGGCCTGATGAATTGGCATTTCAACACAGAGGGTTCGCAGTCCTGTTTTGGCGCATAAAGAAGAAGTTACTGCGCTGTCGATTCCACCACTTATCCCCAACACAAAACCTTCCATTTTTGCATTCGTAGCATATTCTTTAAGCCAGTTTACAATATGGTCTACTACTTTTTCGGTCTTCATTTTATAAGGATTTGTGAGTTTATAATGATAAATTTGTACCAAATGTAAATTAAAAACAAAATTTATAAAAACCAATTGCGTTAAACAGTTGCTAAAGTCTTTTTAATGAGGAATTATCTATTTCTATTCTTTACTATTTTATTACTAAGTTGTGAGGATACAAACAAACTTGAAGCTGAGATTGAGGCTATCCCTATGGAAGTGAATATTCTTCGGTTTGATAAAGAATTCGCCGCTGTGGATGCTTCTAATTTGGAAGCTTTAAAAAGGAAATATCCTGTGTTTTTTCCTGAACAATTCCACGATAGCATCTGGCTTGGAAGAATTAACGATACGCTTCAGCAGGAATTAAATAATGAAGTGCTTACGAAGTTTCCTTCAGAAGAATTTTTGGAAGACCAGATTGTTCCACTCTTTCAGCATTTAAAATATTATTTCCCAACTTTTGAAGCCCCTACCGTTGTAACAGTAACCTCCGATGTGGACTACCAGAATAAGGTGATCATAGCAGATAGTTTGTTAGTGTTGTCGCTTGACACGTACCTTGGTACAGATCATGAATTTTATCAAGGGATAAAAAAATACATCGCACAAAATTTAAAAGAATCGCAAGTTGCACCGGATATTGCCGAGGCGTACGCACGTCAGTTGATCCCGCCTCCCAGGACACGTGATCTATTGTCACAAATGATGTATTATGGTAAAGAATTGTACCTGAAAGACCTATTGCTTCCACAGGTAAAAGATTCAGAAAAAATTGGGTATACTGAAGAACAGCTCCAATGGGCTTCTGAAAATGAAATTGATATGTGGCGGTACTTTATAGAAAATGAAATGCTATTTAGTACAAATGATAAATTAGCTGCCCGTTTTATACATCCAGCCCCCTTTAGTAAGTTTTACTTGGAAATTGACAATGAATCACCAGGTATGATTGGTCGCTATTTAGGATGGCAAATAGTACGATCTTATATGAACAATAATGATGTTTCTTTAGAAGCGTTATTACAACTGTCTGCAAAAGAAATTTATACCCATTCAAAATACAAACCAGCAAAATAGTTATGGCAAACCATACCTCAGAAATTAAAATTAAAGTAGCATTAGACGACAACAAAGTTCCAGAAACCTTGCATTGGACGGCTCCCGATGGCGGAATTACAAACTCAGAATCGAAGGCTTTATTTTTATCGGTTTGGGATCATAAAGCAAAAGAAGCATTGCGAATTGATTTGTGGACCAAAGAGATGCCTTTGGATGAAATGAAAATATTCTTTCATCAAACACTGCGTGCCATGGCAGACACTTATATGCGGGCTACCAATGATGATAAAATGACGGCAACCATGATCGATTTTTGCGATTATTTTGCTGAAAAACTAGAGCTAGAAAAAAAATAGTGAAGCTCATCTTTGTCTATAATGCTGCTTCAGGAATTGTTAACGAATTGCTGGACAGCGCTCACAAAGTCTTGAGTCCAAAGACGTATTCGTGTCATCTATGTGATATTACGTATGGTGTATTTTCTGAAAATGCTGAATGGAAATCATTTCGAAAAGCTTCAGAAATAGAAATGGTTTTTTTGCATAAAGATGAATTTTTAAAACAGTACCAGTCAAAGTGGTTACCAAAGTACGATTTTCCCGTCATCCTTTCCGAAGAACAAAATGAGCTTAATATTTTTATGTCTTCTGAAGCATTGAATTTAGTTGAAAATAGCAATCAACTAATTGCTTCTATAGAGCGTAATTTATAAGGGGGCACCTGTTTCTGATTGCTCATGAAACTGCTCATTAATGGTGTTAATATATGCTAGCATCTCGTCACGACCTGTATCATGGCTAGATGAGGTGACAAAATATAACGGCATTTCTTCCCAGGTTTCCAGTAACTTTTGCTCGTAGGCTTCAATGTTTCGTTGTAAAGCATTAGGTTTTAGCTTGTCTGCTTTTGTAAAGGCTATATGAAACGGAATCTGTTGTTCATCCAGATACTGCATGAATTCAAGATCGATAGGTTGAGGCTCATGTCGGCAATCGATGAGAACAAATGCTAAAACGAGTTGTTCTCTTTTTTCGAAATAATTGGTGATAAATTTCTGAAAAGTCTTTTTGGCTTTTTTGGAAACTCGTGCATATCCATAGCCTGGTAAATCAACGAGAAACCAGTTCCCGTTGATTAAAAAATGATTAATAAGCTGTGTTTTTCCAGGTCGTCCAGAAGTTTTTGCCAGACTTTTACGCTGCATCAACATATTAATGAGAGAAGATTTTCCCACATTACTTCTGCCAATAAAAGCATATTCGGGTAAGTTATTTTTAGGACATTTTGCCACTTCACTATTGCTCATGACAAATTCAGCCGATTTGATTTTCATTCTGATGAATTTTATTTCCTAAAACTTTCGCTCCTGCAGCCAGGTATGTAAAAGCTCATTAAAAGTGTGTGGGTGTTCCATCATAGCAGCATGACCACATTTTTCAATCCAGTACAGGTCGCTGTCGGGTAATTTTTCATGAAATTCGTCTGCGACACTTGGAGGTGTAACATTATCGTTTCTTCCCCAGATAATGCACGTAGGTGTTTCCATAGTAGGAAGATCTTTTCCCATATTATGTCGTATCGCACTTTTTGCGATGGCCAGTGTTCTAATTAATTTCTGACGGTCATTGACAGTAGCATATACTTCGTCAACAATTTCTTTGGTAGCAACTTTAGGATCATAAAAAACATTTTCTGCCTTTTTCTGAATATAATCTCTGTCACCACGCTTTGGATAGCTTTCTCCCATTGCACTTTCGTACAATCCGCTGCTACCTGTTATAACCAACGCTTTAATATACTCAGGATATAATTTTGTACATAAAAGACCAATATGACCTCCTAAGGAATTTCCGAGTAAAATGACATTCTTCAATTTTTTATGATCTAGAAATTCCTTTACATATTTTGCAAAGTTCTTAACATTGGTTTTTAAAACCGGCATATCATAAATAGGAAGCTCAGGAATTAGAATTTTATATCCCTTTTCTGGGAAAAAAGTAGCGACCCCATCAAAATTACTTAGGCCTCCCATTAATCCGTGAAGTATAACTATGGGCGTACCTTCGCCAAGCTCAACATACGTAAATTTTCCTTCTTTTTTTAATTGGTCGGTCATGAAATTTCTATGGTTAGAAAGGGCAAAAATACACTTTTTTTTACGGAAGTAATTCTGTCTTTCAATTTTAAAAATAGTACAAATAATGCAACTTTCCATTCATTTAGCTTTTCAATTTGTTGAAAACAGTGCGATCTCTTTATTTTCAAATACTTACCGCAGTTTTTTTTGTCTGAAAAACCTTCTGGTGGTAAAACTTATCAACAAAGTGGGAAATAGTGGTAAAAAGTGGGAAATACTTTTTATATTTGAACGTTGTCACTTTATAAGGTCGCATAGAGTGCATTACGGCGATAACCAAAAGATTTTTAACCTTCTAGAATTAAATGCTCAATTTAATAGGAACATACGAGTGCAAAGCAGATACAAAAGGGAGGCTTTTAGTGCCTTCTCCTTTAAAGAAGCAGCTTACACCAGTAATGACTGAAGGGTTTGTTATAAAACGAGCTGTTTTTCAACCATGCCTGGAGTTATACCCTATGGAAGAGTGGAATGCCTTGATGGAAAAAATGGGGAAGCTAAATCGCTTTAATCGTAAGAACAACGATTTTATTAGACGCTTTACAGCGGGGGTAAAAACAGTAGAACTAGATTCGGCAGGGCGATTGCTAATTCCTCAGGATTTACAATCATTTGCTAGAATTACAAAAGAAGTGGTCCTTTCTTCGGCAATCAATATTGTGGAGATCTGGGATAAAACAAAATACGAACAGGCCATTAACGATGCTGCTAACGATTTTGCAGATCTGGCAGAAGAAGTAATGGGAGATGCAGACCCAATTGATGGAATATCATAATGCGGTTTTATTAACCGAAACAGTCGACGGATTAGACATCCAACCCAATGGGGTTTATGTGGATGTCACTTTTGGCGGCGGGGGTCATTCTAGAGAAATTCTTTCAAGACTTGGAGCGCATGGAAAACTTATTGCTTTTGATCAAGATACAGATGCGCTTGAGAATGCTATCGACGATCCAAGGTTTTTGTTGATTAATGAAAACTTTAGATTTCTCAAGCGCTTTTTACGTTTTCATGGATATAAAGAAGTAGATGGAATTTTAGGAGATTTTGGAGTCTCTTCTCATCAGTTTGATGTAGCAGATCGCGGATTTTCGACTCGTTTTGAGGCCGATCTTGATATGCGAATGAACCAGAAGAGTGCTTTTTCTGCTTACGATGTAATTAATACATACGAGGAAACAGAAATACGTAAGGTGCTTTTTCAGTATGGAGAGTTGAGAGCTGCTGCCGGTATGGCACGTGTCATTTGTGAAGCTAGAAAAAGTGAGCCTATTAAATCAAGTGAACAGCTTAAAAAGGCTTTAGGGAGATTTCTTCCGAAGCATAAAGAAAATAAAATACTGGCTCAGATTTATCAGGCCATTCGAATAGAAGTAAATCAGGAGTTAGATGCCTTAAAAGAATTTCTACTCCAAACTGTGGAGGTGTTAAAGCCAGAAGGAAGACTTAGTCTTATAAGCTATCATAGCCTGGAAGATAGGTTGGTAAAACGGTTTATGCGGAATGGCATGTTTGAAGGAGAGCCCGAAAAGGATGTGTTTGGAAGGGTAGAGGTGCCTTTAAAGCCGGTTGGGAAATTTATAATTCCTTCCGAAGAAGAAATAAAAAAAAATAACAGAGCAAGAAGCGCAAAGCTTCGCATTGCCAAAAAACTATGAAAAAGAGCCTTTCAAATATCATTAAAGGAACCTTTTTGGTGAATGATGACGCTTTTAAAAACTGGCGTTTTATCATTTTTCTAAGTGCTTTGGCTCTTGTGATGATTGCTAGTAGTCATATAGCAGACAAAAAAGTACATGACATAGCCAGGCTTAGCAATGATGTAAAAGAGCTCAAAAGCGAATACTTGGATGTGCGCAAAAAAGTGACACAGATCAAAATGGAAAGTAAAATTACAGCTGCCATGTCAATACGAGGCTTGCAGCCCAGTGAAACACCACCTAAAAAGGTGATTATTAAAAAACAACAATAGCGGTGTCAAAAAAAGAGAAGAACATATTAAACCGCTTATATTTTGTCGCTGGAGGTATGTTCCTCTTTGCGATATTAATTGCTTTAAAATTGGCAGACATCCAATTTGTTGAAGGGGATAAGTATCGTGAATTAGCCGAAAAAAACACTACTAAAAATTTCACAATTCCTGCCAATCGTGGAAACGTATATGCAGATGACGGTAGTCTACTCGCAAGTTCTGTTCCTAAGTACGACATTCGATTTGATGCGATGACGGTCTCTTCAGCCGATTTCAAAGAACACCTCGTACCACTCTCAAAAGAATTGAGTAAAATGTTTGGGAAGCCAGCTTCCTATTATCAAAATCTTTTCAGAAAAGCCCGTGCTAATAAAAACCGGTATTTATTGGTGGTAAAGGATCTCGGCTATTCAGACTATATCCGTGTTAAAAATATGCCTTTGTTTAGAAAAGGCCCTAACCGTGGTGGCTTTATTGCAGAGCCTCGTACCGTACGTGAGCATCCAATGGGAAAGATTGGAGCAAGATTGGTTGGAGATGAAGACCGAAACAACCCTGGATATTACGCAGTAGGTTTTGAAGGAGCATTTCATGAATATTTACAAGGGAAGGAAGGAAAACGCTTAAAGCAAAAGATCTCCAGAGGTCGCTGGAAACCTGTTTACGATGAAAATGAAGTAGAGCCACAGGATGGATATGATGTCATTTCAACCATAAATGTGAACATACAGGATATTGCGCATCATGCCTTACTGAAACAACTAGAATATTACGAAGCAGATCATGGTTGCGTGATTGTTATGGAGGTTGCCACAGGAGAAATCAAAGCTGTTTCTAATTTAGGTAGAAGTCGTGATGGGAGTTTTTATGAGCGTTTAAACTATGCAGTTGGAGAATCGACCGAGCCGGGTTCAACCTTTAAAACTGTGGCTATGACTATTGCGCTGGATCAAAAAGTTATTGATACAAGTACCGTGGTGGATACCAAAAATGGCCGGGATCGTTTCTACGGAAGAACCATTAGTGATAGCAAAACTGGTGGATATGGGAAAATTTCTGCGGCAAGAGCACTGGAGGTTTCTTCAAATATTGGACTTGCCAGATTAATTGATGATGCGTACAAAGACAATCCGAAGAAATTTACAGATAAGGTGCGCGAGTGGAATATACATGAGCGATTAGGTATTCCAATAAAAGGAGAAGCCGCTCCTATTATTCCGCAGGAAGGAGATGATATTTGGAGTAGAAATGCACTTCCTTCTATGGCATATGGGTATAACCTTCAAATGACACCCCTTCAGATTTTGACATTTTATAATGCTATTGCAAATGATGGTAAAATGATCAAACCACGTTTTGTTGAGGAGATAAGAGCGTGGAACAAAAAAATTGAAACCTATGATACAGAGGTCATAAATGAGCAGATAGCTTCTCAAGGTACTATTGATAAAGTTCAAGAAATTTTAAAAAATATCGTAAAGCGAGGCACAGGTTCCAGTCTCTATTCTGAAAATTTCTCTATGGCTGGTAAAACAGGAACCGCAAGAACAGATTACGCGAATATTGAAGAGTGGAATAAGGATCGAAAATATGTATCGTCTTTTGCAGGGTATTTTCCGGCAGAGAACCCAAAGTATTCCTGCATTGTAGTGATTCATAAGCCAAGTACAAAAAAAGGGTATTACGGCGCCGATGTAACAGGGCCCGTTTTTAAACGTATTGCTCAGAAAATATATACCGACAGTCCGCTAAAAACGGAAATTGAAAATAGTATTCCCAACGAAGGTGTGGTTGTAAAAGATTATGAGTCATTTTATGCAAAAGCTCAAAAAAAAACAACTCAGGTTCCAAATGTAAAAGGAATGGCAGGTATGGATGCGGTGTCATTGTTAGAAAATCTAGGTTTTAAGGTAAAGATAACTGGAAACGGGACGGTAATTTCACAATCCATTCCAGAAGGAGAAACACCAGGGCCAGGAACACAAATACAATTAAACTTATCGTGAACTTGCTAAAAGACATACTCTATAAAGTTTCGCTCAACAAGGTGGTGGGAAATACCGCTGTGGCAGTTCGGGATCTTACTTTTGATAGCCGAAAGGTAGGTTTGGATGACGTGTTTATAGCGATTAGAGGAACGCAAAGCGATGGGCATGAGTATATAAAAATGGCAGTAGATAAAGGAGCGATCGCCATTGTTTGTGAAGAAATGCCTGCAAATTTTGTCAACGGAATTACCTATGTTCAGGTAACTGATAGTCAACAGGCACTGGCAATGATGGCAGCTAATTACTTCGGAAATCCTTCAGAAAAATTAAAATTAGTTGGAGTTACCGGAACCAATGGTAAAACGACAATTACCTCTTTATTGTATAATCTCTTTACTGAAGCTGGCTACGAATGCGGCTTACTTTCCACAGTAAAAATACTTGTCGGAAAAAAAACATATAAAGCAACGCATACCACACCTGATAGCCTTACAATTAACAAGTATTTACAAAAGATGGTCGAGGCTGGAGTTGAATTCTGTTTTATGGAGGTAAGTTCACACGGGATTCATCAAAAACGTACGGAAGGCCTGCAGTTTAAAGGAGGAATTTTTACAAATCTATCGCACGATCATTTAGACTATCATAAAGATTTTAAGGAATATCGTGATGTGAAAAAAGTGTTTTTTGATCAGTTGCCTAAACAGGCTTTTGCTTTGGTGAATGCAGATGATAAAAACGGGTCTGTGATGCTTCAGAATACTAAAGCCAAGAAATACACCTATGCCTTAAAAAGGTATGCCGACTATAAAGCACAGATGCTCGAAAATCAATTTTCAGGATTGCTTCTAAAAATTAATAACAACGAATTATGGACCAAACTTATTGGAAGTTTTAATGCCTATAATATGCTGGCGATTTACGCAACGGCAGAATTACTGGGATTGGAGCAGATGGAAACGCTTCAGTTGTTGAGTACACTACAAAGTGTAGATGGAAGATTTCAGTATACCGTTTCTGAAAGTAACATTACTGCGATTGTCGATTATGCGCATACCCCAGATGCATTAAAAAATGTGTTGGAAACCATTAATGCCATAAGAACGGGTAACGAAGAACTAATTACAGTTGTAGGTTGTGGAGGAGATAGAGATACAACAAAGCGTCCTAAGATGGGGAAGATTGCAGCAAGCTTAAGTACCAAGATTATTATTACAAGTGACAATCCGCGTACCGAAGATCCTGAAGCTATCATTGAACAAATTGAAGCAGGGGTTCCAGCAGAGCATTTTAAGAAAATGCTATCAATAACAGATAGAGAACAAGCAATCAAAACTGCCTGCCAGATGGCAGCTCAAAATGATATCATTCTCATTGCGGGAAAAGGTCATGAAACGTATCAAGAAATTCAAGGAAAGCGAACCGACTTTGATGATTTTAAAATTGTAAACCAACTATTAACCGCCCTAAAAAAATAAGATGTTATACTACTTATTCGAATATTTAGAAAGTAATTACCAAATGCCAGGGGCGAGTTTGTTCGGATTTATCACTTTTCGAGCAGCGTTGGCAATTATCTTTTCTTTGATCATTGCGACGTTCTTCGGAAAGAAAATCATTCGGATTTTACAGCGTAAACAAATGGGTGAAACTATTCGTGACCTTGGGTTAGAAGGGCAAAACGAAAAGGCTGGAACTCCAACAATGGGTGGGCTCATTATTATTCTTGCTACGCTAGTGCCTGTGTTGTTGTTTGCCAAGCTTGAAAACATTTATGTAATCATGTTATTGGTAACTACCGTTTGGATGGGGGCTATAGGGTTTATCGATGATTATTTAAAGAAATTTAAAAATGATAAAGCAGGTTTGCCAGGTAAATTTAAGATTATTGGACAGGTAGGATTAGGAGTTTTTGTAGGAGCTATCATGTTTTTTCATCCCGATGTGACTATTAAAAGAGAAAAGATCAACCCAAAATTTGAACAGGAAGAGATCACACAGAACTCACCCATTGAGTTTTATCCGGCCGAAAAGTCCTTACAAACCACCATTCCTTTTGTAAAGGAAAATGAATTTAATTACGAAACTCTCGTAAACTGGTTGGGTGTAAATGCAAAAGACTATGTGTGGCTCATATTTATCCCTATAGTCATCTTTATCATTACAGCGGTTTCAAATGGCGCCAATCTAACCGATGGGATTGATGGTCTCGCGGCAGGAACTTCGGCAATAATTGCCGTTACTCTAGCACTCTTTGCGTGGGTTTCTGGAAATGTTGTGTTTAGTGATTATCTCAATGTCATGTACATTCCAAATACAGGAGAGGTAACCATTTTTATTACTGCATTTGTAGGGGCATTGATAGGATTTTTATGGTACAATGCGTATCCGGCGCAAGTATTTATGGGAGATACAGGGAGTTTGACTATTGGAGGAATTATAGCGGTGATTGCTATCATCATCAGGAAAGAATTGTTGATTCCGTTGCTTTGTGGAATCTTTCTGATTGAGAATTTTTCGGTAATGCTTCAGGTGAGTTGGTTTAAATATACACGAAAAAGGTTTGGAGAAGGACGAAGAATTTTCAGAATGTCACCACTACACCATCACTATCAGGTAAAAGGATTTCATGAAAGTAAGATAGTAACACGGTTTTGGATTGTTGGGATTTTTCTGGCGATACTCACCATAGTGACCTTAAAAATAAGATAAGGCGTGTAAGACTTTTATAAAAAGAGAAATGGATAAAAGGTTAGTTGTTTTAGGAGGCGGAGAAAGTGGCGTAGGAACAGCTATTCTTGGAAAGCAAAAAGGATTTGAAGTCTTTGTTTCAGACTTCGGAAAAATAAAAGAAACATACAAACAAGTTCTTATACATCATGAATTAGATTGGGAAGAGCTAGGACATACCGAAGCTAAAATTTTGAATGCTGATGTGGTCATGAAAAGCCCTGGTATTCCTGAAAAAGCACCGATTGTACAAAAGCTTTTAGAAAAGGGGGTGAGAGTCATTTCTGAGATAGAGTTTGCTTCAGCATTTACAAAAGCCACTATTGTAGGGATTACAGGAAGTAATGGAAAAACTACCACGGCCACCTTGACCTATGAAATTTTAAAAGAAGAATTGAATGTCTCTTTAGGAGGAAACATTGGTAAAAGTTTTGCAGAGCAGGTTTCTTCTGAAGCTTCCGAAGTAAAAGATAAAAAAAATTATGTGTTGGAACTAAGTAGTTTTCAATTAGATGGAATAGAAACTTTTGCGCCACACATTGCAGTGCTAACCAATCTAAGCCCGGATCATTTGGACCGATATGAATACAGTTATGAAAAGTATATCGCTTCAAAATTCAGGATAACAATGAATCAAACTGCTGCAGACTATTTTATATATGATGCAGATGATGTTGAAATAAAAAAATGGATGGAGAAGCATCCTATAAAAGCAAAAAAGTTGCCGTTTTCACTTCAGAAAGAAGTAAATCAAGGCGCCTATATAAAAGATAAAAAAATAATACTAACAATAGATAATACAGAATTTACTATGCCAATCGCAACACTAGGATTACAAGGACAACACAACACAAAAAATGCCATGGCAGCTTCTACGGTTGCCAAATTGTTGGGAATCCGAAAGGAAACCATACGACAATCATTAGAGCATTTCCACGGAGTGGAACATCGTCTGGAGAAAGTCCTTAAAATTAATAATGTCATGTATATCAATGACAGTAAAGCAACCAATGTTAACGCAACGTTTTATGCGTTAGACAGCATGCAGACCCCTACCGTATGGATTGTAGGTGGGGTCGATAAAGGGAATAATTATGAAGAACTGCTTCCGTTGGTAAACGAAAAGGTAAAAGCGATTATTTGTTTAGGAGTAGATAATGAAAAAATCAAAAAAGCATTCGGAAATGTAGTTGAAATGATCGTAGAAACAGCCGGAATGGAAGAAGCAGTAAAAGTTGCTTATAGATTGGCAGAAAGAGATGATACTGTTTTATTAAGCCCGGCCTGTGCAAGCTTTGACTTATTTACAAATTATGAAGACAGAGGAAGACAGTTTAAGGATGCTGTACGACACCTTTAAAAGTAGAAAATAGAAAGTAGTGAAAAGTATATTCAGAAATATAAAAGGAGATAAAGCTATTTGGGCAGTTGCGGGCCTCTTGGCACTCTTTTCCTTTTTGCCTGTATACAGTGCCAGTAGTAATCTGGCGTATTTGTACGGTGATGGAAATACACTCAAGTTTCTCTTAAAGCATTTTGCACATTTGTTACTAGGATTTGCCATTTTGTACGGCGTTCATAAAATTCCGTATAACTATTTCAAAGGCCTTTCAATCATTGCATTGCCCATCGTCGTTATACTGCTTATTGTTACGATGGCACAGGGGACAACCATTGATGGTGCCAATGCCAGTCGGTGGATTCGAATTCCTTTTGTAGGAGTAACGTTTCAAACCTCTACGCTGGCTGGAGTGGTCTTACTAACCTATGTCGCCAGATATTTGACACGGATAAAAGACAGAGAAGTAACCTTTAAAGAAACCCTATTGCCTTTATGGGCGCCTGTGTTTTTAGTATTAGCTCTAATTCTTCCTGCAAACTTTTCGACCACTGCCATCATTTTTGCCATGGTCGTGTTATTAGTGTTTATAGGTGGCTATCCTTTAAGATACTTAGGGGTTATACTGGGAGTCGGATTGGTAGTTTTAACTCTTTTTATTCTCACAGCAAAAGCATTTCCAGGAGTGTTTCCAAACCGCGTGGATACTTGGATGAATAGGATAGAAAACTTTACAGACAAAGAAGATACCGAAGGAGATTATCAGATTGAAATTGCAAAGATCGCCATTGCATCAGGTGGAGTGACAGGTTTAGGGCCAGGAAAGAGTGTTCAGAAGAATTTTTTACCACAGTCATCATCCGATTTTATCTATGCGATTATCGTAGAAGAATTTGGACTGGCAGGAGCTTTCGGACTGATGTTCTTGTATTTGTTATTGTTATTCAGATTGGTCGTAGTCGCACATAAGTCAAGCTCCATGTTTGGTAAGTTATTAGTAATTGGAGTAGGGTTGCCCATCGTGTTTCAGGCATTGATTAATATGGCTGTTGCGGTGGAGTTATTTCCAGTAACTGGACAAACATTACCCTTGATAAGTAGTGGAGGAACCAGTATCTGGATGACTTGCCTAGCATTAGGGATGGTCTTAAGCGTTGCAGCTAAAAGAGAAATTCAGAAAAAAGAAATGGAAGAAGTGGAAAATCCGTTGGATATCCTATCGGAAGCTTTATAAAAATTAAATAGTATTAAAACAGAGAAAACATACAGGTTTATAGTAAGCGGTGGCGGTACCGGAGGACACATCTATCCAGCCATTGCCATTGCAAACGAACTGAAATTACGCTACCCTAAAGCCGAATTTCTTTTTGTGGGCGCAAGTGATCGTATGGAAATGGAAAAAGTACCACAAAACGGGTATAAGATTGAAGGGCTTTGGATTGCAGGTTTACAACGTAAATTAACGCTAAAAAACCTACTATTTCCATTAAAACTGGTTTCCAGTTTATTAAAATCTCGAAGTATTATCAAGAAATTTCAACCCGATGCAGCGATTGGAACCGGTGGCTATGCCAGTGCCCCTTTATTGAAAGTTGCAAGTAGTAAAAACATTCCGTGTTTAATACAGGAACAGAACAGTCACGCAGGAATTACAAATAAATGGCTGAGTAAAAATGTAGCTACCATTTGTACGGCGTATGAAGGAATGGAGCGTTTTTTTCCTTCGGAAAAGATAGTGTTAACCGGAAATCCTGTACGCCAAGATTTACTGGATATCGCAAGTAAAAGAGCAGAAGCGCAGCAGTATTTTAAACTTGATGCTACAAAAAAAACCATATTAGTGCTGGGCGGAAGCTTAGGGGCGAGAAAGATAAATGAGTTGGTCGATGGCGTATTGCCCTTTTTAAAAGCAGAAGACATTCAGTTGATCTGGCAATGTGGAAAGTTATACGAGGACAAGTATATCTTAAAATCGGATGGAAAAATACAAGTGCATACATTTTTAAACAGGATGGATCTTGCTTATGCAGCTTCAGATATTATTATAAGCAGAGCAGGTGCTTTGTCGGTTTCAGAATTGTGTATTGTTGGGAAACCCGTGGTGTTTATTCCGTCGCCCAATGTTTCAGAAGACCATCAAACAAAAAATGCATTGGCTATTGCAGAAAAAGGCGCAGCGATCTTACTAAAAGAAAGTGAAGCAGATTCTAAATTTCAATCTGTAGTGAGTGACTTGCTGAAGGATGAACTCCTTCAGAAGAAACTTTCTTCAACTATTAAAAAACTAGCAAAACCCAACGCTGCAAAAGATATTGCAGATGAGGTAGATAAATTAATACAAAATAATCACAAACACTAAACAGATTCCCGCCTTCGCGGGCATATATGAATATACTTAAAAACATACAAAACATTTATTTCGTAGGCATTGGTGGCATAGGCATGAGTGCGCTGGCTCGCTTTGCGCTGCTGAAAGATGTGAAGGTTTTTGGATATGATAAAACACCAACCAAGCTAACAAATGAGTTGGTAAACGAAGGAATGCAGATTACTTTTGAAGATGCTGTTTCAGAACTCCCTGAAGCTGTCTTGGATACCGCTACAACATTAATTGTATACACGCCTGCAATTCCTAAGCACAATAAAATATTGACCTACTTTCAGAATAACAACTACAATGTTATTAAGCGCGCCAAATTTCTGGGAGAGGTTACACGAGACACTTTATGTTTGGCGGTCGCCGGCACACACGGGAAAACAACTACTTCGGCTATTCTAGGTCATGTATTGGCTTCCTGTGATATGCCGGTCACTGCCTTTTTAGGTGGAATCGCAGAAAATTATCACTCTAATTTTATAAGTAAAGGAACCGAAATTTCGGTGGTGGAAGCAGATGAGTTTGACCGTTCTTTTTTAACCTTATCACCAGATATAGCCTGTGTTACGTCTATGGATGCAGATCATCTGGATATCTACGGAAACGCAGGCGAAATAGAAAAATCCTTTGTCGCATTTTCAGAATTAATTAAAAATAAAGAGCATTTGCTATTTAAAAAAGGGTTGCCGCTAAAGGGTCAGGAAGTGGCTATTGAAGAGCCTGCTCACTTTGAAGCACAAAACGTACGTATAGAAAATGGAGGCTACCTTTTTGATTTAAAGACACCTAGTGCTACACTTAAAGATTTACAATTTTATATTCCCGGACATCATAACCTACACAATGCTGTAACAGCTTTAGGAATGGCACTTTTAGCAGGCTCCCCAGCCAAGTGCCTTCCTCAGGCTATTTCGAGTTTCAAAGGTGTCGAAAGGAGATTTTCGTACAAAATACGAAAAGATGACCTTGTTTTAATTGATGATTATGCACATCACCCAACCGAAATTAATGCATTGTTTCAGGCAGTAGCAGAGATGTACCCAACTGATAAAAAAGTGATTGTTTTTCAGCCACATTTATTTAGCAGAACCAGAGATTTTGCAGAAGGTTTTGCTGAAAGTTTGTCAAAATTTGATGAAGTGTTTTTGTTGGATATTTACCCGGCACGCGAAGAACCTTTAGAAGGAGTGACGTCACAATGGCTCCTTGAGTTGATGCATGCTAGTGGAAAATTAATTAGTAAATCTGAAATTGCTTCGGCATTAAAAAAATCTGAATGTAAAATTAAATTGATAGTAGGCGCAGGTGATATAGGGGCAGAAGTAGATATAGTAACTAAAATTTTGAGCGATGAAGATTAATTGGGGACTTATAAAATTTCTGGTACTCACAAGCCTAGTTGTGTTTCTTTTCAGTTTTACAAAAAAAAGAAATGCGACTCGAAATCTCTCAAAAATTGACATCGAATTTTTGGATGATAACGAGCCATTTATCACCAGAAGCACGGTTAATAAATTGTTAATACAAAATCATGACAGTGTTACGGGTATCGTCAAAGAAGCCTTAGTTTTGAAGGAAGCCGAAGCCAGATTGAGAGAAAACAAGATGATTCGTGACGCAGAAGTGTTCATCACGGTTGACGGCGTTTTAGGGGCAAGAATCGAGCAGCGGAATCCTATCGCAAGGGTTGCCGCGTCGAATGATTATTACCTTGATGCCGATGGCAAAAACATGCCACTCTCGAGGGTGTATTCAGCAAGAGTGCCTATTGTAAGAATGAATTCAAAGGTAGAAGTGGGTGCTTTAACAACCTTGCTTTTAAAGATGAGAGATGATGATTTTATGAAGATGAGTGTGGTAGGCTTAAATGTTTCCAACGACGGATTGATAGAAATGCAACTTCGGAAGCAGGATTTTAAAATCATATTTGGGAAAGCTGAAAATATTGAAAAGAAGTTTCAGAATTTTAAAGCCTTTTATCAGAAAGCAAAAATGGATAGCACATTACAGAGTTACAAAACGGTTGATTTACAATTTGGAAGTCAGGTAGTAGCTACAAAAAAATAAAGACTATGGAACAAGAAAAGATCGCTGTAGGATTGGACATTGGAACGACCAAGATTGTTGCCATGATTGGTAAGAAGAATGAGTACGGCAAGGTCGAGATATTGGGTATTGGAAAGTCTAAAAGCCTTGGCGTACATCGTGGTGTGGTTAATAACATTACACAGACCATTCAGTCGATACAGCAAGCGGTCCAAGATGCTGAAACCTCTTCTGGGATGAAGATCAATGATGTGGTCGTAGGGATTGCAGGGCAACATATTCGCAGTCTTCAACACAGCGATTACATTACCAGAAGTAATAGTGATGAAGTGATTGATGAAGCAGATATTGATCGTCTTTGTAATCAGGTGCATAAGCTCGTAATGTTACCTGGCGAAGAAATTATTCATGTATTACCTCAGGATTTTAAAGTAGATGGACAGGCCGAAATTAAGGAGCCTATCGGAATGTACGGAGGAAGATTAGAAGCTAATTTTCATGTAGTTGTAGGGCAGGTGGCTTCTATTAAAAATATTGGGCGTTGTGTAAAAAGCGCAGGTCTGGAACTCAGCGGAATTACCCTCGAACCATTAGCTTCTGCAAATGCTGTTTTGAGTCAAGAAGAAAAAGAAGCTGGCGTTGCTTTAATTGATATTGGAGGAGGTACGACCGACCTAGCCATTTTTAAAGATGGAATTATACGTCATACTGCGGTAATTCCTTTCGGTGGAAATGTGATTACTGAAGATATCAAGGAAGGTTGTAGTATTATCGAAAAGCAAGCTGAATTGTTAAAGATAAAGTTTGGTAGTGCCTGGCCAGGAGAGAATAAAGATAATGAGATAGTTTCTATACCAGGATTACGCGGACGTGAACCTAAAGAGATTACGTTAAAAAATCTATCTAAGATTATCCATGCCCGGGTCGTTGAAATTATTGAGCAGGTATATCTCGAAATTAAGAATTATGGGCATGAAGAACAGAAAAAGAAACTTATTGCAGGAATTGTATTAACGGGTGGTGGCGCGCAATTACAGCACTTAAAACAACTTGTTGAATACATCACAGGAATGGACACACGTATTGGGTATCCTAATGAGCATTTGGCTGGGGATAGCGATAGTGAAACAACCAGCCCATTGTATGCAACAGCTGTAGGGCTTGTTATGAATAGTTTAGAGAACAGAACAAAACCAGCCCAATCAATAGAAAACAAGGAAGAAACCGTACCACCAGAAATGGCAACCGATGAAGATGAAGTGATATTAGAAGAAGAAAAAGAGACTTCAGTGAAATCTGGGAAACGCTTTTTTGATAAATGGGCAGAGAAGTTTAAAGAGTTTTTAGACAATGCCGAATAAAAAAATTAAAAGAAAATAATAATAGATTTCCACGTAGCGGAAATAAACCTCACAAAAACAATAACTATGAGCAGCAACACAGAATTTGACAACATTTCGTTCGATCTGCCAAAAAATCAATCTAACGTCATCAAGGTTATTGGTGTCGGCGGTGGCGGAAGCAATGCTATTAATCACATGTTTAATCAGGGGATTAAGGGCGTAGATTTCGTCATTTGCAATACAGATGCCCAAGCCCTTGAAAATAGCTCGGTACCTATCAAAATTCAATTAGGGGTAGATCTAACCGAAGGTCTTGGAGCAGGAGCCAATCCTAAGATAGGAGAACAATCTGCTGTGGAGAGCATGGCAGATATTAAAAGCATGTTAACGAGCAATACCAAAATGATTTTCATTACTGCGGGTATGGGCGGAGGAACAGGTACTGGTGCTGCGCCTATCATTGCTAAAATGGCAAGAGATATGGATATTCTAACTGTTGGGATTGTCACCATTCCGTTTCAGTTTGAAGGTAAAATACGAAACGATCAGGCATTAATTGGAGTTGAGAATTTACGTCAAAATGTAGATTCGTTAGTTGTCATCAACAATAATAAATTGCGTGAAGTGTATGGAAATCTAGGTTTTAAGGCTGGTTTTTCTAAAGCTGATGAAGTATTAGCTACTGCAGCTCGAGGTATTGCAGAGGTTATTACACATCATTATACTCAAAATATTGACCTTAGAGATGCAAAAACTGTATTGTCGAATAGCGGGACAGCAATTATGGGAAGTGCTACCGCAACTGGAGCTAACAGAGCTCACGAAGCAATAAGTAGAGCTTTAGACTCTCCATTGTTGAACGACAATAAAATCACAGGTGCTAAAAATGTACTCTTGTTAATTGTATCTGGAACCGAAGAAATCACGATTGATGAAATTGGTGAGATAAGTGATCACATTCAGCAGGAAGCTGGTCATAGCGCTAATATTATTATGGGGGTTGGAGAAGACGACAGCTTGGAAGCCTCTATCTCTATTACAGTAATTGCCACAGGATTTGATGCAGAACAACAACATGAAATAACGAATACTGAAAGTAAAAAAATAATTCATACACTGGAAGAAGAACAAAAAGCAGAACAGGAATTATCGCCTAAGACAACAGCTTCACCAGTTCATTTACCTGTTGCTGAAAAAGTTGTACCAGTACCAGAGCCAATTATAAAGCATACTTTGTTTGAAGATGAAGAGGTAGCGGAAACACCTTCAGTAAAAAATATAGAAAGCAAAGTAACTGAAGCTCCCGCGACTCCAACTCTTCCATTTGAAGGATATATAGCTACTTCAGAACTGATAAAAAATATCAACGTAGAATACAATAATGTTGAAGTACACCATTTAGCCGAATTTGAGCAGTTGGTCATCAATGAGATCGATGTAAACGATTTTGTGATTGTGACTCCTAAGAAAGAGCAGCCAATAAAAGAAGTAGCTGTGAAAAAGACAGAAGAATTTTCTATTGTAGAAAAGAAAACAGAAATAAAGAACACAAGAGAAGTGGCCGAAGAAGCAGACCAGATGTTAATGTTTGATATGCCTATGGCAGCTTCGGAAAAGAAAAAGGTTGAAACAAATTTTCAGGAATCAGAAGATGAATTTGAAATTATGACTTCTTCGGTTGAAGAAATTGAAGTTAAAGATCATATTGAAGTGGTGCCTGTGGATGAAGTTTCAAAAGAGGGCGTAAAACGGTACAGTCTTGATGATTATCAGGAAATAGAAGATAGTTTGATGCGTGCTAAACCTTCCAAGAAGAGTGAGGAACTTTCAGAAGAAGAAGAAATCGTATTTGAAACAAAAACTGTAGAAACTCCTTCGGAAACGGAAGAGGACGATAATGGTCCTATTGATCCAATGAATACTCCAATTTCCAGATTATTAAGAGACCGAACTGAGGAGCGTAAGCGAAAGATGAAGGACTTCAACTATAAATTTAGGAACAGTGCTTCAAAGATTGACGATATTGAAAAGCAACCTGCGTACAAACGAGCAGGAATAGAATTAGACGATAAAAAAGCTAGTGACTCCGGATTGTCAAGAACTTCTGTCAATACAGACGATGACGATATTGACTTGAGAAGTAACAATTCTTTTTTACATGATAATGTAGATTAAATACAATCGTATTTATTTTTATAAAGAAAACCTCCTATGTTTTATTCTGGGAGGTTTTTTTCTGAATTAATAGTATCTTTGCGGCAATTAAAATTGAAACGCTATGAGTTTATCTGAGGAGATCATGAAGGCAATGAAATTTGCAATGAAGAATAAAGATCAAAAGGCTTTACAAGCACTTCGGTCTGTGAAAAGTGCTATTTTATTAGCACAAACTGAAAGCGGTGCCAAGGAAGATTTAAATGAAGAACAAGAAATAAAGATTCTTCAAAAATTGGTAAAACAGCGTAAAGATAGCGCTGCAATTTATAAGGAGCAGGGAAGAGAAGATCTTGCAACTCCAGAATTGGAAGAAGCTGAGGTTATAGCGAAGTTTTTACCAGAACAATTAAGTGAAGAAAAGGTTGAAGAAATTGTAGATGCTGTTATTGAACAAACCGGTGCGTCCTCTATGGGTGATATGGGAAAAGTTATGGGCTTGGTCAATGGTAGAATTGGTGGACAAGCAGATGGAAAGACCATTTCCAGTATTGTAAAGAAAAAACTTTCAAATTAAAAGAAGGTGATTCCCGTTATTGTGGGAATATGGCCGCGTGGCGCAACTGAATAGCGCATCAGATTTCGGCTCTGAGGGTTGGGGGTTTGAATCCCTCCGCGGTCACTATATATAAAGAACCACGCTGGAAAAGCGTGGTTTTTTGTATAAACTTTGAAAGATGTAGAGGCTCCAATAGCAGTATTTAAGTTAATCTAATGGGGTAGGTATTTTTTTAAGATACCATACAGTAGCGTGCCGAGTAAAGCTCCCAGAATTACAATCCAAATTGAAAGGTACCCAGCGCCAGCCAATACATACATAGGTCCAGGGCATGCTCCCGCAAGGGCCCAACCCAGTCCAAAAATAATACCGCCTATCAAATATCGTGTGACTCCTTTATCTTTAGGCTGTAAACTCATATCGCTTCCATCCATTGGTTTTATATTTCTTCTTTTAATTATTTGAACGCCAAGTACTCCAAGTACCAAAGCTGAACCAATGATGCCGTACATATGAAAACTCCCAAACTGAAACATTTCATAAATTCGAAACCAAGAAGCAGCTTCCGATTTGAACATGACTATTCCGAAGAAAATACCAATAGCTAAATAGGTGATGTATTTCATATTTAAAATAATAAAGGATAAATTAAGTGCACCATGATTAGTCCACCAATAAAGAAACCAATCACAGCGATAAAGGATGGAAGCTGTAAATTACTTAATCCGGAAATAGCATGGCCTGATGTGCAACCACCAGCATATCGTGCGCCAAAACCAACTAAAAGTCCACCCATTAATAGGATTGCAATTACAAAAGGTTGCGATACTACTTCTGCAGAAAATAGTTCGGGTGGAAGATAACTATCCCCGGCACTATTTATAGAATAATCTGTAGCAAGTTGTTGAGCCACTACTGGATTGATTTCAACCGTATTGTTACTCATATAATTGGAAGCAATAAAACCACCAATAATCGCCCCCAAAACTACAGTAAGATTCCATCGATCTGATTTCCAATCAAATTTAAAGAAATCTGCTGCTTTTCCAGCTCCCGCTGCAGCACAAACTGTTCTTAAATTTGATGACATTCCAAATTGTTTGCCAACGAGTAACAATAAAAACATCACCAATGCTATTAAAGGCCCGGCTACATACCATGGCCAAGGTTCATAGATCCAATTCATCAAGAATTATTTTTGAAATTCCTTTACAGCATCACTTAAATCGTACACTGTAACATTTTTTAATTTTTTTTGAAGAATACTACTTCCCGCAGCACTTCTGTAACCGCCTGCACAATGAACCACAATGGGTTTATCTGTCGGAATTTTACTTGCAGTTTTACGCAGCTCATTCAATGGGTGGGAAATGGCAGTATCAAAAATTTTACCTTCTTCCACTTCACTCTTATTACGAATATCAATGATGGTATATTCTTCAGGATTTTTTTTAAAGTCTACCAGGTCTATTTTTTTTGAAACCATAAGGTTTTCTTCTGAAAGTGTAATCACTTTTTCCACCTGCTTTTCATAACCAATCTTTGCAACTCTGTTTAATAATTTGTCTTTGTTATTTTTTGAATCAATGACCAAGGTAAACCTTTCTTCAGGTTCAACAATTGCACCCAGCCAAGTTTCAAATTTTGCAGTATCTGATATTGCCTGAATATTAATACTCTCTTTTAAGTGCCCCTTTTTAAAACTTTTTTCATCCCGAATGTCTATACTTAAACCATTGGCAGTACTGTTTTCAAAAAATGAAATAGTTTCAATCGAAGGCTTTACATTTTCTGCTCCCATTTTATTAAGGTCAACGTCATATCCAAAGTAAGATGGAATAAAAGGTTGTCCATCTAATAAGGTATCTATAAATTCCTCTTTTGATTGTTCTTTAAACGCCCAGTTGCCCATGCGTTCATTGCCTAACGTGCTGCTATTTGCATCACTCATGCTCTTGCCACATAATGAACCAGCACCATGAGCAGGATAAATAATTGCATCATCTGGTAAATCTGTAAATTTCTCCTGAATGGTATGGTACATCATTTCGGCCAGTTCTTCACGCTTGGCTTTCATATTTCCTGCTTTTTCACGTAAATCTGGACGTCCTATATCTCCTATAAAAAGAGTGTCTCCCGTAAAAAGTACGGTATTGTCATTTTCGGAAGCTACAATGGTAATACTGTCTGGTGAATGGCCTGGTGTGTTTAAAGCTTTCAGCAGTATGGAGCCTAGTTCAATACTGTCTCCTTCATCAAAGGATTGATGTGGATACGCTGCACCTATTTTTTTACTATTATAAATAGTTGCTCCCGTTTTTTTATGTATTTCAAGATGAGAACTAATAAAATCGGCATGAGGGTGCGTTTCGATAATAGCTATGATGCTAGCATTATTCTCTTCTGCAAAATCATAGTATTGTTGCGGATTTCTTTCAGGATCTATTACCGCCATCTTATCCTCACTAATAATTGCATAAGAATAGTGAGAGAGCGGTTTATATTCAAATTGTTTAATTTTCATGATATTTTTTTGTAAAAGTAATAAGAGTTTTAAAGATTGTAAGTAACTAAAGTTACATGGTCAATTCTTTGTAAATAATATAAATACCCATTATCAAAACGAACCATCCAAAAGCTTTTTTTAATTTTTTTCCATCAAAAAATTTATTTGCCCAGATGCCCAGAAATATTCCTATTACTGAAATCGCCGTGAAAGAAAGTAAAAATATCCAGTCAATTTCATGATTCTGTATATCGCCAAGAAAGCCTATTAAAGATTTGATTGCAATAATAAAGAGTGATGTAGCAACTGCCTTTTTCATGGGAAGTTTTGCCAAAAGGACCAGAGCCGGAATGATAAGAAAACCTCCTCCTGCTCCAACTATACCTGTGATTACACCCACTATAAATCCTTCTATGATAATAAGAGGGTAATTGTATGTCACTTTTGTGTTCTTTTCCGTCTCATTTTGACTGTTGCGAATCATTGATATAGACGCAAGAAGCATTATGATAGCAAAGAACAACATGATAGACAGATTTTTTGTAACTATAAAACTGCCAATACTGAAAAGTTCTTCAGGAATTGCTGGAATCAAAAAGGCCCGTGTACCATAAACGGCTATAAACGCGGGAATAGCAAAAATGATAGCGGTCTTAAAATCTACCATTTTTGATATCATATTTTTAAGGGCACCTACCAGAGATGTAGTACCCACAACAAATAGTGAATAGGCAGTTGCTATAACGGGATCTAGTACTAAGGCATATACTAAAATAGGTACAGTAAGAATGGAACCTCCGCCGCCAATTAATCCTAAAATGAGTCCGATCAATAAAGCACCTACATAACCAAGAATTTCTATAATTTCCATGAATCCGTTTACTTATAGCGCAAATGTAATGAGCTTTAATGCTACACTTGGTAACAGATGTTACATGACTTCAATAAAACTACGATGCAATTGTATTAAGTTATTGTTTTCCATTTTTTTAAGCAACCGGGAAATAACCACGCGACTTGTATGAAGATCTGCTGCAATCTCTTTGTGGGTAGTGTATATTTGTTTGCTATTTAAGATCTTAACTTTTTCTTTTAAGTAATTATTTAGCCGTTCATCCATATTATTAAAGGCGATATTGTCAACACTTTCCAACAGTTCCATCATACGTGTGTGATAACTGTTAAACACAAAATTACGCCAGGTCTTATACTTGCTGGACCATTCTTCCATTTTGCCAATTGGGATCATTAAAAGTTTTGTTGAAGTTTCGGCAACAGCATGAATTTCACTTTTAGTATTTCCCATGCAACATGTCAATGTCATTGCACAGGTATCTCCTTTTTCGAGATGATAAAGTAGTAATTCGTCACCTTCGGTATCTGGACGCAAAATTTTAATATTTCCTGAAAGTAGAAGAGGCATCGATTTTATATATTGACCTGGCTTTATAAGGTCTTCTCCTTCTGAAGCTTCAGTATATGTTGCGACCTCATTTATTTCTTCAATAAGTGCAGGTTCAAACTGTGCGCCATAATATTTCTTTAGCTCTTCAATCATTATCTAACTTTTTCAGAACTAATTTAGCATTAATCTCTTTATAGCCAAGTTTACTAAAATCATGTACAACCCAATCTGCTTTGGAGTAATCTTGATTTTTTGAATGTAGACTGTCATATCCTATGCAAAAAATTCCTGCTGCTTTTGCTGCAGCAATACCATTGGTAGAATCTTCAATCACGACACAATTTTCTTTTTTGTGACCAGAAGCTTTAGCAGCTTTGATAAAAATTTCGGGATGAGGTTTTGATTCTTTCAAATCGGCACCACTCAATTTTGCAATAAAATATTGATTAAGATCAAAGCGATTAAATATACGATCGATATTAGGCATTGATGCTGAAGAAGCAAGGACTAGTGTTATCCCATTTTTATGTAGGTTTTTAATGAGGTGTAACACCCCATCTAATAGTGATAAATCAGTGTCATTTGCAAAAAGGTATTTAAAATGCTTCCGTTTAATTCTTACCAGGGTCTCAGCACTTTCTGAAAGTGAATATCGCTCACAGAGTGTTTTGCATATATTGATAGTGGATTGCCCTGTAAAGCTTTCATAGAGATCTTGAGAGACTTCAATATTGACATCTGAAAACATTTTATAATAGGCCTTTCTGTGAAGTGGTTCTGTATCCACTATCACACCATCCATATCAAATAACACTGCTTTTAAACTCATTGTTTTTTTACGAAGATATTATTTTGGTATAGTTTTCGCACCAAAACTTAAAGAAAATCAAAAGGATTTATAGCAGTGATGTGTGTGCACAATATTTGTAACAATTTAACGTTTAGCGTGTTAAACAGAAGTGATTTTAACATACATTTGCTTGAATTTATGAGAAAACCTAGCATATTACTAACTTAAACCCTTACATTGTATTTATGTATATGAAAAAAAATTTATATCCCCTTATATTAGTAATGTTAGCCTTTATTGGAATGGTTAACGCACAGGATTTACCACTCCAAAATAATGGTGAAGTTGACAAAATATCCGATCATTATTGTCAAGACTTACAATCAGCACTCGAGCAAGAGATAAGTAATAATAAAGTTTGGAAAAACCTTGTCGATAGAAATTTAATGTCTGTAGGAATCATCGATATGAATAATATTGATGATATACAATACGCAGGAATTAACGATACTAATATGATGTATGCAGCTAGTTTACCTAAAATTGCTGTGTTGTTAGCTGCCATGGATGCTATAGATAAAGGCCAATTAGCTAATTCTAAAGATATTCAAAAAGACATGCGTGCCATGATTAGTAAGTCGAACAATCAAGCAACGACCCGTATGATTGATAGGGTTGGGTACGAAAAAATTGAGGAAGTGCTACGTATGCCTAAACATGATCTTTATAATGAGGAAGTAGGGGGCGGACTTTGGGTTGGAAAACGATATGCAGCTGGAGGTAGAAGATATCCTGAGCCGATGAAAGGTTTGAGTCATGCTGCTACAACAAGACAGGTATGTAGTTTTTACTATCAATTAGCGATGGGAAATCTGGTAAATGAAACAAGATCAAGGCAGATGCTTAATATCATGGAAAAGCCAGCCCTACATCACAAGTTTGTAAACACTTTAATGCGCATCGCACCACAGGCTAGAATTTTTAGAAAATCTGGTTCTTGGAAGAACTACCATAGTGATTCTGTTTTGGTTTGGGGTCCAGATAGAAAATATGTAATGGTCGCTTTAATAGACGATAGTAGAGGAGAACAAATTATTAGAGATTTAGTAATTCCTTTAGAAAAAGTAATGAAAAAATCACGTTCTTTATAAAACAACACGAATTGCTGTTTTATAATGCTTAGAAACCTTTTTAAAAAGACTTTTGATATAAGAGATGGGGAAATCCGCATCTCTTTTTTTATGCAGTTATATATCTTTCTGCTTATCACTGTCCTTTTAATGGTGAAGCCTACCATTAATGCTTTGTTCCTTTCAAAACTTGGTGCAGAACATTTGCCTTATGGGTATATTCTTGTAGCTTTAATAGCAATTTTTACATCATATTTTTATAACAAATCTGTAAAAAAGTTTTCGCTTCGGAAAATTGCAATCGTCACCTTAATATTTTTCAGTATAGCCTTTATGCTGCTCAGTATTTTAATGTTTGGAACTGTTCTGTCAAATTGGGTGTTGTATTTTTATTACTTGAGTGTTTCTCTTTTTGCAGTGTTAGTGACGTCTCAATTTTGGATCATTGCGAACATGGTTTATAATGCTAGAGAAGCAAAACGACTCTTTGGTTTTATTGGTGCTGGAGCTATTGCGGGTGGAATTTTTGGAGGGTATTTAACAACAGTATTGGCCTCTTCCTTCGGAAACAGAATCGTAATTCTTGTCGCCGGAATCCTCATATTATTTTGTATTCCTATTCTTCAAAATGTCTGGAGATTAAGGATCGGGAAATTATCCAGCTATACAAGAAGTCAGCGTAAAACATCTGAAAATGAATCCTACGTTTCACCGTATAAACTTGTATTTCAATCTAAGCACCTAACGTATCTTGCTGCAATTGTAGGAGTAGGAGTAGTGATGGCAAAACTGGTGGATTTTCAGTTTAGTGATTTTGCGAACAGAGCAATACCAGATAGTGATGAACTTGCTTCCTTTTTTGGGTTTTGGTTTTCTACCTTTAATGTGGTTGCATTGCTTATTCAATTATTTTTAACCAATCGCTTATTGGCTTTGTTGGGAATTACTTCAAATTTGTTGATCCTTCCGTTAGGAATCGCTATTGGATGTCTCTTGTTTTTAACCTTTCCAGAACTTTGGGTTCTTATAATTATTAAAGGGATGGATGGTAGTTTTAAGCAATCTATTAATAAGGCAGGTATTGAGCTTTCTATTCTACCTATTCCCTACCATATAAAAAATCAAGCGAAATCTTTTATTGATGTTGTAGTCGATAGTATTGCAACTGGCTTGGCGGGTCTATTGTTAATATTCGTGATTAGAAAACTAGAACTAAGCACTTCATACATTACAGTTATCATTCTACTATTTCTGTTTATTTGGATGCTACTTATTTACAAACTACGGGAAGCCTATTTTGAGTCTTTCAGGAAAAATATAAAATCAAGCTTAACTTTTGATACAAAAACTCCGAAAAAAAGAGCTTCTGAAACACCTATTAAAACGAGCATACAAGTGCTTACAGAAGGCACAGAATCTGAAATTATTGCGCTTTTAGATAGGCTTAGTGATTACCGACTTAAAACATTTGAACCTTATGTTATTAAGTTGCTGGATCATCCCTCATCAGTTGTAAAGGCAGCAGCTATTGATCAGCTATATTATTATCGCAAGGGCACCGCACTTACTAAAATTAGAGAACTAATAAAAGTCAAAGATGATACTGTAGTGTATCATGCTATGGACTATTTGTTGCGTCATACCAATTTGAATGATGATAAAATCTTTGAATCGTATTTAAATCATCCCACAGATTATATATCCAATGCTGCTGTATTGTGTCTTGCAAAAGAATCTTCATCCAACAAAAAGCTAGCGCAAAAATTCAACCTTAATGAAAGGATACAAGGGAAGATTAGAGAATTGTCTTCTGCCGATAATGACTTGAGAAAAGAAGAAATTGCAGAACTACTTATCGCAATTGGATATGCAAAAGAACATCGTTTTTATTCTTTTATTTCTGCTCATTTTAATAATAAAGATTCTTATGTCGTGAACTTTGCTATAGAAGCAGCAGGAATCACAGCGCATGAGCCATTTGTCAATCAGTTACTTTCCTTTCTTGCTGAAAAGCAATTTCGAAAGCCTGCAAGAAAAGCCTTGCGAAAGTATGGCGTTGCAATTACCAGGACTATTTTAAAACTGGATATGTCTGAAAGTTTAGAGTCAGAAATCAGGCCTTATATCCCTAAAGTAATCCAGTCTTTTAAAAGCAGAGAGTCTGTAAAAGTATTGATGCGTTTGCTTCAGAGTAAAGATTTTATCATTAGACTTGAAGCAGCAAAATCTTTAAATGAACTACAGAAAAACGCTCCTAATCTAAAACTTGATCAACGAGCTTTAACAAAAATAACTCTTCGTGAAAGTGTGTATTACAGAAATTCTCTAAATGCGATCGACACCCTAAGACAGATCCTTGAAACCTCTGGTGATGCTATTGATAAAGATACAGATAGAGAAACCGATTTATTAATAGCAAGGGAAAGCCTTATGGATGTTTTGCATCTTCAGCTAGACCAAAGTTTGGAATGTATTTTTAAACTTCTTAGTTTAAAATATGATCAAACCGATATTGATACAGCATATTTCGGACTTAAAAGTGAGTTGAAGGACACAAAAATAAATGCAGTGGAGTTTCTTGATAATTTACTACAGTCAAAATTAAAATCGAAAGTATTACCACTTATCGAGTATCATGTTATTGATCATTCCGAATACAACGTATCTTCTTTTGAACCTAAAACACTTTCAGAAAAAGTGATATTACTAATGTTACTTAAAAACAGGGGAACTAAAATGAAACTTGCCGTATTAAATGTGATGAAACATTCTGAAGATAAAAGCTATTCCAAAATTATTCAAGGGCTCGAAAATCATGAAAATAAAAAAGTGCGCCTTTCAGCAAAAAGCGCACTCAATATTCTTTTGCAAACAACTACTGACCAGTAATCACATCGTCAATTTTTGTAGCTAAATACATGTGGGCTCCAGCAGAATTAACACTTAACACATTAGTCATTAAACATACTATATATTTTTTGCCATTAGGATGTTCTACTGTAATCACAGAGTTCATATAATTAAATCTATTCCCTGCATAATCACCACATTTTCCAGGTTTAGATTTGTCGCAACTATAAAAGCTTCCCGATTTAAAGTACACCCTGGCACTATCCAACCGTGAAGATTTTGCATAACGAATACGTCTGTCTGTAATGTAAAGAATCCGTTTCATTTCAAGACTAGAAAGAGAATCTACTACATTGCCCTGTTCGAGTTGTACAAGGTATTTCATTAAGCCTTTTGGAGTACCAATACTTCCTCCTTTGCGACCTACATACCGGTCGGGTCCATTTGTAAAAACTCCGCCCAATCGCCAGTCATCTTCGGTGATCCCTAGTTCTCGCAGTGGATCATTTACAACTGCATTGGCAAGATTGGTAAGGCTGTCTCTGGGTGTTTCTTTAAAAAATGTTTCTGCTTCTTCTTCTGTCAATCTAGGATAGTCTTTTCCAAAATGTGACATTAGCATCGATTCACGATACAAAACACTTGCGGCTCCGTTGTTACTTACCGAGACCATATGATCTGCCCACTCGAATAACGTGAACTCATCACTAGCTATTACCGTTCGCTTAGTTAATTTTTCTTTGATTGGGTCATAAATTGGAATGGTATGATGATCTCCTATTCCCCAGATTCCCGAGCTAACCCTTTTATTACATAAGAGTGCAATTCGTGCATCAAAATCATCGGGATAGATGTTTTTTAGCTGCGTAAATAGTGCATTTAAAACAGCGATTTTTCCAACACTTCCAGGTTGATAGCCTACATTTTCACGATGCGAAGCATACTTTAAATTAGAAGGGTCCGTCATATCTAGAATTGCTAAAGAATAAGCACCACCTGGTGTAATACGGGCAATTTGTTTTGCAAATTCTGGGTCTTCTTTTAAAATTGAATCGATACTCAATCCGCTTTGTGAAGCAAGGTTTAATTCGATGTCATTAATACTTGCAAAAGCACCTGCTGGTATACGAGTATATTTTTCTCCTTTATCAAGGGTGTGTTGAATATCAAGTAATCTGGTAATTCTGGAACGTTCATAGCCATCAATTGGGTAAAAACCCATACTGGCAAATAGCCCTGCGAAGAGCAAAATAAATCCGATTTTCTTAGTCATAATTTAATTTTCTTTTTACCCAAATTTTCTTCGAGTAGTCAATAGTTGGAGAGATGGAAGTTAAATATTCTGAACTTTTAGCTTTTTTATTTTCTACAAAAGGTCTAATCTGAAACAACCATAATTTATCGTTTGCAAACCCTAGTTCAACATCCCACGCTCCTTGATAGTCTGTATTTGTTTCCTGCGGAATCTTTGTTCGTATTTGTGAAGCAATTTCTCGAATATCCTCTATATTCTTGTCATTTAAAATTTCATTTTCAAAAGTAGTCGTATTTTTTGTCGTTCCACCAGAAGCCGGTAGCCTCAAATAATTAGTTTCTCTGGCAGGCGCTAGTAAATAATTTGTATCTGCCGTAAGAAGTCTGGTTTCTGCAGATTGCCCATCTACTGCACCACCCGCACCACGGCTAAATGCTACAGTTAGATCCTTTTCGCTCCCTTTATTTATTCCTTTGGTAATCATTACACCACTATATTCGACATCCACACTAGGGATAATTAAAATCGAAGGAAATACATTTTCAGGATTGCTCAAATATTTCTGCCGCCATTTAAAACTACGTTCGGTGTAGGGGGAAGCCCATACTTTTTTAATGCCTTCGATGATGTTCTCTTCTGAAAGTATATTAAATAGGGTCAGGTTGAGTCCTGCACCAGTAAATTCTTTTAAGTCTTCCATGTTCGTGTCGCTTCGTAAAAATACGGGTACATTTCCAATAGAATTACCAAAAGCATCTTTAAAACCATCCTGAAGTTGCTTTACAAAGATGGCATCCAGCGAGATCTTTTCAATAGCCCTTTTAAGGTTGTCAAGCCTTTTTAACTGAAAGTCTTCTACTTCTTTTTCGGCAATACCGTCCCTGCGCATGATGGTAGCTTCAGAGAATGTGGTGTTTAAATAATTCCAATAACTTATGCCTTCGCCTGGCATTTGTTGATCCATATGCTTTCTGAAAATTCCGAAGGGAATTACCAATCCTTCTACTACATTTTCAGGAAACATACGTTTTAACTGTCCCAAATTAGCAGCTTTAGGACCACACAATTTACCTGAATCGTCTGCATCTACAGTACGCATATTAAGAACCTCACAAACATCAAGTCGTATTTGCTCTACAGGTACTGCGATCTTATTCTCACTTCGTTCTTGTTTGCTGAAAAGTTCTTTTTCTACAGAAGACATATCGCTTTCTTTTTTTATGATGACGTTCCCTTTTTCAGAAACAGCGTAAAAAACGTTGGCACCATCATATTTTGAAAGTGCTTTCAGATTTTCTCCTGAAAGTGCTGCATTCGGAATTCCTAGATTTCTTGCTAGTAGTTGCACATGAGACACCAGATTTCCTTCAGAAACTGTCATAATACCCGCCACAGGTTTTAGGTCACTAGGCGGTTTTTGAAACACGTAGATCTTGTCGGTATCAATTGCAATTCCTTCGGGAGATTCTTCAACTACTACAAGTTCTCCAAAGGCATATCCTGGATTTAATCCGCGAATGCTGGTTTGCGATGTAATATCTAAAACATCATTGGAGAGTGCCGAAATCTCACTTATCATGGCGCCTAGGCGACTCACGCTTTCCCCCAAATTCAATGCTACCGAAGATCTTATACGGTCGTCGATAAAGCTATATGCCATGGGTTCAAATTTTGAATAGGTTTCCACCACATCTCCGTAAGTAGCTTTTACCATACCGGCACTCCATTCTACAATCCCTCTGGAAGTTTGTAAAAATTGGTTAAGCTCATCAATAGTAACGTCTGCTGTTCCTAAGTGTACCTCAAGCTGAGACTTTACTTTTTCGTATTCCCAAAGTTCGATAAGACCAGTTCCTGCTGCTGCCAGGCTTAGATGTCGAATTTTCTCCATGAGTTCTAATACCGTTTCTGGATCCCATTCCTGTGTTTTTTTTAAAAGGACATCTTCTAAAGAATTGGAGAGATCCAATAATAAAAGACGGTCGATACCCGAGGTAGTTTCAG
The DNA here is from genome assembly GCF_042664795.1 of Jejudonia soesokkakensis. Lineage (NCBI taxonomy): Bacteria > Pseudomonadati > Bacteroidota > Flavobacteriia > Flavobacteriales > Flavobacteriaceae > Jejudonia > Jejudonia soesokkakensis. The sequence goes on from NZ_JBHTBN010000001.1 coordinate 842,928, forward strand.
TAATATTGGTGCGTATCACACACAATATATCTGCTAAGGCAGGAACTGTTCTTTCTGGACTTTCAGTGTCTTGATAGGTGTTGAGAAAATCCAGAAGTCTTGCTCTGGTTGAATTGTTTTTTGAAATGCGTTCTACTTGGTTTCGTAATGTTTCCACATTTAATGGCGCGTAAAAGTCTGCCATAGTAGCCTGTAATTCTGAAAGTTCGGTTTTTAGATTTTGCGGAAGGTCTTTTTCGTATTTGAGCTGAAAGTTCTTCACCATTTCAATGTCTTCTACAGTTGGATTACCATGTATTTTAATTCGTGCATCCATAAACTTAGGAAAAGCATCTGCCACAATTTTAGATTGTGCTCTCATAAGTTGTGCTAAGTTATTGTCTCCATCATGCGGAATATCCCGTAGAGATTGACGAAGTAAAAAATACTGATTAGTAATACGCGTATCCCTTGGTAAAAAATTCTGATAAAATTCAATTCCCCAAGCTTGTTCATCTTCACTTTGTATGGCTCCTCTGTAATATTGTGATTTTCGCTGTACCCAGCCATCATCAATACTTTCCAGATACTTATTAAGTTGGTATTGTTTTAAACGGCTTTGGTTATTCGCTTCATCCCAAAAGTCGGTTCTGTTAGTACTTGCCAGAATTTCACCAAAAAAGAGATGGTATTTTTTTGCAAGTTCTTTAGTATCATCTCGATAACTTGCATGTTGTACAGCATTATCTTTATCTTTTGGGCAAGGATCTCGGGCTTCTCTCACTTCTCCATCACTACAAAACCAATTAATAGACTTGTAAGGACCTCTGTCGTTTTTCTTATAAAAATCAATTTTTTCTTTAATATAATTTACAGGGAGATCTTGCGCAGCAACAGAAAATATGTTTACGAGCAAGAAAATTAAAACTAAAAATTTCTGAAAAAGTGTAAAATGCATTTTAAGAGGAAGTTAAATGTAAGTACTTAATATACAAAAATAGTCTTCAAAATTTTGAAGACTATTTGAAAATGTAATTGTGTGATTTTATAATTTCTTTCCTGTAAGTAATTTATACAATATCATTATAACTGCAATTACTAATAAGATGTGAATTAAATTACCAACAGCGGCTCCAAAACCAATGAAGCCAATAAGCCATCCAATAACTAGAATCACTACGATTAACCATACTAAATCTCTCATAAATTAGGTTGTTTTAATTGTTAGATATTAAAGATATTAAATAAAACTGACCAATAATTTCTGTTAACAGAATTTAACTAGAAGTAATAATAAATAGTAAATTATAGGTGAATAGCGCTATAGGTTTATTTGATAACGCTAATCATCATCTAAATTAAGTCGTTCTTTTTTTGTGATTTGTTCTAAACTCAGATGGAGAGATGGAATACATTTCTTTAAATACCTTCGAAAAATAACTTTTGCTAGAGAGTCCAATACGTTCTACAATTTCAGAAATATTAAAATCTGTTTTTGTCAATAGTGTTTTTGCCAGATCAAGTCGCTGTTTTTGAATGTACATATTTACTGTGCAGCCATATAAATATTTGAAACCGTGCTGTAGTTTATTTACATTGATGCCCAAATTTTCTGCCATAACGTCTATCGTTTCCAGATCATTTAAGCTGTTTTCAATTAGGGAAGCAGCATTTTTTACGATATCAAGTTCACTCCTACGCAATAAAGATCGATTTTTAGAATCATTGTGGTCATCATGGTATTGAATTATCTGATTGGTAAGGATTTCATACGCCTGTCCCTCCAAGAAAATTCGTCTCACAAAATCATTATTTTCAAATTCTTCAATGCGTTTAAACAAATCTGCTATATACAAACTATAATCGCCACTGTAATAAAATTGATTGGTTGCTTTATAATCTGTAAAAAGCGTTTTCAACTCTGGGTGAAGACTAGAGAGCTCACAACGTACTTTTTCCTGAAACTGTTCTCTATCAATTTCTAAGCTTCCAATTTGAGTTTCGGTATTTGCTTTAAAATGAAGAATGTGCCCATTGTAATTTTTACTTGCAACAATAGCACTTTGGTATTGATTAATGGTATTTAATTCTTCGCCATTTTGAAATCTATGTGATAATTCACCATTTAGACAATAAAGAAATTTTAAAGGATGTGTTTTATTAACATTGAATTGGATTTCAACATCATTAAAGAAAGTACATTGATAAATTAATATGCCAAAACCGCCATCAAAATTAATTCCTTTTATAAATCCTTTACCAATATTTTCTGGTAGGTTTAGGTGATATTCACCACAATTTTCATCGTATGAGCTTCCAAATGCTTCTGCAATATCTCTAATTACCTCATAAAGAGGTAAGGACTGAACCTGAATTTTTTTCACAATTTAAATTTGATACAATATACAACATAATTTTATTTTGAAATTATAATGAAAAAAGAAAAGTCCTACAAACGTAGTGTCTGCAGGACTTGGTTTCTTGTATTTAATAAGACTACTCTTTTGTCTTTTGCTTTTTTATTGTTTTTTCATCAATATCAAAATCGTTTGTCTTTTGATTTATATTTCCGGTAGGATTTGTCGGATTTGTTTGTTCTTTTTTCCTTTCAAATTTCCTTTTCATGATACTTCTTTTTAATGTTTAACTAAAAATAAAGTTTTTAATCCACACTTCATCTTAATACAATTGTAAAGCTTCGTTAAACCTTTCTTATAGCTTCAATAAATGTTGTAATACCCTTTATGCCCTTTTCTGAAAGCATTTTAATAAACGCACTTCCTATGATGGCACCATTAGCATTTTTGGTCGCCTGATTAAATGTTTCAGCATTATTAATGCCGAAACCAACGATGGTGGGATTCTTAAGTTTCATACTAGCTATTCTGTCAAAATAGTCTGTTTGTTCTTTTTCAAATCCGGAAGTTTTCCCTGTAGTGCTTGCGCTACTCACCATATAGATAAATCCGTTACTGGCCTCATCGATTTGGCGTATCCTTTCTTCGGAAGTTTGGGGCGTTATTAAAAATACGTTGACAAGTCCGTATTTCTCAAAAGTGCTTCGATACTGCAAATTATATTCGGCTAACGGGAGGTCGGGTAGAATTAATCCATCAATTCCGATTTCCTGGCATTTTTTACAAAATGCTTCCACTCCGTACTGAAGTATTGGATTAAAATAGCCCATTACGATCAATGGAATGGAAACTGTTTGTCTAATGTCTTTTAATTGTTCAAAAAGCAGGGAAGTGGTCATTCCGTTTTTGAGTGCCTGAGTAGAACTAGCTTGAATGGTTGGACCGTCTGCTAATGGATCACTAAAGGGCAATCCGATTTCAATCATGTCGACTCCAGAGTTCTCTAATTTCTTAATGATGGAAACCGTATCATTGAGGTTTGGATACCCAGCTGTAAAGTAGATGGATAATAATTTTTTATCTTCCTGTACTCTTTTGTTGATTCTGTTCATATTTATAATTTTTTTTCATTCCCACGAAGGTGGGAATCTAACTCACTACATTGTAAAATCAATCCAACATCCATGCTAGATCTTTCCAATCTGGATTTAGGTCATTTATTAAATTTTCTTTCCATTCTCGATTCCATTTCTTTAATTGCTTTTCTCTTCTGATTGCATTTTTTACGTATTGTGTTGATTCAAAATAAACTAAAATAGTGGTGTTATATTTTTTTGCAAATCCTTTTGAACTAGGATACTTGTGTTGTTTTAATCTTTTCTTCAAGTTATGGGTGATGCCTATATATAAAACGCTGTGATTCTTATTGGTAAGTATGTAGATATAATATAATTGATCTTCCATGATTGTTAAGATTTCCGCCTTCGCGGAAATGACCTAAACTCTACAATTTAAAATATTCTATATAGGTGTTCAGATCTTTATCTCCACGACCACTTAAATTAACCACCACCACATCGTCTGGCAAGAATTTGCGTTCTTCAAAAATGGCCAAGGCATGGCTGGTTTCAATCGCAGGAATGATTCCTTCCAGTTTGCTTAATTGCAAACCAGCTTTCATCGCAGCTTGGTCGGTAATACTTATAAACTCACCTCTGCCGCTGGCAAATAAATGGGCGTGCATAGGACCCACCCCCGGATAATCGAGTCCTGCCGAAATTGAGTACGGCTCGGTAATCTGCCCGTCTGTTGTTTGCATTAACAACGTTTTGCTTCCATGGATGATGCCCACTTTTCCTAAGGCTGAGGTTGCGGCACTCTCTCCACTATCAATTCCTTTTCCAGCAGCTTCTACTGCGATAATCCCTACATCTGGATTATCAAGATAATGATAATAGGCTCCGGCTGCATTGCTTCCGCCACCCACACAGGCTACTATAAAATCGGGATAATTTCTACCTTCTTTTTCCTGTAATTGAATTCCGATTTCTTTAGAGATCACACTTTGAAACCGCGCCACCATATCGGGATAGGGATGTGGCCCAACGACACTTCCAATGATATAATGAGTGTTCTCAGGATTGTTAATCCAGTCCCGAATGGCTTCATTGGTTGCATCTTTTAGTGTTCTACTTCCGCTCTTTGCCGGAACAACCGTAGCACCCAGCATTTTCATACGTGCCACATTTGGAGCCTGTCGTTGGATATCGATCTCACCCATATAGACAATGCATTCCAATCCCATTAACGCACAAACTGTGGCGGTGGCAACGCCGTGTTGTCCTGCCCCAGTTTCGGCAATGATTCGGGTTTTGTTAAGGCGTTTCGCCATTAAAATTTGTCCGATGGTATTGTTGACCTTATGTGCTCCAGTGTGGCAAAGATCTTCTCGTTTGAGATAGACTTTGGTGTTATACTTTTCTGAAAACCGTTTTGCATAATACAACGGAGTAGGGCGTCCTACATATTCTTTCAGCAACGCATCAAACTCTTTTTTAAAAGCGGGCTCCTGCATGACCTTTAAATAATTTTGACGTAATTCCTCTACATTGGGATAGAGCATTTCCGGAATGTAGGCCCCGCCAAAATCTCCATAGTATCCTTGTTCATCGACGTTATAATTCATATAGTTTTTACTTATTTGGTTCTATAATCGTTGCTAATTCTTCTTTAAACTTTTTTAATTTCTGAATGTTCTTCAATCCTGGTGCATCTTCAAATTTACTATTGACATCTACTGCCATTAAAGGAATATTGGATTGTATTAATTTTTTAATTTCTGAAACTTCTTCCAAGCCTATGCCACCACTTAATACAAATGGCTTTTTACTAGGATACTCTTTTAAAATCTCCCAATTAAAGGTGATTCCGTTGCCCCCTTTGGCAGCTCCTTTGGTATCAAATAAAAAAGCATCAACAAAAGGTTCGTAGGCTTTTACTACCGAAAAATCAAAACTGTCTTTTACAGAAAACACTTTCCAGATATCGGTATCTTTTATATTGTGCACTCCCTGATTGGGGTGCGCATCGCTAGACCTTTGTGCTTCGAGACTAATTGCGTTTTTAAGCGATGCACAATTATACGGACTTTCATCGCCGTGTAATTGAACGACCTGAAGATTGAATCTTTTAATTTTTTCGAGTATAAATGCTTCTGAAGCATCTACAAAAACTCCCACATTTTGTGAAGCTCCAGGCGGATAGAAAATCCTTTCGGCTGTATAATTTCGCGGACTTTTTTCGTAAAAGATGAAGCCAAGATAGTCAGGTCTCAGTGCTGCAACTTCGGCCGTATTCTCATTCATTCCGCATATTTTAAGTCCGATGTTACTCATACTACGCGTTTAATTTTTTTATAAATGCTGAGGCTGCTTTTCCAGGATCATCTGTTTTCATAAAATTCTCGCCAATTAAGAATCCTTGATACCCATAATTTTTTAACTCTTTTATAGCTTCAATAGAACTAATTCCGCTCTCTGAAACTTTTACAAAGTTACTTGGAATAGCTTCGGAAAGTGCTTTGCTACTATCTAAGGATACGTCAAATGTTTTTAAGTTTCGGTTATTCACGCCCAGCATATCTACGGAAGGATGTAATGATTTTTGTAATTCTTCTTCATTATGCACTTCTAGTAACACATCCAACTGAAGCTTTTTAGCAAGGGTCGAAAATTCTTTGAGTTCTTTTTCAGAAAGACAAGCAGCGATTAATAAAATGGCATCGGCGCCATAGGCTTTTGCTTCAAAAATCTGATACGGGTCAATGATAAATTCTTTGCGAAGTAATGGAAATGACACTGCATTTCTCGCTACCAATAGATCATCTAAGGAGCCTCCAAAAAAATTAGTATCGGTTAAAACTGACATGCCAGTTACACTCGCAGCTTCATATCCTTTTGCCACCTCCTGCACCTGTACGTTATTATTAATTACCGATTTGCTGGGTGATCTGCGTTTATGTTCGGCTATAATTCCGGTGGAAGCATTTTTAAGTGCAAGCGAAAGTGAAACAGTTTCACGCTCAAACAAAGTAGCCTTTTCTAAGATCGAAATTGGAAAAGCTTTTTTCCTAGCTTCAACTTCTTTCCGTTTATAGATTGTTATTTTTTCTAGTATGGTCATATCATTTTTTGTGAATTATCCCCTTGAGGGGACTTTAGGTGTGTTCTTAAAATTTATTAAATAATTAAAAACATCCCCCTTATTCCCCTTTCAAAGGGGGATTCGTATAATTCTACTTTTCTTTACTGAGTTTCTGTAATTTCTTCAATTTTTCCAATGCTTTTCCGTTGTTCAATGAATCCTGTGCTTTTTCAAATCCTTCGGTTACTGTGCAATTTTCGACCACTGAAATCGCAACTCCGGCATTGGCACAGACCACATTATTTTGAGCTTCGGTGCCGTTTCCGTTTAGGATATTCATAAATATTTCGGCGGAACTTTCTACGCTATTTCCGCCGTAGATGTCAGATTGCTTAATTTGTGAGACCTTAAAATCTTCCGCAGTGATCACTCTTTCCGAAGCATTTGTAATCATTTTTGCAGGCCCGGTAAGTGATATTTCATCATAACCGTCCATTGCGTGTAAAACCGCGTATTTTTTATTTTCCTTTTGGTAGAGATACCCATACATTCTTGCCAGTTCCAGGTCAAAAACCCCTACTAACTGATTTTCAGGAAACGCCGGATTTACCATTGGGCCCAACATATTAAAAAATGTTTTTACGCCTAATTCACGCCGAATGGGAGCCACATTTTTCATCGCAGGGTGGAATAGGGGAGCATGCAGAACACAGATGCCAGCCTCGTCCAGCGAACGTTTTAAAAAGTCAGAATCATTACTAAACTTTATCCCCAAGTGCTCCATCACATTGCTGCTGCCACTTACCGAAGAAACTCCGTAGTTACCGTGCTTGGTAACAAGCACATCTGCTCCTGCAGTAACAAAAGAAGCTAAGGTTGAAATATTGAAGGTGTCTTTACCGTCACCGCCTGTTCCACATAGGTCAATTGTATTGTAGTTGGACACATCAACTTTAAGACACAAGTCTAATAAGGCATCCCGGAACCCTTCGAGTTCTTCGAGACCCACACTTCGCATCATATAGACCGTAAGAAATGCTGCTATCTGACTTTGGTTGTATTTTCCTTCGGAAATCGAAACCAATACATTGCGTGCCTCCTCTTTTGTGAGTTGCTCGTGATTGATTAATCTGTTTAAAATATTTTTCATAAACCCTCTCTCTATCTCTCCCAAAGGGAGAGAAGTTACTTATCATATTATTTTTGAACCCAATTTTTCATCATTTTTTTGCCATCGGGTGTTAAGACACTTTCTGGGTGAAATTGTACTGCACAAATATCAAATTCGCGATGACGTAGCGACATTATTTGTCCGTTTTCATCAACCGAAGTAATCTCTAAACTTTTAGGAAAATCCTCTTTGTTGACCACCCAAGAATGATAACGACCAATTTCAAATTCTTTATTAATATTTTTAAATAATGCATTATCGTTTACCGTTTGCATTGCCATTGTTGCTACGCCATGATATACTTCTTTTAAGTTTATCAGGCTTCCGCCAAATACTTCACCAATAGCCTGTTGCCCCAAACAAACACCTAGAATGGGTTTTTTGCCGGCATATTGTTTGATCACTTGCTTTAATAAACCTGCTTCGTCAGGAATACCAGGGCCTGGCGATAATAAGATTTTGTCGAAACCTTCAAGGTCATCTATGTGAAATTTATCGTTACGCCACACGGTTACTTCACAATCCATTTCTTCCAAATAATGTACGAGATTGTACACAAAGCTATCGTAGTTGTCTATGACTATTATTTTCATCTTATATAGTTTCAGCTAGTTCAAGTGCTTTAGTTAAAGCACCTAATTTATTATACACTTCCTGTAATTCATTTTCTTCATTACTTTCGCTCACGACTCCGGCACCTGCCTGATAATGTAATGTGTGATTTTTACTCACAAAAGAACGAATGATTATCGCATGGTTAAAGTTTCCGTAGAAATCCATAAAACCAATCGCGCCTCCATAAAACTCACGGGAAATGTTTTCATATTTTTCCAGTAATTTCATGGCATTATGTTTTGGAGCACCACTTAACGTTCCCGCCGGGAAGGTGTCTGCTACAATCTGCATCGTAGATGCGTTATCATCCAAGGTAGCAACCACTTTACTTACCAGATGTATCACATGTGAGAAAAACTGAACCTCACGATATGTCTCAACAGTTACTTCACTTCCATGACGGCTTAGGTCATTTCTAGCCAAGTCAACCAACATCACATGTTCGCTGTTTTCTTTAGTATCTGCAGCCAATTGTTTTGCAAGTGCTGCATCCTCTTCATCGTTACCAGTACGCTTAAAAGTTCCAGCGATGGGATGAATTTCGGCTCTGTTACCACTTACTACTAATTGAGCTTCAGGAGAACTGCCAAAGATTTTAAAATTTCCATAGTCAAAATAAAAAAGATACGGAGACGGATTTACACTCCGCAGGGCGCGATACACATTGAATTCGTCTCCTGTAAAACCTTGTGAAAATCGTTTGCTAGGCACAATCTGAAAAACATCTCCACGCAGGCAATGCTCCCTACACTTTTGTACCAAGGCTTTAAATTCGTCATCTTTCAGGTTAGTTTCTCGTTCGCCTTTTAGATTGAAAGGATATTCGGCAAAGTTTTTTGAGTTTAGATACTGTTCAATCTGAGGAATATTACTTTCGGAATTATAATTATGTGAAAAAATATAGGCTTCATTATTAAAGTGATTGATGGCAATGATATTCTGGTAGACTGCATAATACATATCTGGAATGTTGATGCCACCTTTCTTTTTTAAGACTGAAATATCTTCAAAATAGCGTACTGCATCGTATGCCATATATCCAAACACTCCATTGTTTATAAATTTAAAGGAAGCATTTTCCGAAGCAAAAGATTGCGTAAAATCTTCTAACACTTTAGGAATCGAAAGTTGTGGCGTAACGTGATTTTCTTTTTGAGATCCATTTGGAAATTTCTGCGTAATTACTTCATTTTCAATTTTAATAGAAGCAATAGGATTACAGCATATATAACTGAAGGTATTGTCGTTGGCTCTATAATCACTGCTTTCCAATAACAGGCTATTGGGGAATTTATCCCGAAGCCGAAGATACACCGATACAGGTGTGAGTGTATCTGCAAGCAGCTTTTTAGAATGTGTTGTAAGATTGTATTTCATAGTTAATGTATCTTATTGCATTTTTTTAATCCTGCCTTGACAGAAATTAAAAAAGCCTGTCGTGAAAGACAGGCTTTTTGTATAGGATATACATATGGGGTCTAGCTCACGACTGTTGCTCGTAATTTATTCCACCACCATGTATGTGTATTTGTCATTGTAAATTTTGTTGGTTCAAATATAAAAATCATAATTGAAACAACCGCTTAAAATTGATTTAAAATTTTAGGGTAACGTCTAGTTCGAAATTATCGGCAATCGTGTTATCTCCTAAATTGTCGAAGAAACTTCCACTTCCATAGCGTACATTGAATTTGGTTCGGTCAATTTTTAAACTGGTAGCGGCAAAATCTGCACCCATGTCAAGATCGAATTCAATAGGAAGTGTCGTACCTTTTATAGTAATATCTCCATTAACAATATAACCATCCGCATTTTTAGTAGCGCTGTTAATCACTAATGTTGCTGTCGGGAAATTTTCTACCCCAAAAAAGTCATCACTTTTAAGGTGGCCTTCCAATTTTTCTTTTCCTTCGCCTGCTTTTAGATCGGTTACATTAATAGAGGTCATATCTACGACAAACATTCCTCCAGTTAGTTGATCGCCATCCATTTCAAGGTATCCTTCTTGTAGATTGATGGTTCCTGTGTGTGAACCCAATACTTTTTTACCTTTCCATGTAATGGTGCTTGTCTCCACATTAATTGTCTTTTTCATAGTTGTTGTAAATGCTGTAGCGCCAACGGCTACGGTTAAAATTAATACTGATTTAAAAATAGTTTTCATAGTGTTTACTTGTTAAGTGAATATTTATTTTAATTTGTCTAATAGGTCATTGAGGGTTTCTAATTCGGAAGTAGTAAGATTACTTAATATGTTTTTATTGTTTTCTTCGGTAATTGGATCGAGCGTTTTTAATAGGTCTAATCCGCTTTCTGTAATCGTTATTTCCACTTTTCTTCTATTTTCTGGGCAGACACGTCGCTTGGCCCATCCTTTTTTTAAGAGTTTGTCTACAAGGCGCGTAGCATTGCTACTTCTGTCCACCATACGTTCTTGAATCGTAGAGAGGTTTGCAGGGTTTCCTTTTTGTCCACGAAGTATTCTGAGCACATTATATTGTTGTGTACTCAATTCATATTCTTTAAACACTCTTGCGATGTGTTCTTCGACAACACGAGAGGTATACATAAGATTTACTACTGTTTTGGTAGTTAATCCCATTTTGTGGATAGATTTTATAGCTTCTTCAATATTCATTCTTGTAATAACAATATTTGTACATACAAATGTAAAGAATTTTATATATTGTATATTACATTTAACACAATTTTAATTTCAGAAAAAATCTAGTATCAAGATTAATATATAATGTAGTGTTAAAAATGAATGTCAATACTTTCAGTTATATTATTTTTAACCCTATGAAATACATCTTTTTATCTGTAATTGTGCTACTGATTTCTTGTGCAGAATCAAAAAAAGAAGAGCCTGCAGCTTTTGATTCTGCTTTGGTTGGAGAAACTGCTAACATGCCTGAAGAGACAGCGCAATTAGCTATACCGAGTTATAATTTTGAAGAATTCGAGAAGTTTCTTCAGAAAAAAAACGATACTACGTACGTAGTAAACTTTTGGGCAACGTGGTGTAAACCGTGTATAAAAGAATTACCCTATTTCGAAAAAATAAATGCGGATTACGCAGATGATAAGGTTAAAGTTATTTTGGTAAGTCTGGATTTTCCAGATGTTTTAGAAAAACAAGTAATTCCATTTGTAGAAAATAGAGGCCTAAAATCTCAAGTTATTTTGCTAGATGATGGTGACGCCAATAGTTGGATTCCCAAAGTGGACAAGAACTGGAGTGGTGCTATTCCAGCAACAGTTATATATAATAAGAATCGTAGAAAATTCTATGAAAAAGAATTCACATACGAAGAATTAGAAACAGAAGTTAAATCAATTTTATAAAAATACACACCATGAAAAAAACAAGAATAGTAATAGGAACTTTGGTTCTAGCAATTTCTTTTGCGTTTACAAGCTGCCAAGAAAGCAAAAAAGAAACCTCGAAAGATATTGCAAAAAATGATAGAGTATATATTCCAACCGAAGTTAAAGAATTACCTAATCCAAGTGCAGTTAAAGGATATACTATAGGGAGTGAAGCAACAGACTTTACTCTTAAAAATGTGGATGGTACTATGGTAAGTTTAAGTGATTATAAAGACGCCAAGGGATTTATTGTGATCTTTACTTGTAATACATGTCCGTATGCAGTTGCCAGTGAGTCTAGAATCGTTGGGCTGGATAAAGAGTTTAAAACAAAAGGGTATCCTGTTATAGCTATTAATCCGAACAATCCGGAGGTGCAACCAGACGATACATATGAGTTGATGCAGAAAAAAGCAAAAGAAGCTGGCTTTACGTTTCCATATTTGTACGATGAAAGCCAGTCAATATATGCAGCGTACGGCGCTACCAAAACGCCTCACGTATACTTATTACAAAAAGAAGATGGCAAAAATATTGTGAAGTATATAGGCGCCATTGATGATGATGTTCGTAACGCAGCAAATGTAAAAGATCGGTTTTTGGCAAATGCGGTCAACGAACTATTAGCCGGTAAAGAAGTTTCGGTCAAAGAAACTAAAGCGATTGGTTGCTCAGTAAAGCAATAAGCTCTTAAAAAATTGGAACAAATTCGGTTTTGATACGTCTGTTGTATCGAGACCGAATTTTTTTATTCAGTAGCATTAGAATTTGTATTTTTACTGAAATTTTAAATAAAACTTAGCATGGATCTACAACAAAAACAATGGGCAGAACAGTTAGCAGAAGACCCTGCAGCCGTTATCCTAGATGTTAGAACAGATGCGGAAGTAGAAGAAGGAATGATCCCTAATGCGAAGCAAATGGACATCTACAATAGCGCAGCCTTTATTGAAAACGTAAAGCAATTAGATACTTCAAAAAATTATTATGTATACTGCCGTTCTGGAGGCAGAAGCGCTCAGGCATGTGCAATATTGAGATCCTTGGGAGTTGAAAATGCGTATAATCTTATGGGGGGATTTGAAAATTGGGAAGGAGATAAAACTGTGTAATGAAATATCTATTTGTATTATTTACCCTATTCTTTTCATTACAAAGCTGTCATGAAGATACTTCAGTTACTGTAAATCGGGTCACTCCTCAAGAAATGAGAGCCGCGCTTCTTCAGGATGCTACCATTCAATTATTAGATGTTAGAACTCCGACTGAATACGAAGCCTCTCATCTTAAAAGCGCTCAGAATATTTGTGTAACAGATTCAGATTTTATCGAAAGAGCTGAAGAATTAGATAAAGATAAACCCGTATATGTGTACTGTAAAAAAGGAGGCCGAAGCGCAAAAGCCTCTAAAATTCTGAAAGAGCTTGGTTTTACTAAAATTTATGATTTAAATGGAGGAATTACTGCCTGGGATGCAGAAGGCCTTGAAACTGAAAACTAATAAAAGTATTCTTAATTTCTTTAACTATTTGGTAATTATGTAGTTAAAATGAAGCTAAACAGCTTCTATTTCTGTAGCTGACTAAAAACCTATCGTTATCTTAGTATAAGTAAAATCTTATGCTATGAAAAATCCAAATCAGATTATCAAAGAAGAAATGCGTAAACTTATTAAAAAGAGTTGTAAAAATGAATCTACTCAAAGCGAGTATTATAAATTTCAGAAAGCATTATTAAAGTTTTATTTTAATACGATTGATGTAACTATCGATTATGAGTCACGAGTTATCTCATTATGGAACTCTAAGCCTAGAAGTATGGATGCGATACGTTTGTTTGATATCAATGAAGCAGTTTCAGAGAAAGTGAGATATACCAATTTAGAAGAAACATTAAAAGGATGCTTAGAAGACGGAGACAATGCCTCAAGGTTCTATAAAACGATGTTGTTTTATTACAATAATGTAAAAGAAGAAGTTTTGGATGGCGCGGTAAGTGCATAAAGTATGTATGATATTATCATTAAAAAAAGCCCGATGTTAAAAACATCGGGCTTTTTTTAAATTTAGTTAGATAGTAAACTACATCGCTTTAGATCTAAACGAAATAATTTTACCAACTTCTTTTGTGTCGTTTTTCCCATCACTCTTCTTCGAGGATGGGGTTGCGTTTCCCAACGCCTCATCTCTGGTAGAAGCCTCTTTTTTAAATGGATCATTTTTGTGTTGCTCGGCCTGTTTCATATACCAGTTAAGTTGATCCCGTTGCTTTTCAAGTATTTCTATGATCTCACTAGGCAATTTTGCTGAAAGTATAAGATCATCATATCTTTTTACGTTATTTCGGTCTCTTGCAATACACTGGTTAATAATCACGTCAGAATTAAAGTGTTCTAATGCTTCTTTAATTTCATGCCAGGTTCGATCCAAATTACCTTTATCTGCATCTTCTTTTAGAGGCTCAATATCTCTTCCATGTAATTCATTAGAGATACTATGGCTCATTCTATTTCTTTCAACAGCCATATAATTTAAAAAACGTTTAAGTTCTGTAGTTTGTGCATCTTGAGCTGCATTATAATACAGTTTTTCTGCTTCAAAACTGGCTACTAGAAGTCTATTAAGTTTATTAAAATCAGTGTAATTTTCTTTCATGACAATACAATTTGTTCAAAAGTAAGTTAAAGGTACCCATTAGAAATGCACTTTATAAATTTTTTAAGCTAAATTTTAGTTAACAATTGAAACACTGTTATAACTTTATCGTCTTTACGGGGAACAGCAACTAAATTAAACCATCACTATTGTCTAATTCATTACTTGTTGAACAATGCAAGGAGCATAATCCTAGAGCACAAATGGCTTTGTATAAGCAATACTGTGACGGAATGTTTATTGTTGCGAGCAGGTACTTAAAAGATACTGCAACTGCAGAAGATGCGTTGCAGGAATCATTTATCAAGGCGTTTAAAAAGATACATCAGTTTAAAGGTGATGTCACTTTTGGAGCCTGGTTAAAACGGATTGTCATTAATACGTGTCTCGATACCATCAAAGCGAGAAAACTGGAAGTGCAGTCCATCAATGAAGAGACAATGAGCATTGTCGATGAAGAGGAAGACTGGTCTGTGCCCGATGCTACCACAGTAGCTGCGGTGCATGAAGCCATAGAAAAATTACCAGACCATTACAGTAAGGTGGTGCAGCTTTTTTTAATAGAAGGCTATGATCATCAAGAAATTGCTGTGATACTTGGTATTTCTGAAAGTGCTTCGAGAACAAACCTTCATCGCGGAAAAATTAAATTAAAAGAAACCTTAAAACATTTGCAATATGGCACAGGATCTTAGAGATATGATGCGAAATACTAAGCATGCTACACCTTCTTTAACCGAAGGTCATGAGGCTCGTTTTGCCGAAAGGCTTGCAGAGGCATTCCCTCAAAATGAGGGTGCTTCAAAAAAGAATGGACCTACATTTTCATGGCTTAAAATAGCTTCTATTGCCGTTACATTTATAGCTGTGAGTATTTTTGGATACTATAGTCTTTCAGAAAAAAGCGAGATTACGGTAGCAGATACGTCACCGGCTATTAAAACAACCGAAGTCGCAAAGCAAATGACATTAGGGGATATTTCTCCAGATCTAAAAAAGATCGAGGACTTTTATATGACGGGTATTAATGTGCAGCTTAGCTCGCTGGAAATTACACAAGATAATAAAGACCTTATCGACGGGTATATGGAACAATTGAGCGAACTGGACAAAGAATACAGCTTTCTTAACGAAGAGCTTACAACCATGGGACCATCTGAAGCAACCATCACTGCATTAATAGATAATTTAAAATTAAGATTAGAGCTGCTGTTCAAACTTAAAAACAAATTAAAAGAACTAAAAAATCAAAACAATGAACAATACAATAGTATACAAACGTAGCATTGTAAGCATTTTTTTGCTTGTCGTCTCATTTGCAATTACTGCGCAGACCAAGTATAAAGAAAGCTTTGATGTACATGGTGAAGATGTTGTCGTGGCTGTAAACACAGCGTACACGAACATCATTTTTGAAACTTGGAACAAAAATAAGGTAGAAGTTGAAGCCACAGTTGAAGGGGAGAACCTTACCAAAGAAGAGAAAGCAGAAATTCTTGATAGTTGGAATTTAGAAGTCCTTGGAAATAGTAACAGAGTTGTTATTTCTAGTTTTCCTCAGCAATCATGGGGGAATGTAAATGCTTTATCAAATCTTGATGCCCTTAAAGAACTTGAATTTCTTGGACCTATGCTTAAGGATATGCCTATGCTTACTACTATGAAAGTGCCTGCATTTCCTGAAGATCTTATGCGTGACTTCGGAAACTTACAATTTGATTATGAAGCTTTTCAGAAAAATGAAGAAGGGTATATGAAAAAATGGGAGCAAGAAGTGAAAGAAAAATTTGGCAAGGACTTCGAAATGAAAATGGAGAAGTGGGCTAATGAGTTTGCAAATGAATGGAATGAAAAGAATGGGGGTAAGATCTCTGAAGAGTTGCAAAGTAATATGAAAGCCTGGGAAGAAAAGTTTGGCAAGGAAATGGAGAACTGGGGTGAGAACTTTGGAAAAGATATGGAAAAGTGGGCAGAGGAGTTTGAAAATACCTATGGTAAGGATGGAAATTTTACCAAAAAAATTATCACAGATCCACAGGGAAATAAGACCATTATTTTACGAAGCGATACCACAGGTAAGGTAAAAAATGTAAAGGCTAAAAAGACGATCATCATCCGGATGCCTAAAAATGCAAAGACAGAGATTGATGTTCGTCATGGTGAAATAAAAATGGCAGATGTCATGAATGTGAAAGCGAAACTAAACTATTCGCCATTTACAGCTAACAGTATTGATGGGGGGGAAACCCTCATCAATGCTGCTTATGCTCCTGTTATAATCAATAATTGGAAGCATGGCACTTTGTACGTAAAATTTGTAGATAATTGCACTATTAGTACGATTGACCGTATCAATTTGCGCGCTAATTCCAGTGACATTTTAATAGGGACCATAGTAAAAGATGCAGATCTAACGGGTTCTTTAGGGAATATTAAGATAGATAATATCGCAAGTACCTTTCGAAAAATTAGTATTACCCTTAAAAATAATGATGCTATCCTAATTACACCAACCTCTGATTTTACCTTCTATTTTACAGGGAAGAAATCTACGCTTCGATATCCAAAATCATTACAGTTGACAAATACCAAAAGAGGAGAGAATGTTTATGTTCAAGGATTTAAAACCAATAGAAACCTCAATAAAACAATTACCATTAATGCCTTGTACAGCAATCTTCAAGTACAGTAATCCCTACTACTTTCTCATCAAAAATAATGCTCCTATTGCAGAAGTTATAAAACCACCCGCAAAAGCACCAATGGCAGCTTGCCAGATATAACTTGTAATATTAAAATACGCATTCGCCTTTTCAATAGACATGAGCTCATTCGTTACCGAATAATTCCGCACTGATTCGAAATACTCTGGTGTAATATAGTTATGGGTGATATATTGTGCTAAAGGGGAAAGTAACGTTACAAATACTGCCATGAGTAAACCAGATAGAAATCCTTGTTTCCATGTCATTTTTCCTTTGTAAACACGTCGTCTGGTTTCCCGCATTGCAAGTAAATAGATGATCACGGCAAATGGAAGAAAGAATAAGGTTAACCACCAATGATCTGCGATACTTTCATCGTGCCATCCTAATGTTTTCTCTAATAACATCCAGGCAAGCGACATTATGGTAAATATGATTGCCCACTTTAATTCTATTTTAACCCTTTTCATAGTACAATTTTAGATAACTAAGGTATTAAAAAAAATCCCGAAGTTTTCACTTCGGGATTTTTAATATACGATTGACTTCGTTAGTCCACTAACACCCATTCACCTTTCGTTAATAAAGGAAGGGCCTGTTTGTACTTTAACGTCTTGTTTTCACCACTCATCACATTCTTGATCGTCACTTTATCGTTTCTTCCAATTTTAGGTTGATCTCTAACGATAGTTTCGGTTACTTGCTGGCGTTGTGGCTGAGTGTTTCCTGCAGCTCTCGCCTGTGCAGCACGTTCGTCCATATTTGGAATTTCGTCTTTCTGTTCGCTTAACTTTTCTTTTGATTTTACTTCGCGGGCTTCTTGTATCTGTTGTTGATTTTCCCTCGGAAGCTCTCCCTTAAATAAGAACGAAATCACTTCTTTATTTACCTTCTCGATCATTTTCTTAAATAATTCGAAAGCCTCAAATTTGTATATTAAAAGCGGATCCTTTTGTTCGTGCACTGCAAGCTGAACCGACTGCTTTAACTCATCCATTTTACGTAAATGTGTTTTCCATGCATCGTCAATAATGGCTAGTGTAATATTCTTTTCAAAATCATGAACCAATTGCTTTCCTTTGGTTTCATACGCTTTTTCTAGATCTGTTGCTACATTGATAGTCTTAACTCCGTCTGTGAAAGGAACCAGAATTCTTTTGTATTTATCCTTTTGAGTTTCATACACATTTGAAATTACAGGAAATGCCATCTCTGCATTGCGCTCCATTTTATCATTGTAGTGCTGGTAGGCCGATTTGTAAACTTTTCCAGCAATAGCCTGCATGTCCATTTTCTCAAACTCAGCTTCAGAAATTGGAGAACTCATAGAGAAGTACCGTATGAGTTCGAACTCAAAGTTCTTATAATCCTGAGCCATTTTATTGCTTTCGGTAATTACTTCCGCAGTATCATAGATCATATTGGCAACATCTACACGTAGTCGCTCTCCAAACAATGCATGGTAACGACGCTTGTAGACTACTTCACGCTGCGCGTTCATCACATCATCATATTCTAGTAACCTTTTACGAATTCCGAAGTTATTCTCCTCTACTTTCTTTTGAGCCCGTTCGATAGATTTGGAAATCATAGAATGCTGAATGACCTCTCCTTCTTTTAAGCCCATTCTGTCCATCATTTTGGCAATTCGCTCGCTACCAAATAAACGCATTAAATTGTCTTCTAACGAAACGTAGAACTGTGAGCTTCCTGGATCCCCCTGTCGACCAGAACGACCTCTTAACTGTCTGTCTACACGGCGGCTATCATGACGTTCGGTACCTACAATTGCGAGTCCGCCGGCTTTTTTCACTTCATCACTCAATTTAATATCGGTTCCACGACCTGCCATGTTTGTTGCAATAGTTACCATTCCGCTGTTTCCTGCTTCAGCAACTACATCTGCTTCTTTTTTATGCAGTTTTGCATTCAATACATTGTGTGAAACATTTCGGATGCTTAACATTCGGCTTAACAATTCACTTATCTCAACCGAAGTGGTACCAATCAATACAGGTCTTCCGGCTTTTGCAAGATCATTTACCTCGTCAATAACAGCGTTGTATTTTTCACGTTTGGTCTTGTAAATTTTGTCTTCTCTGTCATCACGGGCAATAGGACGATTGGTTGGAATTTCAACTACATCGAGTTTGTAGATCTCCCAAAGCTCTCCTGCTTCGGTTACTGCCGTACCTGTCATCCCACTTAATTTGCGGTACATTCTAAAGTAATTCTGAAGCGTAATGGTTGCAAACGTTTGCGTCATTGCTTCAATCTTGACATTTTCTTTTGCTTCAATCGCCTGGTGTAATCCGTCACTGTAACGACGGCCATCCATGATACGACCTGTTTGTTCGTCAACAATCATTACCTTATTGTCCATTACTACATACTGCGTATCTTTTTCAAATAAGGCATATGCTTTTAATAACTGACTCAAGGTGTGAATACGTTCACTTTTAATCCCGAACTCTCTAAATAATACTTCTTTTTCTTCCGCCTCTTCTTCTGGGGTTAAACCTTTGCTTTCGATCTTAGCAATTTCGGCACCCATTTCTGGCATGACAAAGAAGTCTGGATTGTCATTTCCTGAAAGATAGTTAACCCCCTTGTCTGTTAATTCTATCTGATTGTTCTTTTCGTCAATAACAAAATACAACTCCGCATCGATCTTTGGCATCTCACGGTTGTTGTCCTGCATGTAGAAGTTTTCGGTCTTCTGAAGCGTTTGTCGTACTCCTTCTTCTGAAAGGAATTTGATCAAAGCCTTGTTTTTTGGCAATCCGCGAAATACTCTATAGAGGTGAAAACCACCTTCTTTGAGATCACCTTCAGCAATAAGTTTTTTAGCTTCAGCAAGGACGCCTGTTAGGTATTTACGTTGTACATCAACGATATCCTGAATTTTAGGTTTTAACTCATTAAATTCATGACGGTCTCCCTGTGGTACCGGTCCTGAAATAATTAAAGGCGTACGAGCATCATCAATTAAGACACTATCCACCTCATCGACAATGGCGTAATGGTGTGGACGCTGTACCAAATCTTTCGGCGCATGCGCCATGTTATCACGTAGGTAATCAAAACCAAATTCGTTATTGGTTCCGTAGGTAATATCTGCATTATATGCCTTTCGACGTGCTTCACTGTTTGGGCGGTGGTGGTCAATGCAATCGACACTCATTCCGTGGAATTCAAAAATAGGCGCCATCCATGCGCTATCCCGTTTTGCAAGGTAATCGTTCACAGTTACAAGATGCACGCCGTTTCCGGCAAGTGCGTTTAAGTATACGGGAAGTGTAGCAACCAATGTTTTTCCTTCTCCCGTCTGCATTTCTGCTACTTTTCCTTGATGTAAAGCTACCCCGCCAATCAATTGCACATCATAATGTACCATATCCCAGGTCACTTGTTTCCCTGCTGCATCCCATGAATTGTTCCAGATTGCTTTTTCACCATCCAATGTTACATATTCTTTTTCTCCAGAAAGTTCACGGTCAAAAGGAGTAGCCGTCACTGTAATGGTTGTGTTATTTTTAAAACGCTTTGCAGTTTCTTTTACGACAGCAAAGGCTTCGGGAAGTATTTCATTTAATGTTGCTTTTTCAACTTCATACCGTTCATCTTTTAGCGCGTCAATTCTATTATAGATATCTTCTTTCTTATCGATATCCTCCATGGCTTCTGCTTCAAGCTGAAGGGAGTCAATTTCATCCTGTATGGCTTTTTGGTCTTCCTTGATCTTGTTTCTAAAGGCATCAGACTTCGCTCTTAACTCATCAATAGAGAGCTTTTCTATAGCTCCCTCGTGTTTTTTAATTTCATCAACATACGGCTGAATGTCGCCAATATCTTTTTTGGATTTGTCTCCTACAAATACTTTTAATACGCTATCTAGTAATCCCATTATATTATTGTTATACGTGCCGAAGCACGTTTTATAGTTTGTTGTTATGTATTTCTTTTAAAAAGAACTAAAATAAGCTACTTTTCAAAGATAGGTGTAAACCTAAAAAAGTCCCTGTAAACAGAGACTTTTTTTATGATGTTGAGATACTGTTTCAATCTCTTTTATTGTATGTAGGCGGTATACGCCTTTACGTTAATATTCGTCTTCGTTCCACAAATAGTCATCATCTGTGGGATAATCTGGCCAAATTTCTTCAATTGAATCGTATGAGTCTCCCTCATCTTCAATCGCTTGTAAATTTTCTACTACTTCTAGTGGGGCTCCTGTTCTAATCGCATAATCGATTAGTTCATCTTTTGTTGCCGGCCAGGGTGCATCGCTTAAATAGGATGCTAATTCTAAAGTCCAGTACATAGTACTAATTGTTTTTAATTTGCTGCAAAAATAATTTTTTAGATTAAAAAGTCAAGAAAAATCGTAATTATTTATGCTGTATTTTCAAGAACGTTTATAAAAAACTGTAATACAGTAGGTTATAATTTATATTTAACTAAAGATTACAGTTTCTCAGGGATCCACTTTATCTCTTGAGCTTGCAAGTCTAAGGACAACTTTCGTGCCAGCACAAAGAGATAGTCAGAGAGTCGGTTTAAATACATTAAAACACGTTCGTCGGTAGGTTCAAATTCGTGTAATTGAGTAGCCAGGCGCTCTGCGCGACGACACACACAACGCGCAATGTGACAATATGACACTGTTGTGTGTCCGCCGGGTAATACAAAGTGCGTCATTTGCGGTAACGACTCATTCATTCTATCCATTTCGGTTTCGAGGCGTTCAATCTCTTCCGAAGAAATTTTAGAAATATTGAGACGTTCTTTTCCGTTTTTTAAGGTCGCTTTTTCAGGATCTGTGGCAAGAATAGCGCCTACAGTAAATAATTTATTCTGAATGTGTACCAATATTTCTTTTGATCGGGGGTCAATTTCCTGGTCGCGTATCAAGCCAATGTATGAGTTAAGTTCATCTACCGTTCCGTAGCTTTCAATCCGAATATGATGTTTAGGGACTCGTGTGCCTCCAAACAATGCGGTCGTTCCTTTGTCTCCTGTTTTGGTGTAAATCTTCATATATAGTTATCGGTTATCGGTTATCGGTTGTCGGTTATCGGTTGTCGGTTATCGGTTGTCGGTTATCGGTTGTCTGTTCTCTGTTGTCTGTTCTCTGTTGTCTGTTCACTGTTGTCTGTTCTCTGTTGTGAGTTGTTTGCCTGCCTGCCCGAGGCACCTGCCTGCCAGAGGCACGACAGGCAGGTTGTGAGTTGTTTGTTGAAATTTTATTTTTGCTTACTGCTTACTGCTTACTGCTTACTGCTTACTGCTTACTGCTTACTGCTTACTGCTTACTGCTTACTGCTTACTGCTTACTCTTTTTCTCTTGTTCTTTTCGGCGTTCGTAATAATTTTTTCTGAAGCTTCTGCGTCCGCGGGAGCGCTGTCGTTTGGAAGTGTACCTATTCCAATACAAGACGATTGCTAGCAATACGACGCCACCAATGATAAGAACCACAGGGTTTGAAAGATCCAAAAATTCCATAGCGTGAAGATACAGTCTAGGGGTTCAAATTCCAAAGAATGAAATCCTAAATTCTGAAACACTCTGTTATGAGTTGACAGTTCTCAGTTCTCAGTTCTCAGTTGTCAGTTGTCAGTTTAATACCAAAATACCAAAAATCTACCCTACTACTATACTATCTCGTTCTGTTATCACTTTCTACGATACCATCCCGAAGTCTGATGATTCTATGAGCATGTTGCGCGATATCCTCTTCATGTGTAACTAGAATTACTGTGTTTCCTGAAGCATGAATCTCATCAAATAAATTCATGATCTCGACAGATGTTTTAGAATCTAGGTTTCCTGTAGGCTCATCGGCAAGAATAATAGAAGGTTTGTTGACCAGTGCGCGACCTACTGCCACACGTTGTCGCTGTCCTCCCGAAAGTTGGTTGGGTCTGTGGTCCATACGGTCTGCCAATCCTACATCGGTCAATACTTCTTCAGCACGTTTGGTACGGGCACTTTTAGAAGCACCGGCATACACCATGGGTAAGGCTACATTCTCTAGAGCTGTAGTTCGCGGTAAGAGATTAAAGGTTTGAAAGACAAAACCAATTTCTTTGTTTCTGATTTCGGCCAATTCATCATCAGACATATTACTCACATCGGCACCGTTTAGTTCGTACGATCCTGACGTAGGTGTGTCAAGACATCCTAGAAGGTTCATTAAAGTAGATTTACCAGACCCCGAAGGCCCCATTAATGCGACATACTCTCCACGCTCGATGTCTAGGTCAATTCCCTTTAACACCTTTACAATTTCTTGCCCTAATGGGAAGTCTCTTCTAATATCTCTGATCTTGATAACTAAACTCATTGATTGTGCTTCTCTTGGTTGAAATTATGATTTGGTCATATGACGCAAAGTGACTTTGGTTGTTACACTCTAATAGTAAAATGTTGTTTTGGCTGTGTCTTTCTGAAAGTTACGATTCCCCATTGAAAGGTATCAATACTTACGGTAACTTGTGGGTGGTTGCTTATTTGCTGCCAAGCTTCGGTCATGGGTCTGCTCCAATAAATATCATCAAATATAACAATACTGTCTTCTGAAACGTTTGGCAGCAACGTTTCAAAATATGCAAGTGTTTTTTCTTTGTTATGATTTCCGTCTATAAAGACAAGTTGGTAGTTTTCTTCTTTTATTTCAGAAAAGAAGGTTTCAAACCTGCTGTTGTTTAGCTGAATATTTGTAAGCTGAAAGCTTTGAAATAATTCCTTCGCTTTTCTCGCAGTATTTGGGCAGCCTTCTACCGTTACAATGTTCGCATCTGGATTTCCAAGGGACAAAGCCGCTGTTGCAAGACCTAATGACGTTCCTAGTTCCAAGATCTTTTCCGAAGAAAAATACTGCGTCAGTCTAAAAAGTAATCGTTGTCTTTTCTGGCTCATCCCAGCATATCTGGCAATATCACTGACTTTTCTTGTATTGCTTTTAAAAACTCTGGAACCTTGTCCAAAGTCAGTTACTTCGATGACTGAAGTGTCTTTTTTTAACAGATTTCTATATTGCTTTAATCGTTTGTAGGCAGGATATTGAGTCTTGTCGTAAAAGCATTTAGTGACTACATCATAGACAAAAGGAGAGTGGACTCCGTGCGCGTTGGTGCTGCGGAAGAGGAATTTTAGGTAGGACTTGAGTTGGTGCATTTTTTGTTGACGGTTTTCAGTTCTCAGTTCTCAGTTGTCAGTTGTCTGTTGTTGGTTTCCAGTTGTCGGTTGTCTGTTGTCGGTTTCCAGTTGGCGGTTGTTTTTGCACCCCTAATGAGCTACGCTCGGTATCTTCAAATAAGTCTTACTTATTTTCGATAATCCTCAAGGGAACAACTTGTTTAGTAATATTAAAAATAGATAGCATATATTTATATAAAATGGTAAAATAAAGTTTAAAAAAAGTAGCTTATTTTCTATTAATTTCATTTTAATTGTCCCCTTGAGGGGACTTTAGGGGTGTCTTTTTTTTTTGCTAATAAATTGGATATGGTTTCTTCTAGTACTAATGATACACTAAACATATTTTTCTTGATTTCTGAGTCTGAAAATCTTACAAAAGAAACTCCGTACTTTTCTATTGCCTGTTGTCTTTCAGAATCCTCTGTAAATCGGTATTCATGAGTTACGCCGTCTATTTCAATTACCAGTTTTATTTCATGACAATAAAAATCTACAATATATTCCAGCATTGGAACTTGTCTATGAAACTGAACTCCAAGAGCTCTTTGTTTTATAGCCTTCCACAAAATGATTTCGGATAGCGTGCTGTTTTTTCTTAATTGTCTAGCGAGAGGTTTTAATTTTGAGTTATATGGGATGATTGGGTTTTTCAAATATTATTATTATTTGCAGCTTTAAAGATATTGAATTTTTTAGTGCAATGACACCCCTAAAAACCTGACTATCGTCAGGGTCCCCTCAAGGGGACATTTTATGTAGTTTTTCAAATAAGCAATATTTATTTTTGATAATCTCATGGGGACAATTAAAAGAGTTCCCCCTTTGAAGGGGGAAACTGTCGAAGACAGTCGGGGGATGTTTTAGAAATTTTACAACTTCATTAAAAACACCGCTTATAATGATGCCTCCCTCTCGCTACGCTCGTCGGAGGCAAGTCAAGGAGTCATTTTATACAGTTTTTCAAATAAGCAATACTTATTATCAATAACCTTCTAGGGCACAACTTGTTCAGTACTTTTAAAACACATAACATTCTTTGAAAATGGTAATAGGAAGTTTAAAAAAAGGAAAGTTTTATTTTCTCTTAATTTAATTTTGATTGTCCCCTTGAGGGGACTTTAGGGGTGTTTTATAAAGTTTAAAATGTTATTGCATTTTTGAAGATAGTTCAAACCAGCGCTCGGTTTTTTGTTCGATGGTATCTATGATCTCCTGAAGTTTTTTAGATTGTTTGTCAATTTCTTCTCCATCCCAATTTTCAGTAGCGAACTTATTTTGTAGTTGCTCTCTGTCTTTTTCTAAGTTGGCGATCTGTTTTTCTAATTTACTAAATTCTTTTTGCTCATTATAGCTTAATTGTGGTTTGCTCGCATCCTTTTTCCAGTCATTCTTAGGTTTGCTTTCTGTCTTCGTTTCCTGAACTTCTTTTACAGCACTGTCTTCGTACACTCTGTAATCTGAATAATTTCCTGGAAAATCCTGAATAACCCCTTTTCCTTTGAATACAAATAAATGATCCACGATCTTATCCATAAAATAGCGGTCGTGAGAAACTACGATCAAACAACCCGGGAAATCCAGTAAAAAGCTTTCCAATACATTGAGGGTGACAATATCCAGATCATTGGTAGGCTCATCCAGAATTAAAAAGTTGGGATTTTTAATAAGGACGGTGCAGAGGTATAACCTCTTTCGCTCGCCACCACTTAATTTTTCTACAAAATCATATTGTTTTTTTCTATCAAATAAAAAGCGTTCCAATAACTGTTGGGCTGAGATCTGTCTGCCTTTTTTTAACGGAATATAATCACCAAATTCCCTTACTACATCAATAACTTTCTGTCCTTCTTTAATTTTTATTCCTTTCTGAGTGTAATATCCGAACTTAACGGTTTCTCCAATCACTACTTTTCCGGTGTCGGGAAGTATGCTTCCAGTGATCATATTGAGGAAGGTAGATTTTCCAGTTCCGTTTTTACCAATAATACCTACCCGTTCTCCTTTAATGAAGTTGTAATCAAACTTGTTGAAGAGCTCTTTATCATCGTAGCATTTTGACACATTATGTAGTTCGATTACTTTGGTGCCTAGACGTTCCATATTGAGTTCTAATTGCATCTCATGGTCATTTCGTCGTTGGTGTGCCCGTGCTTTGATGTCGCTAAAATCATCGATACGCGACTTGCTTTTTGTCGTACGGGCTTTGGGTTGGCGTCGCATCCAGTCCAATTCTTTTTTATAAAGTTGCTTTGCTTTGGCGGTTTCGGTAGACTCGGCGTCAATGCGGGCGTCTCTTTTTTCCAGATAATAGCTGTAATTTCCTTTGTAACTGTATAAATTTCCTTCATCCAATTCTACAATTTCGTTGCAGACACGCTCCAAGAAATAGCGGTCGTGAGTGACCATAAACAAGGTAAAGTTTTCTTTGGCAAAGAGTTCTTCCAGCCACTCGATCATTTCAAGATCTAGGTGGTTAGTAGGTTCATCCATCACCAATAGGTCTGGTTGCGTTAATAGTGCATTGGCTAAGGCCAGTCTTTTTTTCTGTCCGCCACTTAGAGTTTTCACTTTATGGTCTAAGTTTTCTAGCTTCAGTTGGAAAAGGATCTGCTTGTAGCGGGTTTCAAAATCCCAGGCATTATGGGCATCCATTTGATCGAATGCCCTTTGATAGCTTTCGGTTTCTTCTGGATGTAGTATTGCCTTTTCATAATTTGAAATCACTTTTAATATCGGATTGTCCCCTGTAAAGATGGTTTCTTCGACGGTTAATTCTGGGTTGAGGTTGGGTTCCTGAGAGAGGAAGGCGACTTTTAAATTCTTCCTGAACACTACGTCACCTTCATCCGGAGCATCCTCTCCAGAAAGAATATTCAGTAAGGAAGTTTTACCCGTTCCATTTTTGGCGACAAAGCCAATTTTTTGTCCTTCATTGATTCCGAAGGAAATGCCTTTAAACAAGACACGTTCCCCATAAGACTTTCCTACATTTTCGACAGATACGTAATTCACAGGTACAATTTTTTGCAAAATAAACTGTTTTTAGTCAGTTAACATAGTAACAATGGCTTTAAAATACTTTAAAGCCAATCAATATATTTTATAATTAGACACATTGCGTTATATTTGTCCAAGACAAGCGCCACCCTAAATGAAACTCACATCACTCCTTGTATTACTTTTGTTGTTAGTAGGGTCTTCCTGCATCTCCAGAAAGCAAATTACGTATCTTCAGGAAAATGAAAATACCCGTGATACGATCTATCCTATTTTAAAGAAAAATGAGCCTTATCGTTTGCAGGTGAATGACCTTTTAAGTATTCGTACGAAGGCATTAGATCCTGATTTTAAGGATATTTTTAATCCTGTGGGTGAAGCCGATCCTAATGCTACTGGTGAAGAGCGCTTATATTATGATGGCTTTGTAGTCAATCCTCATGGAAAGATACGAGTGCCTATACTGGGTGAATTACCCGTACTAGGGATGACGGTCGATGAAGTGCGAGAAGACATTGAAAGACGGCTGTTAGCAGATTACTACAAAGAAGAAGCCAATGTTTTTGTTACGGTAAAATTAGCAGGTATTCGCTATACCATTGCCGGGGAAATTGGAGGTTCAGGATCTAATATTATTTACAGAGATCAAGTGTCAATTGTAGAGGCAATTGCCAATAGTGGAGGAGTCCCGCTTACCGGAGACCTTTCAGATATCATAGTCATACGGCAATATCCTACCGGACAAAAGGTACATCATATCGATCTCACAAGTATCGATGCGATGAATTCTCCGTATTATGATATCAAGCCTAATGATCTTATTATTGTCAATCCATTACCGCAAAAAACTATTGGTACGGGTACTACAGGATTACAATCCTTTACCACCATATTAAGTGTAGTCACTGCACTTACGGGTGTTATTTTATTGTTTATACGTTTATAAAACTATGGATCAGGAATTTGAAATAGATAAGGTTGAATCCACTTTTGATTTCAAAGGGTTTTTGGTTCGCCTATTACGACACTGGCCTTTATTTGTTTTTTCTCTAGCTATCGCTTTTGGTATTGCGTATTATATCAATGTTCGTAAACTTCCTGTGTATGCAATGGGAAGTATGATTACTGTAAAAGACGATCAGAATCCTTTTTTTACGACTAATACCAGTTTAACCTTTAATTGGGGAGGGACTTCAGACAAGGTTAATAATGCCATGATCGTATTAAAGTCACGTTCCCATAACGAATCGGTAGTGGAGCGTTTGCAGTATTATTTGAACTATCAACGGGACGGAAAATACCAGCGTGTTGATGCCTATAAGCAAACTCCCTTTTTTGTGGAGGTAGATACGTTACGCCCTCAAATACTTGGTAACGATATCACAGTTCGTTTTAAAGACAGTGTTACCTTTCAATTAGAAACTGTTTTTACTGAAGGAAATGTTACCCTTCAGAATTATTCTTCGAAGGAAAAAAGTGTTCGGTATTTTGCTGCGGAAACTTTTAGCCAAGAATTTAAGATCGGTGAAAAAATCGAGTTGCCTTTTTTTAGCGGGCGTTTTGCTCCTAATCCAGCCATTAATGTGGTGCCGAACAAACCTTATTACATCAATTTTACCAATTTTGACTCTGCAGTAGCCCGCTATTCTAATGTCAACATCTCACAAAATCCTCCCGGTTCGTCGGTACTTCGCTTGAGCATGGTAGGAACTAACAAGGCTAAACTAGTTGACTATCTTAATAATACTGTGAAAGTATTACAAGATGAAGCTCTAGAAAGAAAAAATCTTTTTGCTACTAAAACGATCAAGTTTATTGATAGTATGTTACAGGAAAAGAGTGGTGAATTGGTCGATGTGGAAGCAGAACTTAATGCGTTTAAAAATAAAAATGCTGTTTTGAGTCTGGAAGCCGAAGGACAGAACATTCAATCCCGCTTAAATTCTTTAGATACGAGAAAGGACGGGGTACAGCAAAAATTGAATTATTACAACACACTGGAAGCCTATTTGACGACACGAACCGATTACAGTAGTGTGCCTGCACCTTCAGTTGCTGGGATTACGGAAGGAAGTATTGTAGCGGGTGTTTCTAAAATTACCGATCTCGCTCAAAACCGAAGTAAATTATCTTACTCGTTTAAAGAAGACGCTCCTGTGTTTGATGATATCGACCGGCAGATCAATGCGATTAAAACGGTTCTTCTAGAGAACATTAATTCTTCTAAGGGATTAATACGACAAGAATTAGCGACCATCAACAGAGACATAGGACAGTATGAAGCAGAAATTCGAAAGCTTCCGAAGGAACAACAAGACCTTATTAAAATTGAACGAAAATATAGTTTAAGTCAGGGGACGTATAATCTATTCTTGTCTAAGCGTAGTGAAGCTAATTTGGTCAAAGCTGCCAATGTAAGCGATGTGTTGGTGATTGATCCTGCCAAAGATACGGGGGGTGGCAAAGTAGGTCCTAATACGCAGCTTAACTATATTATGGCAGCCTTGTACGGATTTATCATTCCCTTTGTTCTCGTGTTTGTGCGCGTGTTTTTTGATACGAAAATTCATACCGTAAAAGATATAGAGCGGTTGAGTAGTATTCCTATTTTGGGCGTTGTAGGGAAAAGTCGTGTGGCGAGTAATCTCGCTGTGATTGAAAAACCAAAATCGTCGGTTGCTGAATCCTTTAGAGCGTTGCGATCCAGTCTTCAGTTTATGTATAAAAAACAAGGGATCGAAGGCACTAAAACGGTGTTGGTTACTTCTTCTGTGAGTGGTGAGGGAAAAACATTTACTTCTATCAATATAGCTTCGGTATTTGCGCTTAGTGAAAAGAAGACTGTCTTGCTAGGGCTAGATCTTCGGAAGCCTAAAATATTTGGAGATTTTAAGATTGATAATACCAAAGGCGTTGTGAACTATCTAATTCGGGATGCCGATCTTTCAGGCATTGTTCAAAAGACTGAGATTCCTTACTTGGATGTGATCACTTCCGGACCTATTCCTCCCAACCCTTCTGAATTGCTGATGAGCGAACGTATGGAAGATCTTATTGAAGAATTGAAGCAAACCTACGACTATATCATCTTAGATTCTCCTCCGGTAGGATTAGTGACAGACTCCCTAGAATTATTAAAATTTGCAGATGCGACCATCTATATGGTACGTCAGAATTATACCAAGCGCGGCATGTTCTCTATGATCAATGAAAAATACAAACGTGGAGAAGTTTCGAATATCAGTTATGTCTTTAATTTCTTTCAGCAGAAAGGAACTTATGGCTATGGGTACGGGTATGGTTATGGCTACGGCTATGGTGCGTATAGTAATGGCTATCATGAAAATGAACGGAAGCGATCGCCTTGGAAAAGGTTGCTAAGGAAGTTTAAGAGGTAAAGGGTTGATGGTTGTCGGTTGTTGGTTAATGGTTGATAGTTGATGGTTGGGAGATGGAAGCTGGAAGCGTGAAAAGTGAAACGTGACTGGTGAATAGGTGTCAGTTGTCGGTTGTAAGCGTGAATGTAGGAGGTGAATGGTGAAACGTGAAAAGTGTTATAAAAGCTGAGATATAAATTTGCTAACGAAACAACAACATATACAAAAACGAATCTTTGATGTTTTGCTGGCGTTGGTATTGTTGCCCTTTTTGATCTTACCCATTATTATTTTGTGGGTGTTGGCTTCCATAAGTACGAAACAGAATGGTTTGTTTTTTCAGAAACGAATAGGAAGGTACGGAACCCCATTTTTTGTTTATAAACTACGTTCTTTACAAGGTAAAAATCATCAAAGTATCAACGAAATGAAAGCGTTGGAAACTTCGTTTGGTCGATGGCTACGCCGAACGAAATTAGATGAATTACCACAACTTTTTAATGTGCTTTCAGGTACAATGAGTTGGGTAGGGCCTCGCCCTGATGTTCCTGGGTATGCAGATTTGCTTGAAGGAACAGACCGCAATCTTTTGCAAGTACGCCCTGGAGTTACCGGTCCCGCTACTTTAAAATATAAAAATGAAGATGTGTTGTTACTTCAACAAAAGGACCCCAATCTTTATAATGATACAGTGATCTGGCCAGATAAAGTACAAATCAATAAACGCTATGTGGAAACGTGGAGTTTTAGTGGAGATCTGAAGTATTTGTGGAGGTCGGTATTTGGGGCGTGAGGAGTGAATGGTGAATCGTGAAACGTGAAACGTGAAACGTGATGCGTGAATAGTGAATGGTGAGTGGTTGTCTGTTGTGAGTTGTCGGTTGTCTGTTGTGAAACGTGAAGAGTGAAATATGAGACGTGAAAAGGCTTAGCATAAAGTTAAAAGATTGCTTTGCTGTTATATATTTAGTCGATATTCGATAGTTGGGAGATGGAAGCTGGAAGCGTGAAAGGTGAACGTGAAAAGTAGGAAGCGGGAAGTAGGAAGTTGGAAGTAGGAAGTAGGAAGTAGGAAGCTAAGAGTTATATATCTTTCCGAGAATACTTTTAGAAAGATTTAAATTTATAGTTGGTTGAATTTTTTTGTTGAGTATTTTAATTTTATGGATTGTCCCCTTGAGGGGACTTTAGGGGTGTTTTTTAAATTCCTTTAGATTAATAAATTAACTGGCCTTTGAAGCTAGAGAATAAATAAATAGAATGAGTAAAAATTTTAATACCCATCCAACCATAGCAATTATAGGCTTAGGCTATGTAGGCTTGCCGCTGGCGGTTGCATTTGCATCAAAATATAAAGTGATTGGTTTTGATATTAATGCCCATCGGATTGCTGCTCTGCAAAAAGGAATCGACCATACCTTAGAGATAGAAAAAGACCAATTAGTAGGTGTGCTTTCTTCGGAAGGTGATACAGGTCTCTTTGTAACTGATTCTGCGGAAGCCATTACCGAAGCAACCGTATATATCGTCACCGTACCTACGCCTACCAATAAATATAATCAGCCAGTATTGACTCCGCTTCAAAAAGCAAGTGAAACAGTAGGGAGTGTTCTTAAGCAAGGAGATGTAGTAATTTATGAATCGACGGTCTATCCCGGAGTGACCGAAGACATTTGTGTACCCATACTTGAAAAAGTTTCAGGACTTCAGTTTAATAAAGATTTCTATGCGGGCTATTCACCCGAACGTATTAATCCGGGGGATAAAAAACATACCATCACAAAAATCTTAAAAGTAACGTCGGGTTCTACTCCCGAAGCAGCGAGCTATATTGATGGTTTATACGCTTCCATCGTCACTGCGGGAACCCATCTGGCACCTTCTATTAAAGTAGCAGAAGCTGCTAAAGTGATCGAAAATTCGCAACGTGATATTAATATTGCATTTGTTAATGAACTGTCTAAGATCTTTAGACTACTGGATATCGATACGCAGGATGTATTGGATGCCGCTGCCACCAAATGGAATTTTTTACGCTATACACCGGGGCTGGTAGGTGGCCATTGTATTGGAGTTGACCCTTATTATCTTGCTCAAAAAGCACAAGAAGAAGGCTATAATCCCGAAATCATTCTGGCAGGTCGGCGTATGAATGATGGGATGGGAAATTATGTGGCTCAAGAGGTGGTAAAATTAATGATCCGAAAGGACGCGAAAGTAAAAGGAGGAAATGTGTTGGTCTTAGGAATTACCTTTAAAGAAAATTGTCCCGACATTCGGAATAGTAAAGTGATCGATGTGATCACTGAATTGGAAAAATACAATCTGAATATCGATGTGTACGATCCGTGGGCGAATGCCGAAGAAGTTTCAGCAGAATTTAATTTACACCTTTCTGAAGCTTCCGATTTAAAATTCAATTATGATGCGGTGGTTTTAGCTGTATCGCATGCAGAGTTTTCAGTATTTGATATAGAAGCGCATACGAATGATCCTTGTGTAGTATTTGATGTGAAGTCGTTTTTGCCAAAGGGGAAGGTTGATGGGAGGCTTTGAAACGTGAAAGGTGAGACGTGAGAAGTGAGTCGTGAAAGGTGAGACGTGAGAAGTGAGACGTGAGACGTGAGTCGTGAAAGGTGAGAAGTGAATTTTTAGAAATTAATTTTATGGATCATAAAGAGTTAGATGTTTGGAAAAAGGGAATGCTCTTAGTTGAAAAAGTTTATACAGTTTCTAGTGCTTTTCCAGATTCTGAACGTTTCGGCCTTACTTCACAGATCAGAAGGGCTGCTGTTTCAATACCGTCTAACATCGCAGAGGGAGCTGCAAGAAAAAGCGATAAAGAATTATTACAATTTTTGAGTATAGCCTTAGGTTCTCTAGCAGAAGTAGAAACACACTACTTAATTGCTTTACGATTAAACTTTCTTGAAGAAGATATTTCTTTAGCTAATTTAATTACTAAAGAGAAACAATTACTTTTAGGGTTTCGAAATTACATAAAAAAGAAAATGAAATAACGATTCACGATTCATGTTTCACGATAATTCAAATCATAGTGTACAACGAACCATATCATAAAAGAAATCTTTCAAAACACTCCTTCCTAGTAACCGGAGGTGCAGGTTTTATAGGGAGTAATCTGGTTGCGTATTTGCTTCAGCATGGAGCAAAAAAAGTTCGGGTGCTGGATAATTTGGCAACAGGAAGCCTTCAGAATATAACTCCTTTTAGAGATCATAGTGCTTTTGAATTTATGGAAGGGGATATACGTGATCTGGCGACTTGTAAAAAGGCGATGAAAGGTATTGATTATGTGTCGCATCAGGCGGCATTAGGGAGTGTGCCACGTTCTATTGATGACCCTATTACCTCCAATGACGTCAATATTACTGGTTTTTTACATATGTTGGTGGCACAAAATGAAAGTGATACCGTGCAACGAATGGTCTATGCAGCTTCCAGTTCTACCTATGGCGATAGTTTGGCATTGCCTAAAATAGAGTCTGAAATTGGGAATCCGTTATCACCTTACGCCGTCACTAAATTGGTGAATGAATTATACGCAGACGTATTCTATAAAACCTATTCCACCCCTACCATCGGATTGCGGTATTTTAATGTCTTCGGTCCGGGTCAGAGTCCGAATGGTGCCTATGCAGCCGTAATTCCCTTATTTATGCAGGCATTAAAAGACGGTACGCCCCCAACCATTCATGGTGATGGAGATCAAACGCGTGATTTTACCTTTGTAGCCAATGCGGTAGAAGCCAATATACGAGCCTTCTTTTCTGCTGAAAATTCTGTAAACGAAGTGTATAATATTGCCTATGGAAACCGAATTTCCCTCAATGAACTTTGGAGTTCTTTACAAACTATTTCTTCAGTTACCCTGGATCCTGTTTACGGTCCGCCACGAGTAGGGGATGTACGAGATTCGTTAGCAGATATCAGTAAAGCGAAACGTTTGTTGGGGTATGCCCCGCAGTTTTCTGTGGAGGAAGGGTTGCGGGTAACGTGGGAGAACTTCTAAGCGTGAGAGGTGAGATGCCTGCCTGCCAGAGGCACGACAGGCAGGTGAAGCGTGAATTGTGATTTGGTTGTTGTAGGTTGGAGTCATTTCGAGTATCACGAGAAATCTCACATTATTTTATTATATGTTCTTTTTCTTGTGTCTTCCTCTCTCTTCGTTCGTCGGAGACAGTAAAAGAACCAAAAAGTCTAGACTGAAGAAAGTCACACTAAATTGTACGAGTAAACACTACACGTTCCGAAATTAATATATTACTATTTCAACAGTGCATTCCTCTCTCCGCTAAAGCGGATCGTCGGATGCAAAGAATTTTATGTGCTCCTTTCTTAGGTCGTTGTTTCAAGCCTTTGGTTTGATAGGGTTTATGTAAATACTACCTGATGTCATTTCGAGTATCACGAGAAATCTCACATACTTTTCTATTTCTTCATTTTTTTCAATGATAAAAAAACGAAGCAAAAAAAATCTAGACTGAAGAAAGGAATTCTAAATTCTACGAGTCAACACTACACGTTCCGAACTTGATGGTTTTACCATCTTCAAACAGCGGAACGCGTTTTACGCTTATTGCTCTTATATTTTACGTCCTTTATTTTGCTTGTCCAAAATAAAGTACCAAACAAAAGGACACCTTTTCATAGGAATTTAGAATAGTTCCTTCTGACCTATTCTAACCAAATCAAAAACTCCGCGGTAAGCCTCTTCGGGCTTACCTGAATTCCGGAGCTTTTTGATTTATATTCTGATGAAAAGGGAGTCTTGCATTTGAGTTTTGGGATTGTCCCCTTGAGGATTATCGAAAATAAGTAAGACTTATTTGAAGATACCGAGCGTAGCTCATTAGGGGTGTTTTGTTGATATCGAGTAAAAGAACCACCCCAATTTTCAGTATACTGAAAATTACCCTGTGGATTTCTCTCTCCGCTAAAGCGGATCGTCGGATGCAAGAATAGGAGGGGAGTAGTCTTATATAATAAAAGGCGCCCAAAAGACGCCTTTGGAAGTAGACTTGTTTGTAATTACAATATCTCAATAATGGTGAGGACATTATAGGTGCCATTGTTTAACTGGTACTGTACCGAGTTAATTTCCTGAAAGAACTCCAGTTGCAAAAAGTAAAACTGATTGCCAGTACCCTGCGGAACTGAAACTGGTGTCAACGTCACATTTGAACTGCTTCCGTTAATGGGCGTATTGACTTTCGGACTGAGAATCAATTCGCTTTCTTCTGTTTCAAAATCAAGGTTTAAAAAACCAGCCGTGAAACTTACATGGGTTGCTCCCGGAGGTGCTACCACATTCTGATTCGGAATCACTCCCGTGATGTCAATCTGACCTGTCGCAGTATCCAACGCAAATTCGGTAAGCAAGACACTTGAAAGTGTGGCTTTCGAATTAAAGTCAAACCCCTTAAAGTAGGCTTTCCCCTCGTTTGTTGTGAGTCCGATGTGGACCTTTCGCTGTCCGCGGACCGAGGTAGTGTCCTCATTTTTCACTAGACTCATTACTTTTACAAGTCTGGCGACAATGGTATTGTCTTTTGCACTTGACAATAGAGGCACTATGGCCCGCCTTAGAATTTTCCCAGCCGTTGCCGAATGTCCAAATTCGGTTCCGTTTTCACGAGTTCGAATAAATGCCGGATCGTTATTAATCCGATCTCTGTTCACGCCCCCTTTACGGCGTACTAAATACCCCTCTTTTCCCTTGTAAAAGGTAAGATCGTCCAGGGTTCCTTCGATCTTGATTAAGCTTTTTAATTTAGCCATGATTTTTATGGTTTAAATTAACTACTAGTTGTTTTACCGCTTTCAGAAATGAGGTAACCCCCTTTCTGTCAATTCGATGTGGTAAACATATCGCCTTGATCTTAGTCTGCCATGGCTTGTTCTGTGTTTAGAACTTTCTACGTCATCAACTAATTTTTAATCCCTTTTATCCCGTCATAGCTTCTTTAGATTATAGTATCCCATTTATACTATTTTATGCCGTTTTCTGTCATTTATTGTATTTAATAAGCTGAATTATGCTTTGCATTTTCCATACACTCCCCATACACTATCTATGGAGTATCTATGGAGTATCTATGGAGGAGGGTTGTGAAACGTGAATAGTAAGATGTGAGTTATCAGTTGTCGGTTGTGTGTTGTGTGTTGTGGGTTGTGGGTTGTGGGTTGTTTGTTGTGGGTTGTGAATCGTGAGATGTGATTAGGTTTTTGTCGGTTTTCGGTTCTCAGTTCTCAGTTGTTTGTTGTTTGCTGTTTGTTGTTTGGATTAGGACTTTAAGGTTTATCTGATTGTACATTCGTTTTACGATTCACGATTCACGAATCATTCATTTCGAACCCCTTTCTTAAGCCTAGATCCAAGAGCAATTTTTAAAGCATTAAAAAATTTTGGCACGCTGTATGTATAGGTAACCATATGAATACTAGTTTTTTACTTTTTTTGGAGCCCCATATCCTATTTGTTGTGAGCCTATTTGTTGTTAGTAACCGATTGTATGATGAAAAATTTACGATACGTAGTCTATCCGAAAGATCTGATCCCATTATTGGGTCGGGAAGACAGCTATTGTAGAGAATGGGTGAGGATCATTAAACGAAAAGAAAACCTCGAAAAACATCAAATCCTTACCTATGTTGAAGTTGCGAAACACTTACGACTTTCTGAAGTAAATATTCTTAGAGCGATTAATCATGTAGATGTTGATTTAACTACAGATAAGGAGAAAGAAAAAGATTGAATTTTTCCTACTTTTACACCTCTTTTTGTTTTATAGAAGTGCTTTGGTGAATTTATTCTATTTTTACAGTTCATCCATTTTGTTTAATCCTTTTGGACAGCATTCCTTATGCTTTTTAACTCCTTAGATTTTGCTAGTGTCTAACGTTTTTTTTATAATATTTAGGATAAAAGGGAAAAGAAGTTTAGAGTTCGATTTTTTCAATCTTTTATTTCCAATGGTGAGATGCACGAAGAAATCCATTTTCTTTTACAAAACAGACATCACATTGCCCTAGGGCCTTATCTAAAGGTCTTCTTAGAAATCCTGGAAAGTCGTATGCCACATACCCTCTTTCATACATAAAGCTAATTACTTCAGCAAATTCAGGCATTTTTTTACCACTACCAAATGCAAAAAGTGACACTTCCAGTATAAATACTTCTGTTTTTCCAAAAAGCGATGTAGCTCCCTTTAGTGCTTCTAATTCAAACCCCTGAATGTCTAATTTTACGAGTTGTGGAATTTCAAAGGTACTATCTGAAATAATATCATCTAAAGTAATAATTTCAATTTCTCTTTGTTTGCCTTCTTTTTTTAATTCAGGATTTGCATTGGGAAGAAACGAAGAACCAGCAAGATCATCATAGACTGTTAATACAAGTGTCTCTTTTTTACTCCCAGCACCTGCTAAGTAGTATAGATCTCCAGGGAAATCTGAAATAAATTGTTGTAAGCCTTCCTCCATTTCAACTTGCGGTTCAATTAAGCAGAATGTTGCGTCTGGAAAGAACCCTTTTGCAATACGGCTCCAGCTCGTCCTGTTTGCGCCTACATCCATAATATGAGTACATTGAAGTCCTCTTTCCTTCAAGTCCCTTAAAATAGAATACATAGTAGCAACTACATACTCTGGAGTTTCCACTTTTTTTTTGGGTTGAATTTTTGTTAATTTATAACCGTTCTTACGGAGCCCTTTCTTAACTAACTTCTTTAGTATTTTGATCATTCGTTTTTAGTAATCAAGAGGTAATAACACCCTTGTTTGATGTAAAAGTACTATAAATTTTATTGCTATGAATAGGGTGAATTTGTAAAGATAAACTGTATATAAAATAATTTCCTTCTTTTATAGGTGTCAATAGAATTAGTATCTTAGCCAAGAATAAAATCTACTGGTTATTAACTCAAGAGAAAATGAATCGTGGTTGTTTGAGATCTCAGCAAAACGGAAGTTGATTGATCTCAATTTTCGCGAAATATGGAGATACCGTGATCTTCTATTTTTATTTGTTAAAAGAGATTTAGTGACTGTCTATAAACAGACCGTTCTAGGGCCTTTATGGTTTTTTATTCAGCCGCTGTTTACTTCTGTTATTTTCACTTTGGTTTTTAATAATATAGCTGCAATTGATACGGGTGTTGTCCCTGCCTTTTTATTTAATCTTGCTGGAATTACTGCCTGGAATTATTTTAAAATATGCCTGATGGGTACCTCAGGTACTTTTCGAGCTAATGCTGCTATTTTTGGTAAGGTCTATTTTCCGCGTTTTATAGTCCCTATGTCCAAAGTGATATCCAATCTTGTAAAATTTGGTATACAGTGTCTCATTCTAATTGGTTTCTATATTTATTATGCAGTATATTTAGAGATACCTATCGCACCAGATCGGTATTTATGGTTATTCCCAGTATATGTAATTCTAATGGCTATATTAGGCTTAGGGCTGGGAATGATTATTACAACGTTTACTACTAAATATCGCGATATGTCTATTCTTATAGGATTTGCCGTGCAATTACTAATGTATATTTCTGCTGTTCCTTTTCCTATTAAAGCATTAAAAGAAAAAGTACCCGAATATAGTTGGGTGGTCGACTATAATCCTATTGCCTATCTTATGGAAGGATTTAGACGTAGTGTCTTTGGAACCGATTTACTATATTTTAGTTGGAATTCATTTTTTTTAATCATTATTACCTGCATAGTTACTTTTTTTATAGGACTTACCATGTTTAATCGAACCGAAAAAACATTTATAGATACCGTGTAATGGGAGTGATTTTAAAAGTAGAAAATATTAGTAAACAATATCGGCTAGGAACGGTAGGTACTGGAACCATTGCTCACGATCTAAATCGTTGGTGGCATGCCATACGAGGTAAAGAAGACCCTTATTTAAAAATTGGTAGTGTAAATGATCGTAATGCTCAACCTACCGAAGAGTATGTATGGGCGTTAAAGGATATTAACTTTGAAGTAAAGGCTGGTGAGGTGTTAGGAATTATTGGTAAAAATGGTGCTGGTAAATCTACTTTGCTAAAACTATTATCCCGTGTTACTAGCCCCACTACAGGTGTTATTAAATCTAAAGGGCGTATCGCTTCTTTACTCGAAGTAGGTACCGGTTTTCATCCAGAATTAACTGGCAGAGAGAATATTTATTTAAACGGAGCCATTCTTGGAATGACCAAAGCTGAGATCGCTTCTAAGATCGACGAGATCGTAGATTTTTCTGGGTGTGAACTATATATAGACACCCCTACAAAACGGTATAGTAGCGGGATGACGGTACGTTTGGCTTTTGCAGTCGCAGCTCATTTAGAACCCGATATCTTGGTAGTGGATGAAGTATTGGCGGTGGGCGATGCTGAATTTCAAAAAAAAGCAATTGGAAAAATGCAGGAAATTAGTGGTGGAAAGGGTCGTACCGTGTTATTTGTGAGTCATAATATGGCAAGTGTTGCGACACTTTGTACTAGAGGAATTGTTTTGCAAAATGGCTCAATTTCTTTTAACGGAGATGTTAATCAGGCAATTTCTTCTTATCTATTAGATGAAAGGGGTACTTCCCATACTAATGTTTTGAAATATATTGATAATAACATACCCGAAAAGAATGGAGTAAAGTTACTAAAAGCGATAGTTAGTAGTGATCTTGTAAATACTAATCAGCCTATTAAAATAGATGATGAGATTTTTATGATTTGCGAAATAGAGGTTAATGATACTCGAAGAAATATAAATATAGGATTTCAATTTCTTGACTCAAATGGAAATGTAATCTTCATGTCGCAGACAAGAAAAGCCCAAAGGCCCAATAATCTTAAAGAGAAACCTGGACTAGTAAGTTTTATTGGGAAAATACCTAAAGAGATGCTAAATGAAGGAGAATTTATTGTAAATATTTATGTTGTTGAAGGTACACAAGATGTTTTGATTCTTGTGAAAGACTTGTTGACTTTTAATGTTTTACCGATGGCACGAAGAGAAGGAGAACGATTAGGGAAGAATGCTGGAATTTTTAAAACAAACTTTCCTTGGGAAATGAAAGTTTTGGATATAGAATCATAAAAATTTAATTTGAAGTATAAAAAAATTTTTAAAAACCTAGTAGGTTCAGATAATTTAAATGTTGTAAAAAAGACTCAATTTACGAATGAGTTTCTTTATATATCGGCATTTCCTAAAAGTGGCTCATCCTTTATTTCACTTGTTTTAAGTCATTTGTTAGATACAAATTTTGTTGATTTGATTTATTCACATTATAGGGAACAAGATTTGTATGAGCCAAAATTACAAGAATATTCAGATCGCAATACTATATCGAAGCATCATACTTTAGCTACAACTCCTAATATAGATTTATTTCTAAAATATAACATTGCTCCAATAATACTTTTAAGGAATTTACCAGATATAGTAGTTTCATTGAGAGAACATATATCTAAAACAATGAGATGGCCTCACTTTTATGTCCCTGATAATTTTAACAAAATATCTATAGAAGAACAACATGATTTGCTAATTGATATAGCATTACCTTGGTATTTATTCTTTTATACTAGTTGGACAAAGGTAAAAGATCAGAAGTTGATGCCAGTTAAATTCATTCAATATGAGCAATTTCATCAAAATCAATTAAATACTTTCAAAGAAATTCTTGATTTTTGGAATTTAGAATGTAGCGAATCTAAGATTACTGAAAGCATGGAAGTTATATATAACTTGTCTAGTGATAAGAATCGAATTAATAAAGGAGAGATGAGTCGTGGAAGTAAGATTTTATCTAAAAGTCAATTGGAACGAATAGTTTTGTTGACAAAGCATTATCCAGATTTTAATTTCAATCCTATTTTATATTTAAATAACTAACTATGTATAAGTTCATTTCATACAGCCAACACGCTGATGACTATTTGGCATGGCAGATTTTAGGCAAAAAAAGAAATGGTGTTGTCGTGGAAGTAGGAGCTTTTGACGGACAACATTTAAGTAATAGTTACAGTCTTGAACAATTGGGATGGCAATCTATATGCGTGGAACCCAATCCTGATATTTTTAAAATACTTAAAAAAAATAGGCCTAATTCAAAAGTTTTTGAATGTGCAGTTGTGGGTGATGAAACTATAAGAGAAATCGATTTTTACAGTGAAGAAATTGGTGTTTTATCTGGCTGTAATTATGATGAAGAAGATATTAAAAGAAGATATAAGAACCGTGGCTTAGTATATAAAGAACCTGAAAAGATTAAAGTCAAGGCAAAGACATTAAAATCTATTCTAGAAAATTCGGAACTAAAAAATAATAAAGTAGATATTATATCTATAGATGTTGAAGGATTTGAAATTGAAGTTTTAAAAGGTTTAGAAATTGATAACTTTGATGTTGGATTATTTATTATTGAAGCAAATACGGATATCGAAATTGATGCAGTTCTAAACTATTTTAAAACATATCCAAAATATATTAATATTGGTTCAAATAGACAAAATTTGTTTTTATTGAACAAAGAGTGGGTTAATAAAGAATGGCTAAGAAATCTAGATTTTGTTAATTATATTAAAGCGGTTCAGAAACATCCAATAAGTGAAGATTTAACATTAGATTCAGTACCTCCAAAGTTTAAAACAACTAAAGATTTTCAGAAACTTTTAAGAAGATTCAAGCTCTTTTAAAGATTTTAAAAAGGATAACATTTGATATAATTAATTCTGAAGTTAAAATGATGAAAATAGTACATATCGTTAATCCTGTGAACGTTGGGCCAGCATCAGATTTATTTAAAGCACAGCCTATTACCTTTGAGTCAATGCGAAAAGCAAAAGAATTTTCTAAAGGAGCGATAGAAGTAGCTCTGGTTACTACCCAGTATTCAGAAGATCATGATATTATTCCTGCCTATTTTTATAAAGCTCCAGATCTAAAACATTCCGTTATGGATGTTGATGATTTTAAAAAGACACGTAAGCTTCCTTTTATAAAAGATATTTTAGATCGAGCTGTGGAAAGTTCATTGGATGCAGAATATATTGTATACACAAACGTAGATATTGCCCTCTTGCCGCATTTTTATCTTTTTGTAAAAGAAAAAATTGAAATAGGGTTAGACGCATTTGTTATTAATAGGCGGACCATCTCAAAAGAATACGATTTGGATACCCTAGCATCTGCTTACAGCGATTTGGGTGTAGAACATCCTGGATTTGATTGTTTTGTAATACGTAAAGATTTGATAGCTTCCTTACATCTCGGGTCCATATGTATTGGGGCTAACTGGATAGGTAGAACCATGTTTGCAAATCTCATAACCTATTGTAATAATTATGAATTATTTAAATATGAGCACCTAACTTTTCACATAGGAGAAGATGGCGCTTGGCTTGTTTCAGATTTTTCAGAATTTGATACCCACAATAAAAAAGAACTTTATCGGATAATCAATGAGCTTAAGAATGAAGCAAAAAGCGCAAGTACAGTTGCTGGATTACAAGAGATTAAATCTTTTATGGATAATTATGGATTAAATCCAATGATTGAAAAACCACCCTATAATCCAAATATCTGGACAAGACTTAAGAAAAAAATTAAAAAGGGTATAAAAATAATCTTTGATAAAAATTAGATTGAGTATTTTCATCACAACAACTAATAGTAAATAAATTTTCTTTTAACAAGTTCAATTAAAATGATAAATGTTACCCAGACTTTTTTACCACCCCAAGATGAGTTTCAAATCATATTGGAGCGAGCATGGTCAAAAGGCTGGATGACAAACCGAGGTGAGTTAGTAAAAGAATTAGAATATAAATTAAAAGAATATTTAAAGGTTCCAAATATCATTGCAATGACCAATGGAACGCTTCCCATTCAGATAGCTATTAAAGCATTAGGCTTGACCGGTGAAATTATTACTCCAGCCTTTAGTTATGTTGCAACCACATCTAGTATCGTTTGGGAAGGATGTATACCTGTATTTGTTGATATTCATCCAGAATATCTTACTATTGATGAGACATTGATTGAAGCGGCTATCACTCCTTTAACGACGGCAATTTTAGCAACACATGTTTTTGGAAACCCCTGCCATGTAGAAGCAATTGAAAAGATTGCAAAAAAGCATAATTTAAAAGTGATTTATGATGCAGCACACTGTTTTGGTGTGGATCATAAAGGGAAAAGTATCTTTGAATATGGAGATGTAAGTACTTGTAGTTTTCATGCTACCAAATTATTTCATACAGGAGAAGGAGGTGCTTTAGTTTGTAAACCAGAACTATTTGATTCTATGTATTTTGGTCATAATTTTGGACATGATGGACCTGAAACTTTCAGAGGTTTAGGAATTAATGCAAAAATGAGTGAACTACAAGCGGCTATGGGCTTGTCTGTACTTCCCTATATGGATAAAATCCTGACAAATAGAGAGCATGTTGTTGCTTATTACAATGCTCATCTTGCGAATTGTGGATTGAAAATAAGAGCAAATTCTAAATGGAATTTCTCTTATTATCCTATTTTGTTTGATTCTGAAAGACAATTACTTAAAACCGTATTAAGATTAAATGAGGCTTCTATTTTCCCAAGAAGGTATTTTTATCCAAGTCTGGACAGCTTAAACTACACAACTGTATCTAAAGTTCCAGTCACCCATGA
Source organism: Jejudonia soesokkakensis (assembly GCF_042664795.1). Classification (NCBI taxonomy): domain Bacteria; kingdom Pseudomonadati; phylum Bacteroidota; class Flavobacteriia; order Flavobacteriales; family Flavobacteriaceae; genus Jejudonia; species Jejudonia soesokkakensis. The sequence continues at coordinate 887,197 of NZ_JBHTBN010000001.1, forward strand.
AATCACTCGGCGAATTTTATGTTTACCACTTTCACATAATCTTAAAGAATCAGATTTAAAACGAATTGTAGACATTATTAATAATACAAATGACTGATGAATCACCAGTCCCCATTTTTTATACTTGCAAATCCCAGAAGTGGCTCATCCCTTCTTAGAATTATTTGTGATTGTAATAGTAAACTTACCGTGCCACCCGAGAGTGGATTTCTTTTATGGTGGAAATCCAAATATGAAAATATATCTACAAAGGATTTAAGAGATCCAATACAAATTGAGAAGTTGGTGACAGATATCCTTAGTTCAAAAAAAATTGAAACATGGCAACTTGAAAAAGAGCAACTCATACAATATCTTATATATCATAATCCAGTTTCATATGCTCATGTTGGTTCGCTTGTATATTATTTTCAGGCACTTATGAGAAAAAAAAAGCCAATTGTCTGGGGTGATAAAAACAACTATTATATACATCACCTATATGATTTGATTGAATTGTACCCTGATGCCAAGTATATACACCTTGTGAGAGATGGAAGAGATGTAGCTTGTTCCTATAGAAACTTAACATCAATTGTCTCAACGAGTGATTATTTTCCCAATTTACCCGTTGATATAAGTGAAATTGCCAAGGAATGGGCGGATAACAATCGCCGAATAGAACTTTTTTTGAAAACTAATGCTAAGAACAACTTTCTTTTAGTTAAATATGAAGACTTAGTTAGATCTATGAAGGATACATGTATAAAAATTAGTGAATTTCTCAATGTACCTTTTGATAAAACGATGTTAGAGTATAATGTTTTGAATAAAAAAAACAATCTTGAACCTTCACAAACCGTGGATTGGAAAATGAATACATTGAAAAAACCTGACACTAGTAGGATACATCAATATAAGTTGCAATTTTCTGCTGAAGAATTGGATTTATTTAATTTACATGCTGGAAGTGCTTTAAAAAACTATGGATATGTCTAAGAATACTCCATTTATTCTCAGTGTCAGACTCATGACCTTTAATCATGTCGACTACATTTTGCAGGCTATGGAGAGTATTGATTCTCAGAAAACTGATTTTGATTTTGAAGTAGTAGTAGGAGACGATTTTTCTACTGATGGAACTATTGAAATAGTAAAATCATTTCAATCAAAAAACCCCAAAGCACATTGGAAAATTATTTCACGAGTTAAAGGAGATCAATATTATCTAGATCGACAAAGCAACGGAAGAGTTCAAAATTTTTATGATATTTTAATAAATTGTTCAGGGAAATATATTGCACTGCTCGATGGAGATGATTATTGGACGGATGATTTAAAATTACAAAAACAGGTAGATTTTCTTGAATCTCGGAAAGAAGCGGTGGGTTGTTTTCATAATTCTATAGTAGTTGATGAAACTAACAAATTAAAATGGGCTAGATATTTTGAAGGTGTTGATGGAAGGTCTTATAACCAGTATGATTCTGTAAGTGGATTAAGAAGTGCTTACAGTACTGGATCTCTTGTGTTTCGTAATGATGCAATTAAACCTTATTTAGATGATTTCTTAAAAATTGGAACCGATTTTATTTTGGAGGTACTAATCACAAATAGGGGTGATTTATTTTTTATGGATCAAAATATGTCAGCTTATAGATTTCATGAGGGAGGTGTTTGGCAGGGTAGTTCAAATGAAAAAAATGAGATGGAGATTATAAAAAGATTTTTATTTTTATTTCATCATGAACCTTATAGGAGTAGGTATAATTCACTTTTATGGAATGAAATAATGGATAGATATCATAATCTTCTTAGTCAAACAAAGGATCAAGAATCTAAGCAAGCAATTAATGATAAAATCTATAAGTTTTTAAATTATTCGGAACTACGAACCTATAAATATTTTTTTAATAGAATGAAAACTTCAATGAGGTACCGACGAAAAAAAATTATAGCAAGTTTTAAAAAATAATTTTTTAAAATATTTGATAAGTCCAAAATGTGTGTTTTTTCCATTATCATACCAACATTTAATTCAGGTGTAACCTTACCAATTGCTCTCGAAAGCATTGTGCAACAAACAGAGCAAAGCATAGAGGTTTTGATTATGGATTGTCTATCTACGGACCATACCCTGGAAATTGCTAATACATATGAGACTAAATTCTCATGTATGAAAATTATTTCTCAAAAGGACAAAGGTATTTACGATGCCATGAACAAGGGAATCGACAATGCAACTGGAAATTGGATACTTTTTTTAGGAAGTGATGATTCTTTATATGATTTAAGTGTTTTAGAAACTGTAAAAAAAAAGATTGACAATACAAATGCTAAAGTCGTCTATGGTAACGCTAAGATTCAAGGTGATACAGGATGGGCAAAAGATGGAGAAGTCTATGCGGGAGCATTTAATTTGTCCAAACTTTTAAATCAAAATATTTGTCATCAAGCTATATTTTATAATAAAGATTTTATCAAAAATGAGATAGGTTATTTTAACTTAAAATATACAAAAAGCTCTGATTGGGATTTCAATTTACGTTGTTGGGCTAAATCACCTTTTCAGTATATAGATTTAATCGTTGCAAATTTTAAGGCTGGAGGATTTTCAACCCATGCTACAGATACGGGAATTTTAGATGATTTTATTGATAACGTTAGAAGATATTTTGGGATTAGTTTATTTCATCCTTTATTAAATAATCCTACATTTGGATTTTATGGAATTGTGCTCACAAAACAACAAGAACAACACCCCTTTCGCTTTAAGTACGAAAAATTAAAGAAACGGTTCTTTACAAAAATTAGGTAATTACTAGATGAATATTACTACCAAGTTTGCATTTACAATTTGCTCCAATAATTATTTGGGACAAGCAAATGCGCTCAAAGAATCTTTCTTAACGCATAATCCAACGTTTACTTTTTACATTATATTAGTTGATAAAAGGTCGGAGCAAGTTGATTATACAAATTTTAACCCAGCCCAGATTCTTACCATTGCAGAAATTGATGGCTTGGATTTGCCAGATTTAATATCTCGATATGATATTATTGAATTAAATACCTCTATAAAGCCAAGTGTTTTCAAGCATATAATTTCTAATAATATAAATGCAGAGGTCATCTATTATTTGGATCCAGACCTTTATTTCTATGACACTTTAGAAGAGGTTACTACAATTTTAAAGACTAAAAATGCGGTTCTAACCCCACATATTCTTAGTGAAATTCCAAGAGATGGCATGTTGCCAGATGAGAATATATTTTTAAAATTTGGAATATATAACCTTGGTTTTATTGGTATAAATGTAAATAGCGAATTTTCACTTAAAATGCTTGATTGGTGGGAAGAACGGACTATCCATCATGGCTATAACTGGCCTAAGATAGGATATTTTGTGGATCAATTATGGATGGCTCTTGCCCCCATATTTTTTGACAATGTTGAAATTCTAAAAACCTTTAATTATAATATGGCTCCTTGGAATCTACATGAGCGTCGTATTATATCAATTAAGGGAAATAAGGTATTATTGAACGATGAAACCAATCTTGTTTTTTATCATTTTAGTAAGTTAGCGAATAATGACAAAGACATCTCTAGAGAATATAACAGGTACACTTTTGAAGATTTTCCTTTATTAAAAGAATTATATAACAACTACCAAAAAACGATTGAATCTCATCATTATACCAATTATAAGAATATCCCTATTGGGTATGATGTTAGGCAGATAGTTTCTAAAAAGTATGTAAAAGGTTCGCTATTAAAGCGATTGTTAAAACGGCTGGCATTAATTTTAAACAATACTGCCGACAAGGCTTAGTTCATGATTTCAGTAATTACAATAAATTTTAATAATAAGCTTGGGCTTGAGCGCACTTTAAAAAGTGTTATCTCTCAAAGAGATTTAGATTTCGAATATATTGTAATTGATGGAAATAGTACTGATGGCAGTAAAGATTTATTAGAATTAAATAAAAATGCAATCTCTATACTAGTAAGCGAGCCTGATTCTGGGATTTATAACGCTATGAATAAAGGAATACGTTTGGCTTCTGGAGACTATCTTCTATTCTTAAATAGTGGTGATGTTTTATTTAATGATACAGTTTTGAACAGAGTTTTTAATTCTTTAAATAATGATATAGATATCTTTTATGGAGACTTAATCTTAATTAATAATTTTAATGACATTGAGGATATATATCCTAATAACATCTCTTTTGCCTTTCTCTTTGAAAAGTCACTGCCGCATCCTGCGACATTTATCAAAAAGGAATTATTTTATAAATACCATTACTACAGTGAAAATCTTAACATTGTTGCTGATTGGGAGTTTTTTATGTTAGCGATTATAAAATATAATGTCAGTATTAAACACCTTGGATTTTTCATCACGAAATTTGATACAACTGGTATTTCTAACCAATCCAAATATAGAGAAGCTATTATAAAGGAAAGGGATTATGTTATGATGCAACATTTTCCATTACTCATTGAATTGTTAAAAGATTTCAATTTATTTAATTCTAATAGATTTAAACTTTTACGAATATTGGAAGGCTCTAAGCTTGCTCAAAAATTGAACTCCCTCTGGTTGCGATTGTTGCTATTTTTTCTGAAAGGAAAACGATTAAAGGACCTATAATGATCCCAAAAAAACTTCATTACTGCTGGTTTGGAGGTGGTCCAAAACCGATTTCTTTTCATAAATGTCTGGAGAGCTGGAAACACTTTTGTCCCGATTTTGAGATCATCGAGTGGAATGAAACCAATGCTCCCAATAAAGGACAAGCTTTTTATAAAAATGCCCTACGAAAACAACAGTATGCGTTTGTGGCTGATACTGTACGAGCGGAAGTCTTATATATCCATGGGGGTATTTATTTAGATACCGATATGCTACTTCTAAAACCATTAGACCTATTGTTACCCTATCAATTCTTTAGTGGCGAAGAGGTAGCTGGAAGAGTCGCGTATGGCTTATGGGGTGCTACCCCAAAGCATCGGTTTTTAAAAGCCATGAAGTCCTTTTACGATACTGCTTATTTTAATGAATTTTCACCGCCAGTTATTACGCATGCTTTTAAAGATTTAGTGCAACAAGAGAATTTAAAATCGAATGAAGTTATTTTTCCACCCGAAATTTTTTATCCGATTCCTTATGAAAACAGAGCAGCAGCGTATAGCTCTTTTATTACCGATGCAACGATGGCTGTGCATTTGTGGGATCATTCTTGGAACATAACAAAAGAGGAAACTAAGGGAACTTTACTAAAAAAAATCACGACGGTCTGTTCGGATTATTTATTTTATGGGTACCCCACTCCTTATTTAAAAAGGTATGCAAAAGAATTTGGTCGTAAATTGTATCATAAAATTTTTACATGAAAGTCCTTCAGATTACCACTTCTTCTAAAGGTGGCGCAGGTATTGCGGCATTGCGATTGCATAATGCCTTACGGGCGTATGGTGTTGCTTCCGCATACCTATCGAAGGACCTTACCATTGATTTTCATGGAAATCACATCGCTGATGAATTTTTTGCCTATCAGAAGCCTAGTATTTTTCAGAAAGTTTTCAGAAAAATAGAGCATAAATTTTTCCCTAGTGCTGAACAGAAAGTTCAAAAACAACTCCAAAAGTTAAAGGAAGATCTTACCTATGAAATGCTTTCGACTCCCTACAGTAGTTATCCTCTAGAAAAACACCCATTAGTGCAAGAAGCTACCATCGTTAATCTGCACATGGTAAGTGGTATATTAGCGTATAAACGGTTCTTTTCTATTGTTCAAAAACCTATGGTTTGGACGTTGCACGATATGAATCCATTTTCGGGGCTTTTCCACTATCAAGGAGATACTGATCAAAATTCGAATGTATTTTCAGAAATTGAACATCAGATTCGTGCCTATAAAAAACAATGTATTCAGAAAAGTAGTCTTAAAGCAGTGGTAGGTCCGTCACAATGGATGACAGACCTTGCTATTCAAAGCAACGTATTTAAGTCCGAGACTACTTTTAAAACGATTGCAAACTCTATAGACAAGGAATCCATAGACGTTTCAGGATTACATAAATTAAAAACAAACTTAGGAATTGCTGATGACCGCTTGGTCTTGTTATTTATAGCGCATGATGTCAATAGCCCCAGAAAAGGAATGGATGTATTGGTGGATGCCTTACACCGTATTGATGCCTTACCAATTACACTTTTGGTGGTAGGGAAAGGGAGCGTAGTTGTACCGAAAGAAAACATAAAAACGGTATCTTTGGGGGTAATCTATGATCCACACAAGATGCAGGAATTGTACACCCTAGCCGATGCTTTTTTGTTGCCCAGCAGGGAAGATAATTTGCCCAATGTCATGTTAGAATCCTTTATGGTGGGAACCCCTGTTCTAAGTTTTAAAATAGGAGGAATGGCAACCCATATACAGGAAGGCATTACTGGGATGCTGGCTCCTGATATCACTGCGGAACGTTTTGCCAACACCATTGAAGATTTTGCTAAACAGCACAGTCAGTATGACTCAGAAGTCATTAAAGCCTACGCAAAAACACATTTTAGTCCAAAACTACAAGCTGAAGGCTATACCGAACTTTATAAGACGATTCTCGTATGAGTCCGTTTTTGTCCATCATCACCATCAATTATAATAATGCAGCTGGATTGCAGCAAACGATCGATTCAGTACTGTCCCAGACGTATACTGACTTTGAATATATCATCATTGATGGAGGTTCTACCGATGGGAGTGCCGAAATAATTACTCATCATAAAAAACAATTTTCGTATTGGATTAGTGAGCCTGATGATGGAATTTTTAATGCAATGAATAAGGGGATAGATAAAGCGAGGGGTACCTATCTTCAATTTTTAAATAGTGGTGATGTTTTTACTTCTCCTTCAGCTTTACAAGATTTTGTGAATCACCCCCACTTCACAGGCGATATTATCTATGGTGATTATAAATTTGAAGATGGTGAGAAAGTGTATCCAGATCAGCTTTATCCAGCTTACTTTATGAAAACTTCATTGCCCCATCAAAGCACACTGTTTAAGAAAACTGTGTTTGATCGAATGGGAGGGTATGATGAACGTTATAAAATTGCTTCAGATAGAGCATTTTACATTCAGTGCTTTTTAAGTGCCCAATTTACATTTACCCATATTCCTTATTTTTTGGTTTTATTTGACCTAGCTGGGGTTAGTAATGATGCTTCTTTTTTGATCGCAAAAGAAAAAGAGGATGAGCTTATATTCAGAAGCTTATATGGAAAAGAATATGACAAACATCAAAAGGTATTAGCGCTGGAAGAACAACAAAAGCAACGAAAAAAGAACTCGTTCTTTGGGATTGCTAACAGAATTTTAAGAAAAATTAAAAGCTATGTCAAGCCCACTCGTTAGCGTTATCATACCTACGTACAACCGACCAACCTTTTTAAAGGAAGCGATAGACAGTGTGGTAGGGCAAACCTATGTGCCTATTGAGATTTTGGTAATAGATGATGGATCGAACATTAATTATGCAGAAGAGATATGTAATCATTATAAAAACTGCACCTATTTATACAAAAAAAATGGAGGTTTGTCTTCGGCGAGAAATTTTGGGATTAAAAAATCCAACGGAGCTTATATTGCATTTTTAGATGATGATGATTTTTGGAGAAAAGATAAGATTGAAAAGCAAGTTGCGATTTTAGAAACCCATAAAGAGGTAGACTTGGTGCATTCAAGTGCTATGGTCGTCACAGAGCTGGGAGAAAGTACAGGGAACATCATCGGGGCATCCAAAACTAAAGTTTCGAAAAGATCAGGAAATGTATTCTGGAACGCGCTGGGAGTTTGGGTGGTTAAATCACCGACTCCTTTACTAAGACGAACCGTTTTTACGAAAGACCTACTGTTTGATGAAACTATTAAAGTGGGAGAAGATATTGATTTTTATCAGCGACTTTTTTACAGGCATCAGATCTATTATATAGACGAACCTTTGGCATTTTACAGAGAGTTTGATAATCCGGTTCGTTTATCAAAACAAAGAGAAAAGTATATAGGAATTGAAAAGAAAATGATTGCTAATTTTAGGGAAATGGGTGTTCATTCTCCTATAATTCTTCATAAAATTAAAATTAGACTTGCAAAGCAAGCCGTCCGAAATTGGAATAGTGTATATCCCAACGATTTGATTAAAATCAATTATCTTACCTTGTTTTTAAATCCTTCAAAGTATATTTGGGAAATATCAGACTTTTATGCGAATAGGTCAAAACCCAGAAAACAATAAAAAAATAGTATCAGAAGATGTCTATCACCACATTATTGTACCTGTGTATGTGCCCCGATTAGATGATTATTTTAAAGATTCCTATAAAATCACTAGACTCTGTATAGGTTCTATTAATGCGACGAGACACTATAAAAGTAAATTGACGATTGTAAACAATGGATCCTGTGATGAAATTACGTCCTATTTGAATGGTTTGTATGCTTCGGGATTTATAGATCAACTTATTCATCATAAAACAAATAAAGGAAAGATTGATGCAGTCATTCCTGTTGCGAAGCAAGCTACTGAAGCACTTATCACTATTACAGATGGAGATGTGCTTTTTAAGCCTGGATGGATGGATGCCGTAGAACGTGTGTATGTAAATTTTCCTAAAGCAGGTATGGTTTCTCCAGTACCCCACGGAACCCTTTATAATCACTTTACGGCTCATACTTTATATGATGCTTTTTTTAGAGGGTTATTAAAGTTTCAAAAGTTATGTGACCCTGAAGCTATGCTTCTTTTTGCAAAAAGTATTGACAAAGAAACCACCATGTATGCAAAATCTATTCGCTTACAATACCAACTCACCCTGCGTAAAAAGAATGCAAATGCAATTGTAGGTTGTGGTCATTTTGTAGCTACCTTGCGTAAAGAAGTTTTTAAAAAAACACCTAAAGTAATGAGTCATTGGGCTTATTCAAGCAGTGCTGATAGAGACTATATTGATATTCCAAATGAAAAGTCAGGATTCTGGCGACTCGCGACTCCTGAAAATTACGCGTATCACATGGGAAATATTCATGAAGAATGGATGGATGAGGTTACTTACAAACCTGAACAAAAACAAGTTTTACATATTATACCTAAAGCACAGCATAATTTTATCCCTTATTTTGTAAAAAAGGTATTTGTAAGAATTTTGATGAGTCGCTATGTAAAACCATGGTATTTTAAAAAATTAGGATTAGTAGAGGGTTACAAGGAATATTAAAAAAGTATCTTGTGAATTGAAAAGGAGAAATCAAGTAGTAAATAAATGAAATTATTTGTAAAAAAAATTCTAAACTATTTTCTTCATTCAAAGGAAAAAAAGAATGGGTCCATTATTTCAGGTTTTTCAAGAGGGCTTCATAATGTCACCTTTGAAGGAAAAAATGCTGTGCCAGACCGGTGTAATTTTTCTGGGACTATTTTTCTTGGATATGCGACTACCCTAGGCTACAATAATTTTCTTCATGGGGATATCACTATTGGAAAGTATTGTCAGTTAGGTGCCGATGTTGCCATTCATTCTACCAACCATCCCGTTACATATATGTCAACTTATATTAATCAGAATCTTTTTGAAGGAGCCTTAAAACAACTTAAGGAAGTAAAAAAAATAACGATTGGGCATGACGTCTGGATAGGCCATAATGCCATCATTGTTGGGAATGTGAGTATAGGTAATGGAGCCATTATAGCCAGTGGAAGTGTGGTAACTAAGGATATTCCTCCTTATTCTATTGTGGGTGGCGTCCCCGCTAAAATTATTAAAAAACGATTTTCAGATTCTGTAATAAAGGAAATTGAAGTTTTATGCTGGTGGGATATGGATTCCGCTACATTAGAAAGGCATAAACATTTGTTCTTTAAAGATTTTTCAGAAGCTACGACTATCTTTACCCCTTAGATTAATATAAAAACAATATTTTGACCACTATTATTGCCGAAATCGCACAAGCCCATAATGGCAGTTTTTCTAAAACACTTGACTATATAGATGCTCTGGCAGGCACAGGTATTGATGTTATCAAGTTTCAAACTCATATTGCTGAAGCAGAAAGTAGTGTTCATGAGCCTTTTCGAGTGAAGTTTAGTGATGATGCTACACGCTATGACTACTGGAAACGAATGGAGTTTACAAAAGCCCAATGGGCTCAATTAAAATCCCACTGTGAAGAAAAGGGAATGGAGTTTATGTCTTCGCCTTTTAGCAATGTTGCGATAGATCTGTTGGAAGACATAGGTGTAGTTCGTTATAAAGTAGGCTCGGGAGAGGTCAACAATTTTTTATTATTAGAAAAACTGGTGCAAACTGGAAAACCATTGATTATATCTTCTGGAATGAGTTCCTATACCGAACTTGATGCTACGGTTTCTTTTTTAAAGTCAAAAGGAGCTCAATTTTCTATTTTACAATGTACGACCAGCTATCCTACGGCGCCAGAACAGTTTGGTTTGAATGTGATTAAAGAGTTAAAAGAACGATATGGTGTACCAGTAGGTTTTTCAGACCATTCTGCCGATATAGGCACTGCTATTGCAGCAGTAGCTTTAGGTGCGGAGATTATTGAATTCCATGCAGTATTTAGTCGGAGTGATTTTGGTCCAGATGCGAAATCCTCTTTAGAGATTGCTGAAGTTCCTCAATTGGTTCAATCGATTCGAAATTTAGAAGTTGCCAAAAAACATCCGATAGATAAAAGTTCAAACGAGCAGTTCACGGATTTGAAACGAATATTTGAAAAATCATTGGCGGTCAATGCATCGCTAAAAAAAGGACATCGATTAACTTTTGAGGATCTTGAAGCTAAAAAGCCAAAAGGTTTTGGAATTGATGCTTCTAGGTTTGAGGAAGTACTTGGAAAGACCTTGAGGAATGATTTGAAGCAATGGGATTTTTTGAATAGTGAGGATCTGGAATAGGGTCTTTCTTTATTTTTTACTGTTATGAGATTCCTCCCTTCGGTTCGGAATGACTGGGTTGTGATCGGGATGACTGTGGTGTTTTTTCTCACTGTTATGAGATCTCTCCCGATGGTCGAGATGACACGAAGGGTTGCGGTAATGTTTTAGTCATTCCGACAGAGCGAAGCGACGAGGAATCTCATTCTATTGAGTTGTTTAGGTAATTTTTCTTACTGTTGTGAGATCTCTCCCGATGGTCGAGATGACAGGAGCGTTCGAGATGACAGGAAGGGTTGAGGTGAAAGAGGGTCGAGATGAATTTTAGTCATTCCGACAGAGCGAAGCGACGAGGAATCTCATTCTATTGAGTTGTTTAAGGAATTTTTCTAACTGTTATGAGATCTCTCCCGATGGTCGAGATGACAGGAAGGTTGAGATGACAGGAGTTCGAGATGACAGGAAGGGTTGAGGTAATGTTTTAGTCATTCCGACAGAGCGAAGCGACGAGGAATCTCATCTTAGTTATGTCTTATCTTGCTCACTCTGATGAGATCTCTCACTAGCGTTCGAGATGACAGGAAGGTTGAGATGACTGGGAGGTATTTTTGCTTACTGTTGTGAGATTTCTCCCGTTGGTCGAAATGACATGAAGGTTGAGATGACAGGAAGGGTTGAGGTAATGTTTTAGTCATTCCGACAGAGCGAAGCGACGAGGAATCTCATTCTATTGAGTTGTTTAGGTAATTTTTCTTACTGTTATGAGATCTCTCACTAGCGTTCGAGATGACAGGAAGGTTGAGATGACTGGGAGGTATTTTTGCTTACTGTTGTGAGATTTCTCCCGTTGGTCGAAATGACAGGAAGGGTTGAGGTGAAAGAGGGTCGAGATGAATTTTAGTCATTCCGACAGAGCGAAGCGACGAGGAATCTCATTTTAGTTATGTTTTATCTTGCTCACTCTGATGAGATCTCTCACTAGCGTTCGAGATGACAGGATGGTCGAGATGACAGGAGCGTTCGAGATGACAAAGCGACGAGATGATAGAAGTAATCGAGATGACGTACCGATTATTTTTAATACTTTTATATTCTCAAATTCTAAGCATGCCCAAAAGAAAAATATGTGCTGTTATTACAGCGAGACCTTCCTATAGTCGTGTAAAAACCGTGTTGCAGGCAATCAAGGAACATGAAGCCTTAGAATTACAATTGGTTGTTGCAGGGTCTGCTTTATTAGACCGCTACGGGAATGCAGTAGATTTTATTGAAAAGGATGGTTTTAGTATTGACGAAAAAGTTTTTATGGTGCTGGAAGGTGAGAATAAAACAGCCATGGCAAAAACAACTGGTTTAGGCGTCATGGAATTGGCGAATGTTTTCTATAACCTTCAGCCGGATGCTGTATTGACGATTGCAGATCGATTTGAAACCATTGCTACTTCTATTGCTGCTGCCTATCAAAATATTCCATTGATCCATTTGCAAGGGGGAGAAGTTACTGGAAATATTGATGAGAAAGTGCGACACGCTAATACTAAACTGGCAGATATTCATTTTGTTACTTCTGAAGATGCTAAACAACGTGTGATAAGTATGGGAGAAGATGAAGCCTATGTATTTAATACAGGCTGCCCTTCTATTGACATTGCTTCCGAAGTTGCCCAACAACCTAGACTAGATTTTGATCCATTTGAAAAGTATGGAGGTGTTGGAGGTGTTTTTGATCATACCAATGGCTACTTAGTAGTTATGCAGCACCCTGTAACTACCGAATACGATCAGGCAAAACAGGATGTGCAAAAAACATTACGCGTTATAGATTCTTTAGCAATGCCTACCTTTTGGTTTTGGCCTAATGTAGATGCTGGTGCCGACGGCACCTCCAATGGCATCCGTTCGTATCGTGAAAATTACGATCCAAAACATATTCATTTCTTTAAGAATATGGAGCCGACCGACTTTTTAAAACTATTAGTCAATAGTAACTGTCTAATTGGAAATAGTAGTGTAGGTATCCGTGAATGTGCTTATTTAGGGGTTCCAGTGGTGAATATCGGAACCCGACAAAACAGACGTCTAAGAGGCGATAATGTGGTAGATGTGTTGTATGAAGAAACCGCTATTAAAAATGCTATTACAGCACAGGTATCAAATACTTCAATTAGGAAAAGCACCATTTATGGGAATGGAAATAGTGGCAAAAAAATAGCCGATATCCTTTCCAACATTACACTTCGTTTTCATAAAACGATTACGTATTAATGAACATATTAGGGCTCATACCAGCAAGAGGCGGAAGTAAAGGAATTCTGCATAAAAATAGAAAGTTATTAGCGGGTAAGCCCTTATTGCAATATACCATAGATGCTGCGCTGGGTGCTACTGAGTTGGATGCAGTTGTTTTTTCTTCGGAAGATGATACGCTTATTGAATTAGCTGAACGTTCAGGCGTTCGAGTTCCTTTTAAACGTCCAAAAGAGCTTGCTACTGATACTGCCAAATCAATCGATGTTGTGTTACATGCGTTGGGAGCCCTTTCAGAAAAAGGAGAACATTATGATGCTGTTTGTTTGTTACAAGTGACAACCCCTTTTAGAACTGCAGCCGATATCGATGCAGCTCTTCAGAAATTTAAACTATCAAATGTTGATTCCTTGATCACCGTGCTGGAAGTACCTCATAAGTATAATCCACATTGGGTTTTTGAAGCGGAGAATGAAACCTTGCGCATTGCAACAGGTGAGCAAGAAATTATTTCGAGACGACAAGAATTACCACCAGCCTATATTCGTGATGGTGCTATTTATATAACAAAAACTGAGGTGTTACGCGATAAGAAGTCTTTTTTTGGAACACGTTTAGGGTATCTACTTTCAGATGATTCCAAACATGTAAATATTGATACCATGGAGGATTGGGGAAGGGCTGAGAGGATACTTTCTGGGGAGTCGTTAGAATAATAAAATTTCTTGGTTGAACATTTCTTTTTATACGAATGAATTATACGATTAAGTTTTATAAGCATTTTGATGTATTACTTATTTTTGGGATATGTATTCTCATCTTTTCTTATTTAATAAGTTTTGTAGCTACAGATATCCAAGCCCATGTGGAATTTGTGAAAAAAATAAATGATGATACTGTAGCCTATCCTCCCAATTTTTTATTCTATTATTTAATTAACCTATTTTCTGGTTTTAGTTCAAAATCAAATTTTCTTTATCCAGTTTCTGTTGGTTTACTTTCTTTATCATGTACTGCCAAATATTATATTTCCAAGAAAATTATCATTCAGTTAACCAGACTTGCATTTGAACAATCGAAATCTTTAGTCTTTATCTTGATTTCGATTGGATTATTTTTTTGTTTTGCAATTCCAGATCCAGCATCACTATTTTTCTTAAAAAAGATGTATTTAGGTAAAATAGTGCCAACGGTCTGGCACAATTCAACTACCATATTAGTTTTTCCATTTGCAATACTTTTATTTTGGAAGCAACTTGAAGTTTTTAAAACAAATACAGTTCTCAAGACAAAAACGGTTTTATTTCTCAATCTTTTAGTTGTCATAAACATTTTAATAAAACCCTCTTTTATTTTTTGTTATCTCCCGGTAACATTTGTATTTATTCTACTCAATTTTAAGAAAAAAAGGCTAAGATGGCTATTCATAAGATGTTTACCTTTAATGACTGCTGCTTTATTGATTTTATTGCAATACTATCTTATTTATGCTTTAAATATTGGTTCTTTTAAACAAGAAAAAAGCGGTGTTATGCTTAGCTGGCCTTTTGAAGTATATACATTTTGGATTCCTTGGTGGCTTATCCCTATTTCTTTTCTATTATCACTTGCGTTACCTATAGCAACCCTAGTGTGTTATAGAGAGGTCTTAAAATATAAACCTTTTTTGTATGCTACTGCATTGATGATAACAGGGCTTTTCATTTCTGCTTTTATTTTGGAATCTGGTCCAAGGATGTCCCATGGTAATTTTACGTGGCAAAATATTGTTTGTTGTTTCCTGTTGTTTTTAGCTACAGTTGCCTTTTTAACGCCGAAGTTTTTGCGCATATCACCTTGGAGTAAAAAAACAAAATTTTTATTTATTTTATTTGTTTTGCATAGTATATCTGGGGTTTTGTACCTTCTCAAAATTTTAATTACCAATCAATATATTTAAATGATACTAAGAAACATTTTATGGTTTAAAGAATCCCTTTATATATTTCATACATTTATACTCATTACAATCTAAAAATCAGCTTTGTTATTTTGAAATCATCAGACATCATTAGTGTAGTATTACCTGTTTATAGGAATGAGAAATGTCTCGATCAAATTACAAATCGGCTTCTAAAAATGTTTACAAGCATTGAAGTTGAAGGCGAAATTATATTTGTAAATGATGCAAGTCCAGATAATTCATGGGGTATAATTAAAAAACTTGCGTCTATTCATAATGAAGTTACAGGACTTAATTTGAGTAGAAATTTTGGGCAACATTATGCAATTTCAGCTGGCTTAGCTCACTCTAAAGGCGATTGGGTAGTTGTTATGGATGCTGATCTTCAAGATCTTCCTGAAGAAATTCCTAAGCTATATGACAAAGCGAAAGAGGGTTTTGATATTGTGTTAGCAAAGCGATCCATGCGAAAGGATCATTGGTTAAAAAAACAATTTTCAAGACAGTTTTACACTGTGTTGTCCTATTTGTCTGGAGCTAAATATGACGGCAGTGTTGCAAACTTTGGAATCTATCGTGACATTGTGATTGATGAAATCGTACGCCTTCCTGAGAAAAATAGATTCTTCCCTTCAATGGTCAAGTGGGTAGGATTTACTTCAACATCTATACAAGTAATACATAATCATAGAGAAATAGGAACGTCATCCTATGATTTTAAAAAACGATTCGATCTTGCATTGGATATTATTCTGTCTTATTCAGATAAACCTCTTAGGCTTGTTATCAAGCTTGGAGTTATTTTAATGTCATTGTCTTTAATTTTTGCAATTATAATTTTTGCAAGATGGCTGCAAGGTGATATTGAAGTGTTAGGGTATACCTCTCTAATTTTAAGTATATGGTTTCTGTCAGGAATTATCATTCTTATATTAGGTGTTACAGGGCTTTATATTGGTAAAATCTTTGAAAATGTTAAAGACCGGCCAACGTTCATTATTAAAGATAAAGTATGATGATAGAACCACTTCATTGGGATTCTACATTCTTTGATATTCGTGTAGGAAAGATTGCTAGTAGCAAAGAAGCTTTTCAAATTCCAGAAGAGATTCCTTTTGACTTACTTTATTTAGAATCAAAAAATGAATTTGTCCCAACCCTAAAAAATTTTACTTCTACGCTCACACAAGCTAAGGTGCTTTTTGAAAAACAATTAGTAACTCCCACTAATGAAGTTAAGGCTATTTATTCATTTTCAGAATTGGACATTCCAATACAATCATTATATCCATTAGCCTATGAAAGTGGTGCTTTTAGCAGATTTAAATTGGATCCTAATTTTTCGCGAAAACAATTTAAGAGACTATATAAGGCATGGGTAGCAGCTTCCTGTACTGGTACTTTTGCGCATGATGTTCTAATGTATTTAATAGAAGAGAAAGCAGCTGGCTTTGTTGCGTATTCCATCAGTGAAAAAAATGGAACCATAGGCCTTATTGGGGTACATCCAGAATATCAGGGAAAAGGAATAGGCTCAAACTTACTACAAGCAGTAGAGAATGAGTTAGTCCAACTTGGTTGTTCTACGCTATCAATCCCAACTCAGGTTAGTAATAAAAAGGCTTGTTCCTTTTATAAAAAAATGGGATATTCAGAAAAAGAAATTACCTTTATCACACATTATTGGCGCCAATGATTCCTTTTAATAAACCCTATCTTTCAGGAAATGAGCTTGCATACATTGAGGATGCTGTAGCTCGTGGAAAACTTTCGGGCAACGGATATTATTCTCAACGGTGTCAGGCTTTTTTTGAAACTACTTATGGGTTTAAGAAAACTCTGCTTACAACCAGTTGTACCGATGCGTTAGAAATGGCTGCTATCTTGTTGGATATTCAACCTGGTGATGAGGTGATCATGCCTTCGTATACCTTTGTTTCTACTGCTAATGCTTTTGTGTTACGAGGAGCGAACATTGTTTTTTGTGACTCCAGACAAGATCATCCTGGGATGGATGAATCTATGATCGAATCGCTTATAACCTCGAAAACCAAAGCCATAGTGGTGGTTCATTATGCTGGCGTTGCTTGCGATATGGATGTGGTCATGTCACTTGCCTCAACGTATGATTTATTTGTGGTAGAAGATGCGGCACAAGGTATAGATAGTCTTTATAAGGGAAAACCTTTGGGAGGGATAGGACATCTAGGTACTTTTTCTTTTCATGAGACCAAGAATCTACAGTGTGGCGAAGGTGGACTGCTTATTATAAACGACGAACGATTTGTTGCACGTGCAGAGGTCATCTGGGAAAAAGGAACCAATAGAAGTGCTTTTTTTAGAGGAGAGATTGATAAATATGGATGGGTAGATATTGGTTCTTCTTTTTTACCCAGTGAATTGAATGCTGCGTACCTTTTTGCTCAATTGGAATCTTTACCAAAAATTCAACAAGAACGAAAAGCGATCTGGACTAATTATTACAAAAGTCTTCAGGTATGGGCAAAACAACAGGATATTAAATTGCCTTATCTTCCAGACTTTGCTACTAACAATGCTCATCTATTTTATATGATATGTACTTCTGAAGCACAGCGAACTTCACTTATTAAACATCTAAAAGATAACAAGGTTCATGCTGTTTTTCATTATATCTCCTTACATAGTAGTCCGTTTTTTAAAAATCAATATTTAGGTGCTCCCTTACATCAAAGTGATTCCTACACTCGTACCTTAGTTCGATTGCCTCTATATTATGAACTTAATATTGATGCAGTAACCTCTTCATTGCTTACGTATGGTCGCTAAGAAAAGTATATGGGCACTATATATTTCTGTTATAGTATATGTCTGTATCTCTTTGATTTATTTTTTAAGTAAACCCGCAGGAGTGGGGGATGAAGCATTGTTTATACGTGACCTTGCGTATGTAAAAACCGAGGGTTTGTGGGCTGCTATCGCAAAAGGAGTCTCTATTCCCTATGTATTGCTACCCTATCCTTTTTCATTGGTATTGCCAGATTTTGTGGCCTTACGACTTGTCAATGTGTTGCTATTTGGATTGTTGTTATTGTATTTTCATAAAAGAATAGCCTTCCGAAATGGAAGGTTCTATGCGTTGCTGCTTTTCTTTTTTAGTACGGTGGGTTATTTTATGGCGGGTACCAACGACACCCTTTTTTCAGTAAGTCTGGGGGTATTTTTGATTGAAACCTATTTACTTCTCTCACGTAAGACCTCCACTTTTGTTTGGTGGGGAAGTGCCATTGTCATTGCTTTTTTTACACGGGCTCTTATCCTATTGTTTTTGCCCTGCATTCTACTCGGAATTATTTTTTTACTACTTAAAAAAGTAGGTACTATAAAGACCTTACTATTCCCTGCCATCTTAGCTATTGTATTTTTACTGCTGAATATCCCTTCACTTCTACAGAATAAAAACCTCTCGTATGATCAAAAGCTACCCCCATCTGGAATTGAAGCAACCTGGACACAGCGACAGTATTATGCACAATTGTTAGTGAATGAAGGATCATTAGCCAATTATCAGCATCCTTCCTGGGAAGAAACCGATGCTTACTTACAACTCCATGGAACACAATCCTTACCTGCAACAGAAATAGAAGCCATACTTTTTGACATTCCCTTTACCATAAAAGAGTTTTTTAAAGAACTGTTATTTTTCGGCATCTATGGCTCTAGACAAATGGGCTTGATGTTAGCCGTCGTATTAGGTTTGGGAATACTAGCACTATTTAGATTAAGAACCATACACCCTGCAGATTATATACCGCTTTCTCTTTTGGGTACGGCTTTTATTTTTTGTTTGCTGATTATTTCTTTTTTGGAATTGCGATGGTTTGCACCGCTATTTATTGCCAGCATTTTTATGTATTTTCAATATAGTAAAGATGGAAAACTCCCCCAGATAATCATACAGGCTAATTATATTGTAGTAACTTTGTTAAGTATCTACGGCTGTTATGGGTTGTTTCTAAAATTGTAGGCTTGATTTCCAAAAAAAATATCCTCCTTCTCGTCCCAGACGGCACCGGAATTAAAAATTACCTGTATTCTTCGGTATTTAAGCATGCAGATGCTAGTTTGCATTTGTATCATAATTTTGATGGCGATACCCTTACCGAACTCAAGAACCATATATCCCTTGATTCAACCTTAGAAATTCCAGCCTATAAAGAGTCTGTAAAAGAAAAGTTTTTACGGGAATTAATTCATTTGGCGCGTATCCAATACAATGCTAAAAAAGCTGAAAATCCTTCTATTCTTAGCTTCTTTAAATCAAAAAAGGGTTCTGTAAAACTGATTTTTTTTTACAAAGTAGTACAGCTTTTAGCTACAACAATTACCACCTATCAAGGCATTTTAAAGCTTGAAAAAAAGTACCAGAAAGCACTACGGAAAAATCCGTTGTACCCTCAAGTTTCTGAACAATTACAAACGTTACAACCCGATGTGCTGTTTTGTACCCATCAACGGGCATTAAAAGCGCCTGTGGTTTTTGCAGCCGCTCGTGATCTCGGAATTAAGACTGCTACGGTCATCTACTCCTGGGATAATATCCCCAAAGCACGATTGGCCTTGCAAGCCGATCTGTATCTGGTCTGGTCTCGTTATATGAAAAAAGAGTTGCAGTTCTTTTATCCTGAAATCGCTTCAGAAGGTATTAAAGTCACCGGAACTCCACAATTTGAATTCTATAAAGACGAAAGCAATATCATTCCGAAAACTGAATTTTACAGCAGCTACGGACTTTCAGAATCCAAAAAAATCGTTTGCTTTTCAGGAGATGATGTCTTGACCTCTCCGCATGATCCTCAGTACCTCGATGATATTGCATCGGCCATTGTTTCCGAAGGCATGGAAGATCGTATTCAGATTGTCTTTCGAAGATGCCCCGTAGATGTCTCCGGGAGGTATGATTGGGTGTTACAAAAGTTTCCGAAGCTAATTATCGACATGCCACCTTTATGGAATTTTAATTCAGACCTCTGGTCGGCTGTGTATCCAACGTATCAGGATATTTCTTTGCTGGTGAGTCTTGCCTATTATGCCGATGCCGTCGTCAATGTAGGTTCGACCATGGCATTTGATTTTGGAATGTTTGGGAAGCCTTGTATCTTTATCAATTATGATACCGTGCCAGATAGACATTGGTCTGTGAAACGGATTTATGCGTATCAGCACTTTAGAAGTATGCCTTCCAAAGATGCCGTGTATTGGTTGTCTGACAAAGAAAATATTATAGCTATACTTACAAGGGCAATTGATACGCCAGCAACTGCCATAGCCCAATGGTTTGATGTAGTCGTAGAAGATGCCGAACGGGCATCTCAGCAAATTCTAAAATCAATCGTTTAATGCATATTGTCTTTCTTTCTTCGGAATATCCACTCTGGTCCCCAGGAGGCATCGGGACGTTTTTGCAAACTTTTGGACGTGCTTTGGTTGCCGAAGGGAATACCGTTTCCATTGTTGGTGTTGGAGAAACCCATACAGAAGAAGTACTAGAGGATAAAGGGGTTACACTGTATCGCTTACCCAAACGAAAAGGGAAATTACCTGCCTTTATACATAATAAAAAAGTGCTGAACAGTAAACTAAAATGGTTGCATTCCCAACATCCTATTGCTATCCTGGAAGCTGCCGAGGGCGGACTCGCCCTCATCTCTAAAAGATTTCCGGCTACAAAAATCATACGACTTCATGGAGGACATCATTTTTTTGCGGAAGCAGAAAAGCGTCCCATCAACTGGCGGAAAGGATTGCTTGAAAAAAGATCTTTTAGTAAAGCAGATGGGTTTATTGCCGTTTCTGAGTATGTGAAGTTACACACAGCTAACTACCTAAGGTATCGAAATAAACCTGTAAAGGTTATCCATCATCCTATGGACACTACAATTTCAGTTCCAGATGTAGAAGTTGATCCCCACCGAATTTTATTTTCAGGGACTGTTTGTGAGAAAAAAGGAGTCCGAGAATTAGTACAGGCGTTTGCATTGGTGAGAAAAGAGTTTCCAGATTTGCATCTTGATATCTTTGGAAGGGACTGGTATTATCCAGACGGGCGTTCGTATATCACCCAACTACAAAAGGACCTGGAGCCTTCTTATTTTGAAAACGTACTTTTTCACGGGAGTATAGATCGAAACTTGCTCTTTGAGAAATATGCCGAAGCCTTGCTCTGTGTTTTTCCATCGCATATGGAAACTCAAGGTCTGGTGACCCTAGAAGCAATGTTGTTAGGGAAACCGGTTGTTTTTACTGAATATGGTCCTGGGCCTGAAACCATACTACATAAACAAAATGGGTTACTATGCGATGTGTACAACCCAGCCGATATTGCCGAAAAGATGATCTGGTGTATAAAGCATCCTGAAAAAGCCAAAGCATTGGGAGAAAATGCAAGGGCTCATGTGCGTATCACCTATGATAAAATGAGTATTTTAGAGGAAAATATCACATTCTATAAAAAATGTATGGCGCATGGGTAAGTTTGCTACCGACATCGCAAAATATAAAAAATATTCTGGTAAAAACAGTTTGGTGTTATTGCTTACGCAACAAGGCCTATGGGCACTCTTTGTGTACCGTACAGGCAACGCGATCTATAGAAGTGCTATTCCCTCTTTTGTAAAATCATTTGTATTACTTTTTTGGGTGCTTTGGCAAAAGTGGATCGAAATTGTAACTGGAATTTCCATCCCGTATAGTGCTAGTATCGGACATTCTTTTTATATCGGGCATTTTGGTGGCATTATTATTAATGCGAATGCTAAGATTGGAACTAATTGTAACATCTCTCAAGGAGTTACTATTGGTGTGAGCGGAAGAGGTAAAAAACGCGGTGTGCCTGTAATTGGTAATAATGTGTATATGGGTGCCCGTGCTACGATTGCCGGGAATATCACTGTGGGAGATGATGTTGTGATTGGAGCTAATTCCCTAGTTGTGAAGGATGTTGTTAACGGAATCACCGTTGTTGGCGTTCCTGCAACACAAGTAAGCACTCATGATTCCAGCGCCTATATCTAATGAAACTATTAGTCGTCACATTAGCACCTACACTCCAAAAACAGGACGGCCTGTATTCCTATGCGCCCTATGTAAAAGAGATGAATTTGTGGTTTTCTCATGTAGATAAGGTTACGATTGTGTCGCCTACGAAGTATGAGAAAAGCTTATTGTTGGCACCATTTCTTCGGAAGGATGTCAATGTGGTTTCCATTCCGTGGATCTCTTTTAACAGGATAGATGCCGCGCTAGTTTCGGTTTTGCTACTTCCTTATATTTTTCTGAAGCTCTGTAGTGCTATGGCAAAAGCAGATCATATTCATTTAAGGTGTCCGGGGAA
Source organism: Jejudonia soesokkakensis (assembly GCF_042664795.1). NCBI lineage: Bacteria > Pseudomonadati > Bacteroidota > Flavobacteriia > Flavobacteriales > Flavobacteriaceae > Jejudonia > Jejudonia soesokkakensis. The sequence continues at coordinate 909,699 of NZ_JBHTBN010000001.1, forward strand.
TATCGGATTGTTAGGTGCTATGGCTCAGCTATTCTTTCCGAAGAAAACAAAAACCGCAAAATATGCTGGTAACTGGGATCCCAAAGCTACACAACCTTTAAGTTACCGCTTGCAAAAATGGATCCTTTCCAGCCCCTTACTTACCAAAAATATGCAGGTATTAGTGTATGGCGATTGGCCCAATCAGTCAAAAAACATTACCCCCTTCTTTACTGCTTCTTATGCTTCAGACAAAGTAAAAGAAAGTACACCAAAAGCCTTTGCAGCGCCCTATCGATTTATATTTGTGGGAACCCTTGCTGTAGGAAAGCGCCCATTGTATGCCATCCAGTTAGTGGAGAAATTACACCTAAACGGAATCGCCTGCCGTCTTGATCTCTATGGCGATGGGGCAGAACGTACCGCTTTGGAAACCTATATTACGGAACATTCCCTAGCCGAATTGATTATCTTACATGGGAATCAGTCAAGTGAGGTTGTTGAAGCTGCGTATCAACAGAGTGACTTTTTACTATTGCCTTCCCAATCGGAAGGGTGGCCCAAAGTAGTTGCCGAAGCTATGTTTTGGGGCGTCATTCCTTTAGTGACCAGAATATCTTGTGTTCCCTGGATGTTAGGTCAAGGAAAACGTGGCCGGTTTTTGAGCTTAGATTTAGATCAAGACAAGCACACTATAGTTCAATTGCTCCAAAACAAAGAAACCTTGCAAACTATGAGTAGCGAAGGACAAAAATTTGCACAGCAATACACACTGGATTCTTTTGAAGCAGCTATTAAAAAACTACTGGTATGAGAGTGTTACAACTCATCGATTCGTTGAATGCGGGTGGTGCCGAAAGGGTCGCAGTCACCATCGCAAATGCTCTTACATCCCATATTGAAAAAAGCTATCTGTGTACCACCAGAAAAGAAGGTGCTTTAAAAAGTACGCTGCATCCTGAGGTTGGATATCTTTTTTTAGAACGAAAAAAAACGCTAGATGTAAAAGCATTTACTACCTTAAAAAAATATGTGCTTACCCATAAGATTACGACGATACATGCCCATGGGACCTCCTATTTTTTAGCTGCCTGGTTAAAATTACGAATTCCTTCCCTTACACTTGTGTGGCATGAACACTATGGTCATAGGATTTATAGTGGTCAGAAAGATTTTAAAATGCTTTATTTTTGTTCCTATTTATTTTCGACAATCATTACAGTTACTATCGAATTACAGGAGTGGTGTCAAAAGAATTTAAAGGCAAAGCAAGTCGTTTATGTGCCTAATTTTATTGCCTCGGAAAGTTTTACTAGAGATATTCCTGTAAAATCGAATACTATTGTGTGCCTTGCTAATTTAAGAGCCCCTAAAAATCACTTACATTTGCTGAAAGCTTTTTCTGAATTGCACAAGCGGTATCCTACCTGGAAATTGCAGTGTATTGGAGCCGATTATAACGATGCGTATTCCGAAAAAATCAAACAATTTGTTGCGCACCATCACCTTGGACATGTAGTGAAGTTATTAGGAGTCCGAACTGATGTGCCGCAACTTCTTGCTAACGCCAAAATTGGTGTGCTTTCATCTATTTCTGAAGGCTTACCGATGGCATTGCTAGAATACGGTGCTGCTCAATTAGCGGTTGTAGTCACCGATGTTGGCTATTGTAAAGAAGTGGTGAGCGACTTTGGGAAAGTGGTTGATGTAAATGAAATAGCGTCTATGGTTACTGTATTAGAAGACTATATGTCGAATGCTGCAGCGTTACAAAGAGATGCTGTTTCCTTTCAGAAACATATAAAAACAACCTATTCTGAAACAGCTGTGCTGCCACAACTAGTATCAAATTATATATAGAATTTTTTGAGCCCTTTAAAAAAAATAACATACGTTCAACTGGTCGCGCTTCACATCGCCATCGGTTTTATAGCCTATCTGGCGAGGCCCTCGGCTAAGTTATTTTTAACCGCTGGCATCCTTTATTTTTTATATAAAATGGTCACTAATAAGAATAGAGGGGATGAGATCTTATTAGCTGCTGGATATATTACAGGTTTCGAAGTGTTTAACAGGATGACGGGCGGATTTACCTTTTCGTATGAATTTGCCAAATATGCAGTTATTGGATTTCTGACTTTAGGGATGTTTTACCGTGGGTTTAATAAAAAATCGTGGGCCTATGTGGTTTTCTTGTTACTGCTAGTACCTGGCATCTTATTTTCGGTCATTAATTTGAATTACGATAGTCCTGTGCTGAATCTCATCGGATTTAATTTAAGTGGTCCGGTCTGTCTTGGAATCTGTGCGTTGTATTGTTATGAACGCAAGATGCCTTTTCAACGATTACAAAATATCTTATTGGCTGTGATGCTTCCTGTTGTTGCTATGGCTACGTACCTGTATTTTTATACGCCCAATATTAGAGATATACTGGAAGGCACCCAATCTAATTTTGAAGCTTCGGGAGGATTTGGGCCTAATCAGGTAGCTACAGCCCTAGGGTTAGGGATGTTTATTCTGGTTTCCCGACTATTCTTAGTACGAAGTAAATTTGTAAATATAATTGATCTTGGTTTATTGGTTTTAATAGGCTATCGAGGAATCGTAACCTTTTCTAGAGGAGGCATCTTTACTGCGGCTATATGTGTAGGAATCTTTTTACTATTTTTATTTATACAGTCCAATGCCAAAGGGAAAGCACGTATTTTACCAAGAGTAGGAATTGTGGCTGCTGCAATTGCCATTATTTGGTTTATAAGCTCTATAGCAACGTTGGGATTAATTGATAAACGCTATAGCAATCAGGATGCAGCGGGTAGAGTAAAACAGGATGTGACCACAGGTAGGGTAGATATTGTATTAACCGAATTGGATGCGTTTTTTAAATATCCTTTAACTGGCATTGGTATCGGAAAAGCAAAGGAATACCGTATCGAACAAACAGGAGTATTGGTTGCGTCACACAACGAAATAAGTCGGTTGCTATCTGAGCATGGACTCGCAGGATTGTTGGCTTTGATCATACTTATAGTCACCCCTTTGTTTTATTGGCTCCGAAATCGAAGCAATGTCTTTTTATTTGCTTTTTTGGCGTTCTGGTTTTTAACCATCAATCACTCCAGTATGCGTATCGCAGCTCCTGCTTTTATTTACGGACTTTGTTTAATTTCTATCGTACATGCAAAAAAGAAAACTACTATACATAGGAAATAAACTCTCCAACAGTGGAGCTACGAGCACCTACATAGAAACCCTAAGTGGTTTACTGCAAGAGGAAGGGTATGTTGTGGTTTCTTCTTCTTCAGAAAAAAGTAAAGTACTACGAATGCTTGCTATGATACGAACCGTATTACAGCACAAAAAAACTGTTTCTAAAGTACTGATCGACACCTATAGTACCCAGAATTTTTACTATGCAGTGATCATTGCAAGATTATGTCGTTTATTCAGTATTCCTTACATCCCTATCCTTCATGGTGGTAAATTGCCAGATCGATTGAATAAAAGTCCGAAACTGTCTAAAAAATTATTTAGCAAAGCCGAAGTAAATGTGGCACCTTCCCGATATCTTTTTGAAGCCTTTTCAAAGGCAGGATATGAGAATCTGCAGTTAATTCCAAATGTTATTTCCATAGCAGAACTTCCTTATACACTTCGGAAAGAAACAAAACTCCAATTGCTCTGGGTACGTTCTTTTTCTAAACTATATAATCCGATGCTGGCTTTGCAAATTATTGAATTGTTGCTTCAAAAGGGATATACGTCTTCACTTACGATGGTTGGTCCAGCTAATGATGGGACATTTGATAGATGCCGAGCTGTTTCCGAAGAAAAGAACCTACCCATTACCTTTACAGGGAAATTATCTAAAAAAGAATGGACCGCACTTTCTAAATCTCATGATCTTTTTATCAATACCACGAATGTAGATAATACTCCGTTGAGCCTTATAGAGGCCATGGCGTTAGGATTACCCATAGTTTCTACCAACGTTGGGGGAATCCCTTACTTAATTACCCATCGTATAAACGGTTTATTGGTCGCTCCAGATGATGCTAACCTATTTGTAGAAGCCATCTTACAACTCTACCAAAATCCTACTATGGTTGAAGCCCTTTCAACTAATGGCAGAACGACTGCAGAAGGATTTGACTGGCAAACTATTAAACATTCATGGATTGCTCTTTTAGACTCCTAAAAAAAGCCTATTTTTAGAGTTCCAAATCAGTTGTATGTCTCAAAAGTCAACCATCCATTTTGATATTTCAGAGCGTAAAATTTTGCTGCGTATCCTCGATATTGCCAGTGTACTTGCGTTGCTGTATGTGATTGGGTTGATCTTTAAATTTGATTATTTTTTAATTAATAAAGAACATTGGGTCTGGTCTATTGTACTTGCGATCTACCTAACCTTATTTGCCAGTATTTTTGAATTGTATAACCTTCAAAAAGCCAGTAAATTTGAAGTAGTGGTGCAGAATGTTATTTTAACCTCTTCGGTTACGGTATTATTCTATTTGTTGACTCCCTTTTATACCCCTACACTTCCTACCAATAGGCTACAGATCGTTTATTTTTATATGGCTATCAATATCGCGCTCTTTGTTTGGCGGTATGCGTATATCTCATTGATCTCTACACCACGATTTTATAAACGTATCTTATTGATATCAAATTCTGAAGACCAGCATGCTATTATTGAATCGTTGCATAAATCAGATCCCAATTATAGAGTAGTGGGGACCATTGCGACCGATATTGACTCACAAGAAGTTACTGTAGATTCGATCATTGAATTTCCTTCCGAAGGAATTTACCAAACAGTTCTAAAGCATCAGATTTCTGAAATTGTTGTAGGTGATACTCAAGGAGAAGGTGTGCCAGTCGAAATCAATAACCAGTTACTACGATTGCTTGAACTTGGTACTCCCATTCGTGAATATACACAAGTGTACGAAGAAATTAACAGGCGTGTGCCTGTGCACCATGCGGAGAAAGATTTTTATCGTTATTTTCCTTTTAGCCGAAGCAACCAGAATAAACTGTACTTGTTCTTTCATCGTGTGTTGGACTTGCTTTTTTCTGTTCTTGGGTTGGCCTTTGGATTACTGATCTTTCCTTTGGTCATGGTAGGTAATTTATTTGCCAATAGAGGTCCGTTATTCTATTCGCAAATACGTGTTGGGAAAAATGGAATGCCTTTCCGAATCTATAAACTGAGATCGATGATCGTCGATGCCGAAAAACACGGTGCTCAGTTTGCAGAAAAAGAGGATGTTCGAGTCACCCGATTTGGAAGTTTTCTTCGGAAAACGAGGTTTGATGAAATTCCGCAGTTTATCAATGTAATCAAAGGCGATATGAGTGTGATAGGACCGCGTCCTGAACGTCCTGTGTTTGTAGAAGAACTTTCGAAAAAGATTCCTTTTTACGAAGTGCGTCATCTGGTAAAGCCTGGTGTTACTGGCTGGGCGCAAGTAAATGCTTCGTATGGTACGACAGATGCTGATGCGTTGGAGAAGCTTCAGTACGACCTCTACTACATTAAACACCGACGGCTTTTTCTGGATATTAGTATTGTGATCAAGACACTGAGTACGATTATTTTTTATAGGGGGCAGTAGGGTGAAGCGTGAGATGTGAATCGTGAATGGTGAGACGTGAAGCGTGAGACGATAAAGTGGGAAGCTGGAAGTTGGAAGTGTGAAGAGTGAAGCGTGAAGTTGGAAGCTGGAAGTGATAAGCGTGAGACGTGAGCTTTCAAATGTGAGAGGTGAATCGTGAAACGTGATAAGTCTTCAGTTTACAGTCTCAGTTAGCAGTACGTTATATTTCTACTTTCTACTCACTACTAAGCTGGTTTTTCTTTTCAGATAATACACTACATAAATATAGCGAATCGCTAACGCCATAAACAGTGGTAGAAGACCAATAGCAAATTCTTGTACGCCTGTGATCCAGTGGATGGTCAATAGGAGGAATAACAATAATAGAAATATAATATATCGGGATACCCATGCTTTTGGGTTGCGTTTGGCAATTGCGGCTGTGACTAAAATCGAAAATGGAAATGCCCACAATAGATTATAATTATTGGCCGTAGCCGAATGATCTGTTGCAAACCAAAGTAGTGCCAAAATAATTCCTACAACACCCGTTATAAAAAGTAGTCCCGCATCCAAAAATCTGCTACGTGTTTCTCTTTTTAAATCTCTAAATGTGATCCAAAGTACCCATATGGAAATCACACTAAAGATAAATAATGGACTCAACAGATAGTTGCTTCTATGGGTTACCGGATTGTTTTTAAAAAGAAAATTAGTTTCCTTAACCAACGGTTGTGTTTTGCCATTTGCATCAAGAGTTGCAGTTGTAGCAGCTTGATACACATAGTTGGGTAGAAACTGATATTGCCATGCCGTTGCATCCCTGTCGGTGACAGCACCCGTTGCTACATCCATACCAAGACTTCCCCAACTGTTACAATGCACATTTTTTTGAATCAGTTCCCGAAAGGTGTATTGCTCTTCCACAAATGAATCGTTGTATTGCAATCGGTCACCCAACACTTCTTTTAGCACATCTCGCATTCGGGTGGCACAATTATCAAAAAAGAAATCGTATTTATAGGCCTTGTTTTCGTCTTTGGCGTTGTTCTGAAGGAAGTTAAAAACCGCTTCTTTATCTGAAAGTGAGAGCTCTAAAACTTGCTCTTTGATCCACCTGTTTTGCCTTTTATAACTTGCCAGAAACTGTTCATAGTTATAAAAGCTTAACTCATATAATAATTTTCCCTGAGCAAACTTGGTGTAGAAATTTGGGGTTTCAAAATCGTAGGTGCCATAATTATACACAATATCATATCCTAGGGTGTTGTCTTTAACCCGAAAAGCACTGTGTCCAAATTTGTCATATAACGCCTCTCCAGGCCCTACGGTTAAAATACTAATTTCGGAATCTTCAGAGATAGGAATGTACTGAGCGTATAGTGTGGTATTCAGAAGAAAGAAACAAAAAAGAGGAAGTAATTTTTTGAACACAAGGAGTTATATAAATTTTTCCGTAAAAATAGTAAAACACCCCTAAAGTCCCCTCAAGGGGACACTTTATTTTAAGATGAATTTATAATCTCTACGAATAATTTCACAATTATCAAATTTTTTTTATTGCAAGAATGAGAGAAGCTTTATTATGGTATTGTCCCCTTGAGGGGACTTTAGGGGTGTAATTGAAAGTGTTAGAATCATGAAACGTGATTCGTGAAACATGAAAAATGATTCGTGAAAGGTGAGATGTGAGACAAGTTGTTTGTTGACAGTTTTATGTTATGGGTTGACAGATGTCACTAATTAATAATTATAAGAAATAGTATTATTAACCATTTATCTAAATATATCCCAATCCAAGGTCAGAGAGAATACATTTGAATAGAGGGCGGCACTCTGGTCGCCAATGTCTGTCAAGGCATAATCTACCTGAATGCCTTTATACTTAAACCCTACTCCTAAGTTAGGCTGAAAACCTACCGATTCACTACCGTCGAGTTGCCGAATGTTTTGAAAATTCCCTACCCCAGCACGCACATAGACCATATCGATATACCCAAATTCGAATCCGCCAGAAGGCGTGATACTCGCAAAACCTGAAGAAAAAATATCATTGGTTTCGGCAAACCGAACGTTGAGGTCCACTTCGGTTAGCAATGAAAAATCATAATGGAAGACAAACTTTTTTGAAACCCCTAATTGTAGCTTCGGGATGGTAATTTCTGTGGTTTCTGGTAAATCCTGATTTTGATCTTCTACCGCTCCCTGAATGTCTGCAAACTTAGCTTCGTCAATACTCCAGGCATTAAAGGTAGTGGTAATATCACGCGCCATCAATCCGAATTTTAAATCATTCCCCGCTTCAAACTGAATTCCCGCATCAAGTCCAAAGCCCCAAGAAGATGCAAAGTCACCAATGATACGTCGTATTACTTTAGCATTCACCCCAAAATTTAATCCGTCGAGCGGTAAGGCCCGTGCATACGAAAAGGTAACGCCATAATCTGCTGTTGAAAATAACCGAATTCTGTTATAGTCAATATTCCCCTGTTCGTCGATTAGCTGAGTGGTGTTTAAAATGTCATCCACTCCAAATCGGATGACCGACAAGGCCACCGCACTTTGGTCATCCAGCGGCATTGCAAAGGCTGCATAATCATAGTTAGCGATATTTGCAAAATAGGAGGCGTGCATTAATGACAACTGATTGTCTTCAAGATGTACCAGACCGGCAGGATTCCAATACCCAGAATTCACATTGGAAGTAGAGGCTACCACTGCATTTGCCATCCCAAAAGAAGCTGCATCGACTCCAATATTCATAAATTCATTAGAATATTTTCGTGTAGTCTGTGCAGAGACTACCGTTGAAATGGTTAAAAACAGGATAAAAAGGTTCTTCTTCAAGCTTAAAAATTTGCGCAAATATCTCACTATTTTACAGAATAGTAAACTATAATTTAAAGGACATATTGTGTAATATAGCCTTTGGACGGAAATACTTCGCTATTTTTACATAGATTTGATATTTTAATACATATTCTTCCTAACGTTATAAAATTCGTATGCTATTGAAACAGATTCCAAACCTAATTACTTCTCTCAATTTAATGTGTGGGTGTATTGCTGTTTTTTTTGCCATTGGGGGCGACTTGGTGACGGCCTCTGTATTTGTTTTCCTCGGAATTTTCTTTGATTTTTTTGACGGATTAGCAGCGCGTCTTCTGAAGGCACATAGCGATGTTGGACTGCAACTCGATAGCCTGGCAGATATGGTTACTAGTGGAGTAGCGCCAGGAATTGTGTTGGTTCAGTTATTTTCTGAAGCCCTAACAGGAGGCCCTATGGAGATTACAGCTCTTTTTTCTGAAAGCTCCTGGAATCAAAGTTTCTACAATTACATTCCATTTACAGGTTTATTAGTCACGGTTGCTTCGGCATACCGATTGGCAAAATTTAATGTAGATACGCGTCAGACTTCCAGTTTTATTGGCTTGCCAACCCCTGCAAATACTCTGCTTCTTTTTAGTTTGCCACTCATACTGCATTTTCAATATTCTGAAACAGCCGAAACTATCATACTCAACCCTTGGTTTCTTTCAGGGCTCACAATACTAAGTTGCATCCTATTAAATGCGGAGTTACCCCTGTTCGGCTTAAAATTTAAAACCTGGGGATTTAAAGAAAATGCTGTTCGGTATATATTCTTATTTCTCTGTTTGGTATTGCTTTTTTTACTTCATTTTGTGGCGATACCTGTTATCATCCTACTTTATATTCTGATATCGTTGTTCTGGAGAAGTGAGTCGTGAAACGTGAGTCGTGAAAGGTGAAAAGTAAGATGTGAAACGTGAATGTGGAAAGCGAAACGAGAAGCTTTTTTTGTCTGTTTTTTTTTAACATACTTCTTTACCCTCTGTTAATCTATTGGTAAAATCTTCGCCATTGGTTACTATTTCCTTTTGTTTAAACTATCTTTAAGAAAAATCAACATTAATTAAATAGAAAACCGTCTAAACGGGCAAGAGATATGAGTGAAGTAAAAGCATACGCAGCCAAAAAAGAATCTGGTGATTTATCCCAGATCGAAATTGAAAGAAGAGAAACCACCAAAGATGATGTAGCTATTGAGATTACCTACTGCGGGGTGTGTCATAGTGATATTCATACTGTGCAAAATGATTGGGGAGGGGCAATGTATCCCGTAGTTCCTGGTCATGAAATTATTGGTCGTGTTACACGTGTTGGAGACAATGTAAAGGATTTTAAAAAAGGAGACTTAGTTGGAGTGGGTTGTATGGTCGATTCCTGCCAAACGTGCGCTAGTTGTAAGGAAGATTTGGAGCAGTACTGTGAAAATGGCGCAACAATGACCTACAATGGAGAGGACAAGCATTTGGGCGGACATACTTTTGGAGGCTATTCTGAAAGTATTGTAGTTAATCAGAAATTCGTATTAACCATACCAGAGAATCTAGATGAAAAAGCTGTTGCCCCTTTATTATGTGCTGGAATTACCACCTATTCTCCATTACGGCAATGGGATGTAAAGAAAGGTGATAAAGTAGGTGTTATTGGATTAGGCGGTCTTGGGCATATGGGAATTAAGTTTGCGCATGCCATGGGCGCTCATGTGGTCATGATCACTACATCTCCCGGAAAAGCTGAAGATGCTAAAAAATTAGGAGCCGATGAGGTGCTGATTTCCAAAAATGAAGAAGAAATGGAAAAGCATGCTAACTCCTTTGATTTTCTGCTGAATACCATTCCGGTGGGTCATGATACCAATCCGTATATCAATTTGCTGAAACGAGATGCCACGATGGTTTTGGTGGGTGCCATAGAACCTCTAGATCCTATTCATGGTGGAGGTCTGGTGCTGAAGCGTAAGCGATTGGCAGGTTCGTTAATTGGCGGTATCAAAGAAACTCAGGAAATGCTAGATTTCTGTGGAGAACATGATATTGTAAGTGATGTGGAGATGATCGACATCGAAGAAATTAATACTGCTTACACTCGAGTGAAGGATAATGATGTGAAGTATCGTTTTGTGATCGATATGAAATCGTTGAAGGAGAGTTAGTTTTGCTAGAAGCTAGTAGCTAGAAGCTAGAAGCTAGAAGATAAAAGATAAAAGATAAAAGATAAAAAGTAAAGAGCAGGTTTCGTTTTGAGGCCTGTTTTTTTTATATAGTGAATTGTGAAACGTGAATCGTGAATCGTTTGAGTGTTGTGGATTGGCAATTTTATAAATAATGAGAGGTCGTTAAAAGGGGATGTATATTGTTATCATACACCCCTAAAGTCCCCTCAAGGGGACAGTCCAAGTATTAAACTGTAATATACAATTCGACGTATTATATGTAGCAGATTTTCACATTCATTGAGTAAAATTGTTGCCGAGCAAATTGTCATCTCAAGGGGACAGTCCAAGTATTAAACTGTAATATACAATTCGACGTATTATGTGTAGCAGATTTTCACATTCATTGAGTAAAATTGTTGCCGAGCAAATTGTCATCTCAAGGGGACAGTCCAAGTATTAAACTGTAATATACAATTCGACGTATTATGTGTAGCAGATTTTCACATTCATTGAGTAAAATTGTTGCCGAGCAAATTGTCATCTCAAGGGGACAGTCCAAGTATTAAACTGTAATATACAATTCGACGTATTATATGTAGCAGATTTTCACATTCATTGAGTAAAATTGTTGCCGAGCAAATTGTCATCTCAAGGGACAGCTAAATATTAAGCAATTTTATACAATTAGATACTTTTTAAAAAGTAGGAATTTAAAAACGAATGCTTCGAGTTAAAATAACACTAAATAAATTGTCCCCTTGAGGGGACTTTAGGGGTGTTATTCAGAATCTTGGCTTTTGTGATATCTACCAAACTAAAAATTCAATTTCTTTTTTCGAAGCTCAAAATTTTGTCCCAGATATACTTTACGCACCATTTCGTCTGCAGCCAGTTCTTCTGGTTCTCCATGTTTAAGAATACTTCCTTCAAACATCAGATACGTTCTATCTGTAATAGCCAGTGTTTCCTGTACATTATGATCGGTTATAAGAATCCCAATGTTCTTATTTTTTAATTGAGCAACAATCCGCTGAATGTCTTCTACCGCTACAGGATCTACTCCGGCAAAAGGTTCATCCAATAAAATAAAATGAGGATCGGTGGCTAGTGCTCTGGCGATTTCGGTTCTACGGCGTTCACCACCACTTAACAGATCACCTCTGCTTTTTCGGATATGCCCTAAACCAAATTCTTCAATAAGCTGGTCTGTTTTTCGTTGCTGCTCTTTTTTTGAAAGCTTGGTAAGCTGCAATACACTCAAGATATTATCCTCAACACTTAATTTTCTAAAAACCGAAGCTTCCTGAGCCAAATATCCAATTCCGTTTTGAGCACGTTTGTACATAGGATATTTAGTGATTTCGGTGCCTTCTAAAAAGATATTTCCTCCGTTAGGCTTTATCAGTCCTACAATCATATAAAATGAAGTTGTCTTCCCAGCACCATTTGGCCCTAATAAACCTACGATCTCTCCCTGATTTACTTCCACAGTGATTCCTTTAACGACTTTTCTGCCCTTATAGGATTTTACAAGATTTTCAGCTTTTAGTTTCATGTGTTCTTTCCGCGCAAGCGGAAACCTTTAAATTGATTCGAAATTTGTATCGGCAATTCTTAAACGATAAATGTACGGCTAAATTTTCCGAAGCTAAAATTAGTTGTTTTCTAACGCTTCCCAATACTCATAAGCACGTCTTAAATGTGGAATCACAATAGTACCTCCAATAAGCAAAGACACACTTAATGCTTCAACGACTTCTTCTTTTGAAATGCCAAGTTTAAAACAAGCCTCTAAGTGGTAGCGCACACAGTCATCACATCGAAGTACCATACTGTTGCCTAATCCTAGTAATTCTTTAGTTTTTTTTGGGAGTGCACCTTCAGCAAAGGCATTGGTATCCAGGTTAAAAATACGTTTGATAATTTTATTATTATCTGCCAATAGCTTGTCATTCATTTTAGAACGATAGGCATTAAACTCTTCAACGATGTTTTCTTTCATATACTAGTATTTGGAGCGCTGCATTTCTTTTTGTCGTTTGCGTTCTGCTCTTTTTTGATTTCTAACTACTGCTTTTGAAATAAAAATACTTATCTCATATAAGATAATCACTGGTACAGCAACAATAACCTGGCTCGCGATATCGGGTGGGGTTATCACTGCTGAAAGTATTAACACTCCAACCAAAGCAAACTTTCTGTATTTTCGTAATATGTCGGGTGTGACAATGCCAATCTTTGTTAAGAAGTAGATAATGATAGGCAGTTCAAAGATCAATCCGCTGGCAAGTACCGAAGCCCTTATTAAGCCAATATAGCTACTTAGGTCAAAATCGTTAAATACTTTTTCACTCACCTGATAACTACCTAGGAAGTTGATTGACAAAGGCGTTACTACATAATACCCAAATAAAACTCCAATAAAAAACAGGAACGAAGCGATAAAAATAAACCCTCTACTGGTTCTGCGTTCGTTACTTTTAAGACCTGGACTTACAAATTTCCAGAACTCCCAGAGAATATAAGGGAATGCAATAATAAATCCGGCAGTGATAGACGTCCAGATGTGTGCCGAAAACTGCCCGGCAGGAGTTCTGCTTTGTATTCTGAAAGGTAATTCATTAAAGCAAAAACTATCTTCAAATCCTAGATATGTCGCAGCTCTGCAAAGTAACTGGTAGGTTGGGAAATCTGCACTTGCCGGCCCCATAAGAAGTGTGTCGAATATAAACGACTTTGCAATAAAGGCTGCCACTCCAATAATCACAACTGCAATAGTTGCCCGAATTAAATGCCAACGCAGTTCCTCAAGATGATCTAAAAAAGACATCTCTTTGGCAGCGTCCACTATTTTTTTTCGTCTAGACATTTTGTTGGTTATCGGTTATCGGTTATCGGTTATCGGTTGTGGGTTGTCGGTTATCGGTTGTGGGTTGTCGGTTATCGGTTATCGGTTGTGGGTTATCGGTTGTGGGTTGTCGGTTGTCGGTTGTTGTGTTCTTAGGTTAAATAATTCCTTCTTTGGTAAGGTTGTGGATATGTACTACGCCACAATACTTTCCGTTTTCTTCAGCAAGGATTTGAGTGATGCCGTTATCATCCATTAATTGCATGGCTTCGATGGCCATTGCATCATTATTAATTTTTTTAGGATTACTGCTCATAATGTCTTTTGCAGTTAATCCTTGAAAATTATCTTCTTTGGTAAGCATTCTACGCAAATCTCCGTCGGTAATGATCCCAACAATGCTGTCATTTTCAACTACGGCTGTCACGCCCAACATTTTTTCAGAAATTTCTACAATAACTTTTTTTACGTCGGTATCAGGATGTACACTTGGTTTTTCATTAAGCGCAGTAAGGTCGCTTACCCGTAGGTATAATTTTTTTCCAAGAGACCCTCCTGGATGAAACTTTGCGAAATCTTTACTTGAAAATCCGCGTAAATCCAACAAACACATTGCCAGTGCATCCCCAATCACTAATTGAGCCGTGGTACTGGTTGTAGGAGCAAGATTATTAGGGCAGGCTTCTTTTTCGGCATAGGCATGTAACACAAAATCGGCTCGCTGCCCAAGAAATGACTCTTTGTTGGAAGTTATTGCGATTAATTTATTTCCAATCGCTTTGATGAGTGGCACTAACACTTTAATTTCAGGGGTGTTTCCACTTTTTGAAATGCAAATTACACTATCATTTTTCTGAATCGTCCCTAGATCACCATGGATAGCATCTGCTGCATGCATAAAAATAGCAGGGGTACCGGTAGAATTAAGGGTAGCCACAATCTTAGTGGCGATATTGGCACTTTTGCCAATACCTGTTACGATGACCCGACCTTCAGAATTAAAAATATATTGTACTGCTTCTGAAAATTCTGCATCCACCAAGGTTGCCAAATTCGCAATAGCATTGCTTTCGGTTTCAATGGTTTTTCTGGCAACTGAAATGATTCTATCTTGATTGTTCAAAATTTATGGCTTTTGAAAGTTTGTGACTGTCTAATTAATTACTATATTTAGATAGCGAATACAAACCTTACTGTTAAAATCTGGCAACAATGAGCCAGATGTTCGTTTGATAGTTTGGTTGCAAAATTACAATTGTTCCCCTGCATACACAATTTTAATTTTATGTGTTCTTTAGAATAAAATTCTTTCATTATAATGCAGTAAAAAAATAAGGGTGACGCAGACAGATTTATACGCAGCACTTAAAAAATATTTTGGATTTAGTAAATTCAAAGGACTTCAGGAAGAAGTCATACAAAGCATTTTACAAGGGAATAACACCTTTGTTATTATGCCTACGGGGGGTGGTAAATCTCTATGTTATCAGCTTCCGGCACTTATAAAAGAAGGAACTGCCATTGTAGTATCTCCACTTATTGCTTTAATGAAAAATCAGGTAGATGCGTTGCGCGCTATTTCTTCAGATGATGGGATTGCCCATGTCCTTAACTCTTCCCTCAACAAAACTGAAGTCAAACAAGTAATGTCTGATATTACCAATGGTATTACCAAATTACTCTATGTCGCTCCAGAATCATTAACAAAAGACGCTTATGTAGAATTTCTTCAGCAACAAACCATTTCATTTGTAGCGATAGACGAAGCTCATTGCATTAGCGAATGGGGACATGATTTTAGACCCGAATACCGAAACTTAAAAAACATTATTCAGCGTATAGGCGATAATATTCCTATCATAGGACTTACTGCTACAGCGACTCCAAAAGTACAAGAGGATATTCTTAAAAATTTGTCGATGCAGGATGCCAATACCTTTAAGGCATCTTTTAATCGTCCTAATTTATACTACGAAATCCGTCCTAAAACCAAGAATGTCGATAGTGATATCACCCGTTTTGTAAAAAAGAATGAAGGGAAAAGTGGTATTATCTATTGTTTAAGCCGAAAGCGGGTGGAAGAATTAGCACAGATCTTACAGGTTAATGGTATTAAAGCGATTCCGTATCATGCCGGGCTAGACGCAAAAACACGGGTGAAACATCAGGATATGTTTTTAAAAGAAGATGCAGATGTCGTAGTTGCAACGATTGCTTTTGGGATGGGAATCGATAAGCCAGACGTACGATTTGTAATTCATAATGATATTCCTAAAAGTATTGAAAGTTATTATCAGGAAACGGGTCGCGCTGGACGCGATGGGGGCGAAGGACATTGCCTTGCCTTTTATGGGTATAAAGATATAGAGAAACTCGAAAAATTTATGAGCGGCAAACCTGTTGCCGAACAGGAAATTGGCTATGCACTTTTACAGGAAGTGGTCGCTTTTGCTGAAACTTCTATCTCCCGCCGAAAGTTCATCCTGCATTATTTTGGAGAAGAATTTGACAATGAGACTGGAGAAGGAGGCGATATGGATGATAATATGCGCAACCCAAAACAGAAGCATGAAGCCAAAGAGGATGTGGTAAAATTACTTTCAGTTCTACAAAAAACAAATGAACAGTACAAGTCAAAAGAAGTAGTAAACGTGTTAATAGGAAAGGTAAATGCAATGATTAAGTCGCATCGTACTGACACTCAGGATTTCTTCGGAATAGGTTCTGGAAATGAC
The DNA here is from genome assembly GCF_042664795.1 of Jejudonia soesokkakensis. NCBI lineage: Bacteria > Pseudomonadati > Bacteroidota > Flavobacteriia > Flavobacteriales > Flavobacteriaceae > Jejudonia > Jejudonia soesokkakensis. The sequence goes on from NZ_JBHTBN010000001.1 coordinate 925,896, forward strand.
GATGCTTACTGGATGGCATTGTTACGTCAGTTGCTCGTAGCAGGATATGTTAAAAAAGACATTGAAAGTTATGGTGTGGTAAAGTTGACTAAGCGCGGACGAGAATTTCTGAAACAGCCCAGCTCTTTTATGATGACCGAAGATCATGTGTATAATACGACTACAGATGATACGATTGTTGTCGCTCAAAAAGGAGGAAATGCAACGGCAGACGAAAATCTGTTTCGATTATTAAAAGCAGAGCGTAAGAAAGTTGCAGACAAGCTTAATTTACCTCCTTTTGTAATTTTTCAGGATCCATCCTTGGAAGATATGGCGTTGAAGTATCCTATTACAATGGAAGAACTTTCTAACGTTCATGGGGTAGGAGAGGGAAAAGCAAAAAAATACGGAACATCCTTCTTAACACTAATCAATGACTATGTTGAAGAAAATGACATCATGCGCCCAGACGATTTTGTGGTCAAATCTACAGGTTCAAATAGTGCGATTAAATTGTATATCATTCAGAATGTAGATAGAAAATTACCTTTAGATACGATAGCCAATTCAAAAGGATTGGAGATTCCCGAATTAATTAAAGAGATGGAGGCTATTGTCTATAGCGGAACTAAACTCAATATCAATTATTGGATAGACGATTTGCTAGACGAAGACCAACAGGAAGAAATTCATGAGTATTTTCTGGAAGCCGAAAGTGATTCCATAGAACTGGCTATGGAAGAATTTGATGGGGATTACGATACCGAAGAACTGCGGCTCTACCGTATCAAGTTTATTAGTGAAGTAGGAAACTAAAACTGCGACATCGCCCGCTCCACTTTTTCCCACGTACTCCAGATGTCGGCAAGCAATTCTTTAAAACGTTCTCCGTTCTCTGTTTTCTCTAATTGGTCAAATAAGTCGTGCATTTCGCCGCGAAGCTGCGGGTACTTATCTGTAACTTCTTTTATAGCCGCCCAAGCTTCTTTATGATCTAAAAATGCTGCTTCAAAAGCGCCAGGACAATTTTTAAAGTCCATGGCCTCTATTCCAAAGATATAATTGTCAATAGCTTCTGAAAGTGAAAGTAATCTAGGAGCTTCATTGCGGATTTTACCAAGAGTTGCATCCGTATTGATAATCGTATTTATGCAGTTTTTTTCTGAAGCATCCGAAACCTCTTCAATCAATAGTTTGGTATTGTTTTTTTCAGCATTCTTACACCCCAATAACAGTAAAGGGATTGCTATCATACTGAAAATTCTACATGCTTTTTGTAGGGTCATAATTTCTAAATTTTATAGGTGCTTCATTGTGTAATGTCAAGGCATCTTGTACCTTTGCACCTTCAAAAAATAATATAATGGAAGACGGAATATACGCAAAAATCACGACAGAAAAAGGTGAAATTTTAGGAAAATTAACCTACAAAAGAACACCAGGTACGGTAGGTAACTTCGTAGCCTTAGCTGAAGGAAATCTTGAAAATGAAGCAAAACCACAAGGAACCCCTTACTACGACGGATTGAAATTTCATAGAGTCATACCAGACTTTATGGTACAGGGAGGTGATCCTGCTGGAACCGGAGCAGGAGGCCCAGGATATAAATTTGATGATGAATTTCATCCAGAATTAAAGCATGACAAGCCAGGAGTATTTTCTATGGCTAATGCAGGTCCTGGAACTAATGGAAGTCAGTTTTTTATCACTCATGTGCCTACAGATTGGTTAGATAATAAACACACTGTGTTTGGTCATGTGGTTGAAGGTCAGGATGTGGTGGACACCATTGCACAAGGAGACAGTATGAAGAAAGTTGAGATTGTTCGCGTAGGTGATGAAGCGAAACAATGGAATGCTGTTGAAAGTTTTCGTCAGTTTACGGGAGCTAAAAAAGAACGAGAAGCTGCAGCTAAGAAAGAGCAAGAAGCCGCTATGGCAGAGCTAACAGCTGGTTTTGAAAAAACTGCAAGTGGGTTACATTATCAGATCATTCAAAAAGGGGACGGAGTAAGTCCAGAGAAAGGCCAAACAGTTTCTGTACATTATAAAGGTATGTTTGCCGATGGAGGAGTATTTGACTCTTCTTACAAGCGAGGCAATCCAATTGATTTTCCTGTTGGGATGGGACATGTCATTGCGGGATGGGACGAAGGAATTTTATTGCTAAACGTTGGTGATAAAGCACGTTTTGTGATTCCTAGCGATTTGGCTTACGGTGCACAAGGAGCAGGAGGCGTTATCCCTCCAAATGCTACCCTTATTTTTGACGTAGAATTGGTAGGTGTGAAATAATCGTTCATAACCTGTTTATAGAAAAAGTTTAAAAACGCTGTCTCTTTGGATAGCGTTTTTTAGTTTCGTGCTATGAACATAGAACACTTACAATACCCAATAGGACCTTTTAAGGCTCCTCAACGATACAATCAAGCTGTTGTTGACGAAGCAATCTCCATTCTGAAACTGTTTCCGCAGCAATTAAGAGCGCTGGTTGCAAATTTGCCAAAAGAAACGTTAGATACCCCTTACCGACCAGGAGGTTGGACCATTCGTCAAGTGGTACATCATCTAGCCGATAGTCATCATCATAGTTATTCTCGATTTAAATGGGCATTGACTGAAGAGAACCCCACGATAAAAGCCTATCAGGAAAAAGATTGGGCTGAACTCGAGGATGCGAAAGTCACACCCATTGCATGGTCATTGACTCACATCGAGGTACTGCATCAAAAAATTGTGCAAATGCTTGAAGGCTTTGGAAAAGAAGAATGGAATAAAACTTTTATACACCCACAAACCAAGCATGTATTTACTTTAAAAGAACTTGCTTGTATGTATGCGTGGCATAGTATGCATCATTATATGCATATTAAAAATGCATTGTAGCATTTTAAAAAGGCTTACAAAAAAAGCTGTATTTTGCAGTAATGTTACAGTTTGTATATAAAATACGGCACTACTTTGAAAAGCGAGGCTTTTATGTAAGCTCTCGTTTGGCAGATCGTTTGGGAATGCGGGCAAAGAGTGTTCGGTTGTTTTTTATCTATGTGTCATTTGCAACATTAGGTGTTGGATTTGCAATCTATTTAACGTTAGCGTTCTGGCTTCGGTTAAAAGATCTGGTATATACAAAACGCACTTCGGTATTTGATCTATGAGACATTTTTTTCAGAAAAAAATATATCTAGCCCTTTCACTCCTTCTCTTTGTCGTGTTGGCAGGGGTCATGGGATTTCGATTTCTTTCCAATTATTCGTGGGTAGATGCTATTTATATGACGGTCATTACCATTACTACTGTTGGTTATGGAGAAGTACAGCCTTTGGATGCTGGCGATAAATTATTTACTTCAATTTTAATTGTGTCCAGTATTTTTATAGTTGGATATGCTATTAGTGTGGTTACTGAATATATTCTTCAGAAAAATAATATTGGAAATTTAAGAGAAAAGCGAGTTTATAAAAGAATAGCAAATATGAAGAATCATGTTATTGTATGTGGATACGGTCGCAATGGGAAGCAAGCCGTCGAAAAATTATTGGATTACAATGAGCCATTTGTCATTATTGAAAAAGATCACGAGGTCGTAGATCGGTTTATGAGTGAAGAAATGCTTTTTGTAGAAGGAAATGCGAGTGAAGATGATATTTTGAAAGAGGCAGGGGTTGAGCGAGCGAGTGCTTTGATTTGTGCCTTGCCAAGCGATGCTGACAATCTATTTATTGTCCTTTCTGCTCGTCAGATTAATTCAGAATTAAAAATCATAAGTCGTGCTACAGAAGAAACGAGCTATAAAAAATTAAAACTGGCAGGTGCGAATAATGTGATCATGCCAGACAAGATAGGTGGGGATCATATGGCGTCACTTGTAGTTGTTCCAGATCTGGTGGAGTTTCTTGATAACTTATCAGTTTCAGGAGAAAATGATAGTATCAACGTGGAACAAGTTCCTTTTGAGAAAATCTGTAAAAACGGACAAGAACAAGCTATTATGGATCTGGATGTGCGAAAAAATACTGGGTGTTCTATTATAGGGTATAAAAGGCCTAATGGAGAGTATATTGTAAACCCAGAACCTTCTTTGATCTTGAAAAAAGGTTCTAAGCTAATATTAATTGGGCGTTCAAATCAGATAGAAAAGCTGAAGGATTTTTATCAGGTTTAAGTAAACGTTAACAATTTAACGCCTAAAAATTTGAATTAGCACTTTTTTTTAGCATCTTGCTTCGCTGTAAAAAACAACGTTTCACTAATACCAAAATTATGAAGAAATTTCTTCTTTCTCTTTTTATCACATTAACTCCTTTACTAACATTTGCACAAGAAACTGAAGAAGTTGGTTTAGACCAAAAGATCGATCAGGCATTTGCGCCCATTTCAGATTTCTTTTCTAGTGTTATCTTTTTTGAAGTTGCAGAAGGATGGCCGTTCATTATCATATTATTAGTGGGAAGTGCATTATTTTTTACTATATATTTTGGATTTCCAAACATTCGTTTCTTCGGAAAGGCAATCAATACAGTTAGAGGAAAATATGAGGATATTGAAAAATTTGGTGCTAAAGAACTGTATGGAGAAGGAGGTATCGCACAAGGAGTTGATATCAATAAAGTAGACAGTATTGACAAACATCTTGAAACCGTAGATGAACTAGCAGTAGATGGAGACATTAGAGATACCATTAGGGATGAAAGTAGTGATGGAGAAGTAAGTCACTTCCAGGCATTGGCTACAGCTGTTTCGGGAACAGTTGGAAACGGAAATATTGCAGGGGTAGCCTTGGCGATTGCGTTAGGAGGTCCGGGAGCAACATTCTGGATGATCGTCTGTGGATTGCTTGGTATGTCTACAAAATTTGTAGAGTGTACATTAGGAGTTCAGTATAGAGATGTAGGAGAAGACGGGACGATTTATGGAGGTCCTATGTATTATTTAAGTAAAGGTCTTAAAGAAAGAGGGTTTAAATGGCTTGGAAAAATTGCAGCGGTCTTGTTTGCAATTTTCTGTATTGGAGGTTCTTTTGGAGGTGGAAACGCAGCTCAATCGAATCAGGCAACTATTGTCATTAAGGAAATGTTTAATTGGGAAAGTACGGCTGCAGGAGCTATTGTTGGAGTAGTATTGGCAATATTAGTAGGTATTATCATTATTGGTGGTATCAAGCGAATTGCTTCGGTAACAGAAAAAGTAGTACCCTTAATGGCGGTTTTATATATTGTATGTTGTTTATTCATCATCTTTAGCAACTTTAGTTTAATCGACGATGCCATAAGCCTTATCGTGACTGAAGCATTTAACCCAACTGCGATAGGGGTAGGAGGATTAATTGGCGTATTGTTGGTCGGATTTAAAAGAGCGGCATTCTCAAATGAAGCTGGAGCAGGATCTGCATCGATTGCACACTCTGCTGTAAAAACAAAATATTCTGCAAGTGAAGGATTGGTAGCATTGTTAGAGCCATTTATCGATACTGTAGTAATTTGTACCATGACAGCCTTGGTAATCATTATCTTTAATTTTGGAGGTTTCTTTGAATATGGTGGTGATGGAAGCGGAGCGGTATTTATCGATGGCGTTTCTTTTGAAGGGGCAGGAATTACTTCTGAAGCTTTTGCACAGTATATTCCGTATTCTGATGTCTTCTTAACAATAGCCGTTGTTCTATTCGCAGTATCTACAATGATCTCATGGTCGTATTACGGATTACAATCGTGGAAATTTCTCTTCGGAAGAGGGAGAATCGCAGATCTTACCTATAAGTTATTATTTTTAACATTTGTTGTTATTGGAGCAGCAGCGAGTATGAAGTCGATATGGGACTTCTCTGACGCTATGATCTTTGCGATGGTATTCCCTAATATGATAGGTCTATTCTTCTTATTCCCTGTGGTGAAGAAGCAATTAAAAAGATACCTAGATGCCATTAAACTGAAAAGAGAAGCGATAGAATAGCACAAATTTAAATTTAGAAAAAAATAATACGAATGTATTGTTGGTTTCGTATTAATTCTTAAATTTGCAAACTCAAAATTGAGAAGTTTTTTAAAAGAAAGAAGATGAAAAAAGATATCCATCCGGAAAATTACAGAATAGTTGCTTTTAAAGATATGTCAAACGAAGATGTGTTTTTAACTAAGTCAACAGCAAATACAAAGGAAACTATCGAAGTTGATGGTGTTGAATATCCTTTAGTGAAAATGGAAATTTCAAGAACTTCACATCCTTTTTATACTGGTAAGTCTAAGCTAATTGACACTGCTGGTCGTATTGATAAGTTCAAAAACAAGTACGCAAAATTTAAGAAGCCTGCAGCGGCAAAAGAAGAAGCAAAGGATAGCGAATAAGCATCCTCTATATAATAGTGTAAAAGCCTTTGAGAAATCAAAGGCTTTTTTATTTTTCAAGTTTCTTATCTTTACCTTTATAAATAGAAACTCATAACTCCAACGCATGAACTACATTCTCTTTGACGGCTCTGTTCGTAACCAATTACTACCTTTTACGTTTACAAGACCTGTTGCAGATATCCGTATAGGAATTATGACAATAAGAGAAAAATGGGAACATATACTCGGATTTACCACTACAACAGTGACCGAGGATTATTTAAGTGAAAAATGGCCCATGGTCGAATTAGACCAAAATATTTTGATCAATGCTTCTTTTTTGCCTTCAGAAAATTTAGCAAAAATTGTTAAGGGGCTGGAAGAAAATCAGGCAGTGTTTTATAATGAGGAACCAATTGCTTTTTTTACCTCTGAAGGGCAAGAAGTCGATTTTGATACCTATAATATCGTACAATATACCTATGATGATGTCCTCCGAATAGAACACACATGGGATATCTTCAGTAAGAACCACCAAGCTATTAAGCGGGATTTTGAAATGATTACTAAAGATCGGACTTCGCAGCCTATTCCAGAAATGGCCGTAGCTTTCAGTAAAGAAAACATTTTTATTGAAGAAGGTGCCAAACTTCCTTTGTGTAGTCTAAATGCGACCGAGGGACCAATTTATATTGGGAAAAATGCTGAAATTATGGAAGGCTCAATGATACGTGGTCCTTTTGCCTTGTGTGAAGGTGCTACAGTAAAGATGAATGCCAAGATCTATACGGGATGTACCATAGGACCGTATAGCAAAGTTGGCGGAGAACTCAATAATTCGGTTATTTTTGGATATTCAAATAAGGGGCATGATGGATTCCTTGGGAATGCGGTTTTGGGCGAATGGTGTAATCTGGGCGCAGATACGAATAACTCTAATCTTAAAAATAACTATACCGAAGTGCGCCTTTGGGATTATGAGACCGAAAAATTTGCAAAAACGGGCTTGACCTTTTGTGGTTTGATGATGGGCGATCACAGTAAGTGTGGGATTAATACCATGTTTAATACTGGGACAGTGGTAGGGGTGAGTGCTAATATCTTCGGAAGCGGATATCCACGAAATTTTATACCTAGTTTCAGTTGGGGGGGAGCGCAAGGAATGACGACTTATGCGACGAAGCGGGCTTTTGAAGTGGCAGAAATTGTCATGGCAAGGCGAAGTGTTGTATTTTCCGAAGAGGATAAAAAAATAATGCAGCATGTCTTTGAAGCAACCGCTCAATGGCGCCGTAATTAGAGACTATCTTCACAAAGTTTTCATAAAGCCATAAATAATACTTGTTTTGTAGTGTTTATACTACTAATTAGCAGTACTTTTGCACCTTGAAATTGGGAAATGAAAGTTTCCAGAATAAAAATCCTCAGGGTGAGGTAGTGCAAAGTGGAGTTCGTAGGTATATGTATTCGCTTCTCATAGCACACTAAACATATATTTATAAGATACAATGACCGCATTTAAAGCACTAGGTCTAGACGAGCAATTGCTCCAGGCCATTACAGACATGGGTTTTGAAACCCCAAGTGAAGTTCAAGAACAAGCCATTCCATTATTATTAGAAAAAGACCAAGATCTTGTTGCCTTAGCGCAAACAGGGACTGGGAAAACCGCCGCATTTGGTTTTCCAATGCTGCAAAAAATTGATATTGATAGCCGTACCACACAAGGGTTAATTCTATCTCCTACTCGTGAATTATGTATGCAGATCACAAATGAAATGCAGGCCTACGGAAAGTACAAGAAAGGATTAAACGTAGTTGCTATCTATGGAGGCGCGAGTATCACAGATCAAGCACGCCAGATTAAAAAAGGCGCGCAGGTTATTGTAGCGACACCAGGGCGGATGAAGGATATGATTAGCCGTCGTATGATCGACATTTCTAAAATTGAGTATTGTGTCCTAGATGAAGCAGACGAAATGCTAAATATGGGCTTTTATGAAGATATTACAGAAATTCTTTCTCATTCTCCAGAAGATAAAAGCACCTGGTTATTTAGTGCAACGATGCCAAAGGAAGTGTCTACGATCGCCAAAAAATTCATGCATAATCCGCTAGAAGTAACTGTAGGATCTAAGAATGTAGGGTCAGAAAATGTGGAGCATGAGTACTTTGTTGTTTCTGGTAGAGACCGCTATCCTGCTTTAAAACGTTTGGCAGATGCCAATCCAGAAATTTTTTCGGTTGTATTTTGCAGAACAAAACGCGACACACAGAAAGTTGCAGAAATGCTAATTGCAGACGGTTACAATGCAGGAGCCATTCACGGAGATTTGAGTCAGAATCAGCGTGACATCGTGATGAAGCAATTCAGAAATCGTCAAATTCAGATGCTTGTGGCTACCGATGTGGCTGCCCGTGGGATTGACGTTGATGATATTACACACGTGATCAATTATCAATTGCCAGACGAGATAGAGACCTATACACACCGAAGCGGACGAACAGGCCGGGCTGGTAAAAATGGAATCTCCATGGTGATTGTTACCAAGAGTGAAATAAGAAAAATAAAGAGTATTGAGAAAAAGATCCAAAAGTCTTTTGTGAAAAAAGAAGTTCCTTCAGGAATGGAGATTTGTGAAAAGCAGCTCATGCATCTTACAAATAATATTAAAGAGACTGAGATCAATCATGATATTGATGTCTATTTACCTAAAATCAACGAAGCGCTGGAAGGTTTTTCGAAAGAAGAACTGATCAAGAAATTTTTCTCTGTAGAATTTACACGGTTTTATAACTACTATAATAAGGCAAAAGATATTAATCAGGATGCCGGACCAGATCGTGATTATAGTGACGATACTGGAAGTACGCGATTTTTCCTAAATGTGGGGAATAAAGATGACTTTACGTGGATGAGCTTGAAGGATTTCTTGCGGGATCTTTTAAACCTTGGAAAAGATGAGGTGTATAAAGTAGATGTCAAGGATAGTTTTTCATTTTTTAATGTAGATGAAAAACACAAAGATTTAGTGCTGAATGCTTTTGCCGATTTTAAATTAGATGGTCGTAATGTAAATGCAGAGGTTTCTACCGATGGCGGCGGAAAAGGTCGTGGTCGCGACAAAGGTCGGGGTCGTGGAAGACGTAACGATGATAGCCGAGGCGGAAGACGCAGCGGAGGAAGAAATTCTGGTGGCGGAGATCGTGGAGGTAGCGGATTTAAAAAACGCAGTAAGTCTGGTAGTGATTCTGGAAGTGGACAATTTAAAGGTAAGAGCAGAAGACGCAGCGATAAACCTTCTAGCGGTACTGGTGGCAGACGCAGACGAAGCTAAATTTGTCAATCGGTACTAATTGATGGATGACAAGAAATGATTCAAGTATTTTAAATTTATTCCTGGAGGTTTGAAACTTTGGCACGAAATTCACGTCTATTCATAGTATATTTGTGATATAAATGAAAAAATTAGTTGTTTTCTTATTCTTTTTAGTGATGGCTTTCCAAGCTTTTGCACAGGAATCCATTGCGCAGCCTCCTTTTATTGAAGGAAAAGTTTTGAATGACGCTAATGACCTTCCGCTGGAGAATGTTAACATTGTAAACTTAAACAGTGTACAGGGAGCTTCAACCAATAAAGATGGTTCGTTTAAAATACGTGCTGCTGTAAATGATACCTTGTATTTTTCATACTTAGGATTTAAATCATTGCGAGTTCGTGTAAATAACGACTGGATTAAATATGGGGAAATCAAAATTAAGATGACGGAGTTGAGTATTGCACTTGAGGAGGTTGTGGTACGCCCCGTTCAGCTTACAGGCTATGTGGAGGTGGATGCAAAGATTATTCCCATATATGATAATTATCGATACCGAATTTCTGGACTGAGTTCTGGATACGAAGGTGGAAATCAGCAGCCAGGAGCCATCACCAAAGTGCTGGGAGCGATTTTTAATCCGGCCGATTTTCTATATAATGTCTTCGGAAAGCGACCCAAACAAATGCGGAAGCTTCGGAAGATGAAAGAAGATGATGCGATTCGAAACTTATTACAATCTAAGTTTGACAGGGAAACGTTGATGGCGGTGCTTCAGTTAGAGAAAGTTGATATTGATGAAATTTTAAATAAGTGTAGTTATTCCGAAGATTTTATACGCTCGGCCAATGATCTTCAGATATTAGATGCGATTAGTGAATGCTATGAAGAGTACAAAGTGCTCAACAGAAAGAAAGGCTAAAAGTACTTCTATAAATTTTCAGCAAGAAAATCCTTACAAAATAGTATCTTTAGTCTCTTTTCTTCAGCCCTACTATGAAAGCATTGATTACCCAACAACGTGATTATTTTAATTCGCACACAACTAAAGAGTTGCGATTTAGAATTGAGCAACTCAACAAACTTGAATTTCTTCTAAAAAGTAATGAAGACAAGTTAAATGAAGCTATTTATGCCGATTTTAAAAAATCTGCATTTGAAAATTATGTGACAGAATTGGCTTTGTTGTATCATGATATCAAGGATGCAAAGCGAAATTTGCATCTTTGGGCCCGCAAGAAAAAAGTCCCGACCAATCTACCTAATTTTCCCGCATCCAGTTACATACTCCCCGAACCATTAGGCGTGTGTCTTATTATTGGGGCATGGAACTATCCGTATCAACTTTCATTAGCTCCAGCTGTTGCAGCTATTGCGGCAGGGAATACCGTAGTGCTAAAACCTAGTGAACTGCCAAGCCGTACAGCTCAAGTCATGGCAGATATTATTAATGCTAATTTTTCGTCATCTTATTTTCATGTAGTTCAAGGAGGAGTGGAAGAAACGACTGAGTTACTTCGACAAAAATTTGATAAAATATTCTTTACTGGAAGTACCAAAGTAGGAAAAATTGTCTATAAAGCAGCTGCCGAAAATTTAACTCCTGTTACGTTAGAATTGGGCGGTAAGAGTCCTGCGTTTGTTACCAAAGATGCCAATTTGAAGATTACAGCAAAGCGTATGATTTGGGCAAAATTTTTAAATGCGGGTCAGACCTGCATTGCTCCCGATTATGTGATGATAGATAAGGCTGTTGAGCAAAAGTTTTTAGAATTGGCGAAACAGGAAATTCTCAATGCCAAATATGCGTTTGAGCATGATAACTACCTTCAAATCATTAATGACGATAATCTGGAACGGTTGGAAAAAATGCTGGTTAAAGAGAAAATTTATTTTGGTGGTGAGGTAGATAAAAAAACTAGGTACTTTCAGCCTACTTTAATGAAAGATGTAACTTTTAACGATGCTGTGATGCAGGAAGAAATCTTTGGGCCTATACTTCCTGTAATCTCCTATACTAATATAGATGCTGCGATTCATGAGGTTAATCAACTTTCTAAACCCTTGTCATGCTATGTATTTACAGGGGATAAAAACATAAAGAAAAAAATTTTAACTCAGATTTCTTTTGGTGGAGGGGCTATTAATGAAGCTGTGATGCATATAACCAATCCTAAATTGCCTTTTGGTGGTGTAGGAAAAAGCGGGATAGGAGCCTACCATGGAAAATCGGGCTTTGATTGTTTTACGCATTATAAAAGTATTTTGGATAAGCCTACCTGGCTGGAACTGCCAATTAAATATGCACCTTATTCTGAAAGTAAGTTGCAATGGATGAAACGATTTTTTAGACTTCAGTAAGCTGTGTGGCAAACCGTTATTCATTATGGATTACATCTTCTCCTTCCGTTGGGAGTAGCATTGTTATTTTACAAAACATACTGGAAAAAAGCCTTTTTGATCATGATCGCTATGATGGTGGTCGATGCAGACCACTTATTTGCAGATCCTGTATTTGACCCCAATAGATGTAGCGTTGGATTTCATCTATTCCATTCGTATGGGGCGATTGGATGCTATGTAGTATTACTTTTTTTTAAACCCTTTAGGTTAGTTGCCTTGGGTTTATTGCTTCACATGGTAGCAGATGGAGTCGACTGTCTTATGTAATTGTATTGACTTCGGAATGTTTTAGCGATGATGATACGGCTCGTTGCGTAAAATTGTAAAGGCGCGGTAGAGTTGTTCCACAAAAAATAAACGAACCATTTGATGCGAAAATGTCATGGCCGAAAGTGAAATTTTACCATGAGCACGTGCATAGATATCGTCACTAAATCCGTAAGGTCCGCCAATTACAAATACCAGATTTTTAAGTCCGCTATTCATTTTTTTCTGAAGAAAATCACTAAAACTAACAGAAGAGTGAGATTTTCCTTTTTCATCTAATAAAATAAGTTGATCACTTGGCTGAAGGTTTTTTAATATGGCTTCACCTTCGGCTATTTTTTGCTGTGCTTCGCTTAGATTCTTTACATTTTTTATATCAGGAATGATTTCAAAAGAAAAGGAGACATAATGCTGGAGACGTTTGATATACATTTCAGTTAAAGCCATCAGCTTTTTATCATCTGTTTTTCCTATGGCGATAAGTGTGATTTTCATATTTCAAATATAACAATAGTTGTCGCGGTATTTTCAGAAGTATAGATTTCAATGCTATAAAATACTCTGTGCTGCCGATGCATACTGCGGTACTTTTTATAACTTAGCTAAAAATTGTCAAGTATGATTTCAAAAAAACAATTTAACAGAGAGATAGACGGAATTATTGCGAATGCAATTCGTGAAGATGTAGGGGATGGAGACCACAGTTCATTAGCGTGTATTCCAGAAGATGCAAGAGGCACAGCAAAACTTCTGGTAAAAGATAAAGGAGTTATTGCTGGAATTGAATTTGCAAAGCGTGTGTTCGAATTTGTGGATCCAGGGCTTGAAGTTGATGTAAAAATAGAGGATGGGGCTACCGTTGCATACGGAGATATATGCTTTTATGTGTCAGGTTTGTCACAATCAATTTTAAAAAGTGAACGCCTTGTACTCAATGCTATGCAGCGTATGAGTGCGATTGCTACAAAGACAAATCAGTATGTAAAATTACTGGAAGGAACCAAAACACAAATTTTAGATACTCGAAAAACGACTCCTGGAATTCGTGCTTTAGAAAAATGGGCTGTAAAAATAGGAGGCGGAGAAAACCACCGTTTTGCGCTATATGACATGATCATGTTAAAAGATAATCATATTGATTTTTGTGGCGGAATTACCAAAGCAATTGCTCAAACGCAGCAATATTTAGATGAAAATTCACTTGGACTAAAAATAATTGTAGAAGCCAGAAATCTCGACGAAATTAAAGAGATACTTGAGAATGAAGGGGTGTACCGGATTTTGATAGATAATTTTAATTATGAAGATACCAAAAAAGCAGTAGCTCTTATTGGTGATACCTGTCTAACCGAATCGAGTGGCGGAATAACTTTAGAAACTGCCAGGCATTATGCAGAGTGTGGTGTGGATTTTATAAGTAGCGGAGCACTCACTCATTCGGTTTACAATATGGACTTAAGTTTAAAAGCTGTTTAATGCCAGAAGAGGAGCATAAAGAACACAAATATAAAGTTGTAAGAAAGTTTCTTGCTACCGTGGATCGTGTAGGAGAAAAGGCAGTCGCAATCAGTAAAAACATCATTATCCCTGGTACTTATGGTCTTTCCTTGTATCATTTAATGGATATTTATGGAACGGGACTTATAAAAGGGACTTTTTCTACCAGAGCCAGTTCTATTGCCTATAGCTTTTTTGTAGCGTTATTTCCTTTTTTGCTATTTATTCTGAATCTCATTCCATTAATTAAAGTAGATGGCTTTCAGACCCGCTTTTTGGTATTTATGGAAAATCTGTTACCCTCCCAAACTAGCGAACTATTTTATCCCATTATTGCAGATATTGCGGTAAACCCAAGAGGTGGTTTATTGTCCTTTGTTTTTTTCTTATCACTATTCCTTGCCGCCAACGGAGTAAATTCTATTTTTAGCTCGTTTGAATATTCGTTTCATGTGACTATGAATCGAAATTTTTTTAGGCAATATGCTATCGCGTTACTAGTGTCTATTGTTTTGGCACTGTTGTTGTTAATTACGGTTGGGGTTATCTTGTATGGTGAGTATTTAATAAGTGAATTAAAAGGAAGAAATTTTGTTTCTAATGATTTATTTTTGATATCCGCCTTGCAGATCACGGTCTTTGTCATCATGGTGTACATCATTATTGCAACGCTCTATTATTTTGGTACGAAGGAAAGTAAAAAATCACGTTTCTTCTCCATAGGAGCAGCAATTACAACATTTTTGTTTTTAGTTACTACCTATTTATTTGGTATATACATTGATAATTTTTCGAATTATAACGAGTTGTATGGGTCACTAGGAGCAATATTAATTATGATGTTATATATTTGGATAAATTCGAACTTATTGTTGTTGGGATTTGAACTTAATATTTCCATGCAACGATTAAGAGATAAAAATAAACCTGAGTAACAGGAAACACTAAATTAAATCAACACTTAAAATTAAAAAAATGAAAAAATTAGCAGTATTAATCATCGCTTTAGTTACCATGAATATGTCTTTTGCACAAACACAGGTAGGTGAAGTAACATTACCTAACACATTGAACTATGGCGGGCAGGACTTAGCTTTAAATGGAGCTGGTATTCGTAAAAAAGCCATGGTATTAAAACTATATTCTGGTGGATTATATCTAGCAACCAAGTCAAGCGATGCTAAAAGTATTATGAATTCAGATGAGAACATGGCCATTCGTCTCGTAATTACTTCCAGCTTCGTTTCAAGTGACGCAATGAGTGAAGCAGTAACCGAAGGTTTTGATGCTTCTACAGGTGGAAATACCTCTATGATCGCTTCCGAAATTAAGTCATTTATGGGATTGTTTAAAGATGAAATCGTTGAAGGCGATACCTTTGACATTACGCACCAAAAAGGGAAAGGAGTAGTATCTTACAAAAACGGTAAAGAATTAGGGACCATTAAAGGAATGGCTTTTAAAAAAGCATTATTTGGGATCTGGTTAGGAAACGATCCTGCAGACAGCAAGCTTAAAAAAGCAATGTTAGGTAAATAAGATGAAGTTTCTATTAACTTTTACATTCCTTATTAGTTTCCTTACTGTACAGTCACAAGATGTATTTGGTTCTTGGAAAACGGTAGATGATGTAACTGGCGAAGCCAAGTCGATTATTGAAATCTATGAAAAAGATGGAAAAGCCTACGGCAAAATTATCGAAATCCTTGATCCCGATGCTCCTAAAGATGCTAAATGTATCGCATGTACCGGAAAGGATAAAGATAAACCTATTGTAGGTCTTACTTTTTTACGCGGACTGGAAAAAGATGGAGACGAATACAATGGAGGAACCATTCTGGATCCTGAAAATGGGAAGGAGTATAAAAGTTACATACAATTGGCGTCCAAAGATAAACTGAAGGTGAGAGGCTATATAGGATTTTCACTGTTAGGAAGGACACAATATTGGTATCGAGTTAAATAGAAACCTGTTTATAAGTATATAACAAGGCTGCTCATTTATTGAGTGGCCTTTTTTATTTTTACTTTCATTAAGTGAGAAGTGAGAAGTGAGAAGTGAGAAGTGAG
The DNA here is from genome assembly GCF_042664795.1 of Jejudonia soesokkakensis. Taxonomy (NCBI): domain Bacteria; kingdom Pseudomonadati; phylum Bacteroidota; class Flavobacteriia; order Flavobacteriales; family Flavobacteriaceae; genus Jejudonia; species Jejudonia soesokkakensis. Next base: position 941,760 of record NZ_JBHTBN010000001.1, read on the forward strand.
AAGTGAGAAGTGAGAAGTGAGAAGTGAGAAGTGAGAAGTGAGAAGTGAGAAGTGAGAAGTGAGAAGTGAGAAGTGAGAAGTGAGAAGTGAGAGAATATGTAATGGCCATATTCTAACATACTAACCATCTAACATACTAACATACTAGCCATCTAACCATCTAACATACCAAAATACTATCTATTTCATCGACGTCATATTGCCTATTCCTCTTAAGCAGACCTTTACCTATCAGGTAAATAAAGATGAAGCTGGTTTTTTACGACAGGGAATGCGGGTAGCCGTTCCTTTTGGAAAGTCAAAAATCTACACCGGTATTATCTACAGTATTTATAATAACAATCCGCCGGCATACGAAACCAAATCCATTGATCAAATCCTGGATGAAACACCTGTAATTACAGAAATTCAGATCAAGCATTGGGAATGGCTCGCAAATTATTATATGTGTACGCTTGGCGAAATTATACGAGCTGCTTTGCCCAGTGCATTTTTATTGGAAAGTGAAACCATTATTTCGCTTGCTTCGGAAAGTGAAGTGGACGAAACCAACTTTACAGATGAGGAATTTCTGGTCTTTGAAGCCTTGCAGCATCAATCCATGTTGCATATTAATGATATCCGAAACATCTTGGATCGCTCCAATGTGGTAAAAGTATTGGATGGGTTACTGAACAAGAAAGTGATTGCTGTTCATGAAGAGGTAAATGATCAATACAAACCCAAACTGAAACGCTACCTTAAGCTGAAGGCTCCCTATCACACAGAAGAAAACTTACGAACGTTATTGGATAGTCTATCCCGGGCACCCAAACAAAAAGAAGTGCTTATGACACTTTTTATGATGTCGGCTCAGGAGAAAAAAGGTGTGGAGTCGGTAAAGCTTCAGAAGCGAAGCGATACAACAGCTTCAGTAATTAAAGCATTGCTAGAGAAAGATATTCTGGAAGAGTACTATATTCAAAAAGACAGAGTGCAATATTCAGGTGATTCAGCTTCAGAAATAAAAACCTTAAATGAAGCACAGGAACACGCATTTTCAGAAATAAAAGAAAGCTTTGTAACGCACGATGTGACCTTGTTACATGGTGTTACATCTAGCGGGAAAACAGAAATCTATGTGCGTCTTATTTCCGAAGTGATAAAAACAGGAAAACAAGTATTGTACATGCTTCCTGAAATAGCATTGACTACACAACTTATTACTCGGCTTCAGTATTATTTTGCCGATAAAGTTTCGGTCTATCACTCCAAATATTCGGTCAATGAACGAGTAGAGGTCTGGAATAATGTGTTGGATAATAAATCCAAAGCTCAAGTGATTATCGGCGCACGTTCTTCTATGTTTTTGCCATTCAAGGACTTAGGGCTGATTATAATAGACGAAGAACATGAAGGTTCTTTTAAGCAGTATAATCCGGCGCCGCGCTACCATGCGAGGGATGCTGGAGTTGTACTGGCAAATTTTCACAAAGCAAAAACCTTGATGGGTTCGGCCACGCCTTCGCTGGAAAGTTATCACAACGCAAAGACAGCTAAGTTTGGTTGGGTCGAGTTAAAAAAACGTTTTGGCAATGTATTGATGCCAGCAATTGAATTGGTAGATATTAAGGAAGCGCATCGAAAAAAACGTATGAAGGGTCATTTTAGTGAGCGACTCCTGGAAGAAATAAATGAGACATTGGAAAATAAGGAACAAATTATTTTGTTTCAAAATCGGCGCGGTTTTTCTCCTATTGTAGAATGTACAACCTGCGGCGTAGCGCCTCAATGTCCTAATTGTGATGTTAGTTTAACGTATCATCAATATAAAAAAGAACTGCGTTGTCACTATTGTGGATATCATATGGCAATGTTGCAGGACTGTATGGCTTGCGGGAGTAACACTCTGGATACTAAAGGTTTTGGAACCGAACAGATTGAAACCGAATTGAAATCGTTATTTCCAAAGCATGCTATTGCCAGAATGGATCAGGATACTACCAAAGGAAAGCATGCGTATGCAAAATTAATTGAGAAGTTAGAAAATGAGGAGATTGATATTCTAGTAGGAACACAGATGTTGGCTAAGGGACTTGATTTTCGTAACATTAGCCTGGTGGGAGTAATGAATGCAGATAATTTATTAAACTTCCCCGATTTTAGGGCGCACGAGCGTAGCTTCCAGTTGTTGCAACAGGTTTCAGGAAGGGCGGGTAGGACAAAGAAAAGAGGTAAGGTGTTAATTCAGACGTTTAATCCGTATCATCAAATATTACAACAAGTAAGTACAAATAATTATGAAGAAATGTACGAGCAGCAAATGGAAGAGCGGTACCAATATAAATATCCGCCTTTTTACAGGACAATTAAGATAACGTTTAAAGACAGAGGTTTTGAAAAGATGCAGAAATCTTCACGTTGGTTCGCTCAGGCATTAGCATTAAAGCTTCATGAAAATGTATTGGGGCCAGAACAGCCTCCGGTGGGGAGAATTCGCAATCAATTTATTACCAATATTCTGGTGAAAATCCCCAAGAAGCAATCTATTTCGAAAACCAAAGAAATAATTACAAAAGTCCAAAGGAGCTTTGATGCAATTAAGGAATTTTCTAGCGTTCGGGTAGTGGTAGACGTAGATAATTACTAGCTACGCATGCTGGCAGCCAGTGCTTCAATAAGTTTTGCCTTCCGATTTCTACTCAACGGAAGCTCTTCATTTTCAAGTTCAATCACCTTACTGTTGTAGCGTTCAACTTTATCAAGATTAACAATGTAAGATTTATGAATGCGCATAAATCGTTCTTCTGGGAGAATAGTTTCGAATGCCTTCATGGTCGAAAGGACTACCAATGCGTCATGGTCTGTTACTAATTTAACATAGTCACCAAGCGCTTCAATATAGCGTAATTCGTTTAGGAAAACTTTTCGTTTTTTTAGATTACTTTTTACAAAGATGAAATCTTCATCATCAAAGCTATCTTCATTTTTAAGTTTGTGGATGGTAATGGCTTTATGAACTGCATTTAAGAAACGCTCTTTTGAGATAGGTTTACGTAAATAATCTACTGCATCATAATCAAATGCTTTAAAGGCATATTTGGTCTTACCAGTTACAAATATAATCTGTGGCTTGTTCACCAAATCGTCCAAAAGATCAAACCCAGAAAGTATGGGCATTTCAATATCGAGGAAAATTAAGTCAATTTCAGTATTGGCCAATCCCATCTTTGCTTCGATAGCATTATTATACTCAGACGAGAGCGAAAGAGAAGGATGGTTTTCAATAAGTTTTACGATCGAAAGTCTTTGTAGTGTTGAATCATCTACAATCGCACATTTTAATATAGATTTATCCACATCAATTAAATTTGGTTAGGACAAGTATAGTCAAATAATCGATGAACTGCAACTTTTTTTAACTTTTAGGGTAAAAAATGTGCATTTTATTAGTTTGTGTAGGAAAAATAGCAGATTTTAAAATATCAAATTCTATGAGATTTAGTGTTTGTTAATTAGAAATAATATAGTATTTTTGCACGCTCTTGGCACGAAGCCTAGAGTACTATTTAATAATTTAATCGATTTTTATGAATCATTACGAAACTGTTTTCATCTTAAATCCCGTTTTATCTGAAGATCAGATAAAGGAAACAGTAAAGAAATTTGAAGATATTCTTGTTTCTAAAGGTGCTAAGATGATATCCAAAGAAGATTGGGGGCTTAAAAAATTAGCCTATGCAATCCAAAACAAAAAAAGTGGTTTTTACCATTTGTTTGAGTACACTGTAGAAGGTGACGCTATTAATGAACTTGAAGTTGCGTTTAGACGTGAAGAAAGAGTAATGCGCTATTTAACAGTAGCCTTAGACAAGCATGCAATTGCTTGGGCAGAGAAGAGAAGAAACCGTAACAAAAAAACAGCATAATTCATGGCAACTTTACAACAACAAGCAAAAGGAAAAAAAGACGGAGAGATTAGATATCTTACTCCTCTTAATATTGAGACTTCCAAAGCAAAGAAATATTGCATGTTTAAGAAGTCTGGAATAAAATATGTAGACTATAAAGACGCTGATTTCTTAATGCGTTTTATCAATGAGCAAGGTAAAATTTTACCAAGAAGACTTACTGGAACTTCTTTAAAGTACCAACGTAAAGTCGCAGTTGCCGTAAAACGAGCGCGTCACTTGGCTTTAATGCCGTATGTGGCCGATTTATTAAAATAAAAAGCAGATAGGATTATGGAAGTTATATTAAAAAGAGACGTAGAACATTTAGGATTTGCAGACGATTTAGTGGCTGTAAAAAATGGATACGCAAGAAATTACTTGATCCCACAAGGGCACGCAGTATTAGCGACACCTTCTGCTAAAAAAGTATTGGCAGAAACGTTAAAGCAACGTGCGTTTAAAGACAAAAAGGTTATTGAAGATGCGCAAGCGCAAGCAGAGCAACTCAATGCAATTTTAGATCTTAAAATTACAGCTAAAACTGGAGAAGGAGATAAATTATTTGGTTCTGTAACCAATGCAGATCTTGCAGATGCTCTTGAGAAAGAAGGAGTGTCTATCGAGAAAAAATTCATTAGTATTGCAGGTGGAGCTATAAAGCGTACAGGACAATACGAAGCAACCATTCGTTTTCACAGAGATGTGATTTCAAATTTTACATTCGATGTAGTTGCTGAAGCAAAATAATTCTTTCTTTTAAGAATACAGACCCTCCATTGCAATTGCATCGGAGGGTTTTTTTATTCTGAAAAATTTTTACGCTAAAACTTATTTTTCGTTTATGAAATACACACGACTTACAAAAGAGCAATTTGAAGAACTTCACAAAGAGTTCATTACCTTTTTAGCCACACAATCTATCACAGCAGACGAGTGGGAAAAGATAAAAAAGGAACAACCAGAAGTTGCCGAACAAGAATTGGATATTTTTAGTGATCTGGTTTGGGAAGGAGTCCTTCAAAAAGCTACTTACCTTGAAAACCTGGCACCGCAGCAGCTATTCCTTTTTAAGATTGAAGAAACTTCGATGCAACTCATTCTTATCAAAGTGCTGGACGAATCAAAAGACATAACAACAGCAGAGGGCTACCAGTGGCTACAGCAAAATTACATGAATGATTCGGTTGAGTTTTTTGAGGCAACTAAAGAATTTTCAGCAGACAAAAACGCAGATATTTTTAGTTTGATTCAGCAAGGCGCTATCATTACCAAAGGAGAACTGTTTCAGTTTTTTGAGAAGCTTGTTGGGTAGTCACGATGTAAAATCAATTGAAATTTAAATCTGACAACAGACAACAGACAACCGTCAACAGACAACAGATTTACTCGTATCTCAAACTTTCAATAGGATCGAGCTTTGCTGCTTTGGTTGCCGGATAAGAACCTGCAATTACCGCGACAATAAAGGTTATAATGGTTGCCCAGATCATTGCCGACCACGGTAGTGAGAATTCAAAATCGAACAACTTTGCAAAAGCAAATCCTGTGAGTATTCCGAGGATAATTCCCAAGACACTTCCAAACTGACCAATAACTACAGTTTCTATAAAAAACTGGGTTGAAATGGTAGAGCGTTTCGCTCCCAATGCTTTTCGTACTCCAATTTCCCGAGTTCTTTCAGAAACAGACACCAACATAATATTCATCAATGCAATCGAAGATCCTAAAATTGTTATAATACTAATGATCCAAGCGGCCGCTTGTAGAAATCCGCTGATTTGGGCGATCTGATTGATCAAATCATCACTACGTACTATTCCGAAGTCATTTTCTTCCACAGGATTTAACCGTCTAATATTTCTGAAAGTGATAATCGCTTCATCTTGCGCAGCCTGCATTTGCTCTTTATCGTCAACTTTAACGCTTATGTTGTAGTTGATGTTAGGTTGGGTAAAAATACCTCGGGCCACTTGTATGGGTATTAACACCTTTAGATCCTGATTATTTCCAAAAGTGGAACCTTTTGACTCTAGCACTCCGATTACCTTAAATTTGGATCCTCGAATGCTAATCGTAGCGCCTATAGGATTGTCATTTTTAAACAAACTTTTTAGAAAGTCGGAGCCAATCAAGCACACTTTATTGTTATTTTCAATATCAAAGTAGGTAAAATTCCTTCCATCATCAACCTTGGTTCCGTTATTGTCCAGATAATGTTCGTTTACGCCGTACACTTGAACTTCAGGGTCTGTTTTTTCACTTTCAAACTTTACTTCGGCAGTGGTTGTTCCTGTAAATGAAATAGAAGTTTGTGTAAACGGAAACTCATACGTATCCTTAAACTCACGTATATTATCGTAGCTAATAATAGGATTGATCTTTTCCCGTTCTCCACGACCCCTTGATTGGGTATTAAACTCATAGCGTTGTAAACTAAACGTATTGGCACCCATTGAAGCAAAATTTCCGGCGATGTTGGTTTCCAAAGCCTTTACAGCACTTAAAATTCCAACCAGCGCCCAGATCCCAATACCGATGATGATTACGGTTAGGATGGTTCTAAGCAGCTGACTTTTAATCGAGTCTAAGGCAATACGTACGTTCTCACGGAAAAGTTTAAACATTTTTTGAGTGGTGTTTATCGTTAGACTATGCTTGGTTGGATATGTTACAAAATTATGAGTTTAATTATTTCTGAAAAAAACTTCCGTAAAGTCTATTCATGGGGCAGTCCCTTTCATACAAAATACAGATATTTGCATACCAATTGGAAATTTATAAAATTTAAGTAAGAAACCTAACGTCTATTTATTTTGTCAAAAAAACCTTCTATCCCAAAAGGAACTCGTGATTTTTCTCCTGCCGAAGTTGTAAAACGCAACTATATCATGGATACTATTCGTGAGAATTTTACATTGTACGGATTTCAGCCTATCGAAACTCCTTCTTTTGAGAATAGCGATACGCTCATGGGAAAATATGGAGAGGAAGGCGACCGTCTTATTTTTAAAATTTTAAATAGTGGAGATTTTCTTCGGAAAGTGGATGACGTTTTATACACAGAAAAGGACAGCGGAAAGATAACACCTAAGATTTCAGAGAAAGCACTTCGATACGACTTAACAGTTCCTTTTGCACGCTACGTAGTGCAACACCAAAATGAGATTGAGTTTCCGTTTAAACGCTATCAAATTCAGCCTGTGTGGAGAGCAGACAGGCCTCAAAAAGGGCGTTTTAGAGAGTTTTTCCAATGTGATGCCGATGTCGTAGGAAGTACGTCGCTTTGGCAGGAAGTGGAATTTGTGCAACTATACGATGCCGTGTTTACTGCCTTGAAGCTTGACGGAGTCACCATCAAGATCAACAACCGGAAAATTTTAAGTGGGATTGCCAAAACGATTGGTGCCGAAGACAAGCTTATAGATTTTACTGTGGCACTTGATAAACTTGACAAGATAGGAGAAGAGGGAGTTAAAACCGAAATGCTTTCAAAAGGTATTTCTGAAAGTGCTATCCAAAAATTACAGCCATTATTCTCCTTAAAAGGAACAGCCGAAGCGCAATTAGAAAGTCTAAAAAATCTTTTAGCAACTTCCGAAACTGGATTGCAAGGCGTGGAAGAACTTTCCTTTATTACAAACCATATCAAAACTCTAGGCTTACAAACAGCAAGCTTACAAATTGACGTGACTTTAGCACGCGGATTAAATTACTACACTGGTGCTATTTTTGAAGTTGCGGCTCCAGAAGGAGTTTCAATGGGAAGCATTGGCGGTGGCGGTCGTTATGATGATCTTACTGGAATCTTTGGACTTAAAAACATGAGCGGCGTGGGAATCTCTTTCGGATTGGATAGAATTTATTTGGTATTGGAAGAATTAGGGTTATTCCCTGAAACCGTTTCAGCAAAGACAAAGGTGCTTTTTATCAATTTTGGCGATACCGAATCCTTATACGCCATGCAAGCGATTAAAAAACTGCGTGCTCAACAAATTACAGCCGAATTATATCCTGACAATACCAAAATGGGAAAACAGATGGGACATGCAGATAAGCGTGACATTCCGTTTGTGATATTGGCAGGTGACAGTGAAATGACATCCCAAAAATTTACCCTTAAAAATATGAAAACCGGAGACCAGGAATCGCTTGGTTTTGAGGAGTTGGTTTCTAGACTTTCATAAACACTTTTGTCATTTCGACAGAGGGCAAAGCCCGACGAGAAATCACACATACAGGTATTTAAATTAAATTCTGAGATTTGACTACGCCGAACCTTACGGTTTCTCAATCAAAGCGTAGCTTTTCATTTAGAAATGACGTGAATCATTATTTTTTTTCTAAGTACTTAGCATTAAGTTTACTATCTTTATAGAATGAGTAAGCTGAAGTCTTTTTTTCAATTTAACAAACAGCAACGTACCGAGATTGTCTTGTGGATTGTACTATTAGCTGGAAGCCTTAGTGCGTATTATTTTGTTGACTTCGGAAAAAATGCAACACTCGATATTGCTTCAGTAGAAGTGGTGACCCTTCAGAAAGAAATAGACTCGTTAAAAAAGGTAGCGATAGAAGAACGGAAGCCGAAGCGCTTTCCGTTTAATCCAAATTTCATTACAGATCATAAAGCCTATACCCTGGGAATGACTCCTTCAGAATTTGATCGACTGAAAGCGTTTCGGGACAAAGACCAATGGATCAATTCGGTTGCCGATTTTCAGAAAGTCACAGGTGTTTCAGATTCGGTATTGGCGGTAATTAGTCCGCTATTTAAATTTCCAGATTGGGTGACGAATCCGAAACCCAAAACAAACTACATTAAGAATAGCTATACTGATTTTGACAAAGAGAAGTCCTTTTCAGAAAAAATAGATCTGAATATAGCTACAGAAGAAGAATTACAGCAAGTTAGTGGCATAGGAGAAGCGTTGAGTAAGCGTATTGTTTCCTATCGTGACAAACTCGGAGGTTTTAGTAATGATGTGCAATTGCAAAATGTGTATGGATTGCGACCCGATGTCATACAGCGAACGTTGAATTGGTTTACCGTCAAGACTCCAAAAAAGATCAATAAAATCAATATTAACACCGCTTCTGCTTCAGATATTGCAACGGTGCCAGGAATCTCATTTGAACTGGCAAAGGAAATCTGGGAATTCCGAAAGTTGCGGGAACGTATTCACGACTTTTCAGAATTAGAAAAAATAGAAGGGCTTACGGCTTCTAAATTAGAGGTAATTCAATTATATTTGTCACTTTGACAAACCATAATCCCAAGCACAGTTAAGCCTATGTATTTTACCGAAGAACACGATTTTTTTAGAAAGAGTTTTAGAGATTTTCTTGAAAAGGAAGTTGCTCCACACATTGAAAAATGGGAAGAGACAGGTCATATAGAACGGTTTATATGGGAGAAATTTGGGGAGATGGGATACTTTGGGATTAACTACCCTGAAGCCTATGGTGGGATGGATCTGGATCTTTTTTACACCGTGATCTTTTTGGAAGAATTACAACGTGTCAATTCTGGCGGATTTGCAGCCGCGATGTGGGCACATGCGTATTTGGCAATGACACACCTTAATAAGGAAGGGAACGATGCACAAAAGAAAAAATATCTGGCTCCGAGTATTACGGGAGAAATGATAGGCTGTCTTTGTGTTACAGAACCTTTTGGCGGAAGTGATGTAAGCGGAATGCGAACTACCGCTGTAAAAAAAGGCGATAGCTATATTATTAACGGTTCAAAAACGTTTATTACCAACGGTGTCTATAGCGACTATCTAATTGTGGCTGCAAAGACAGCTCCTGAGTTGGGGAATAAAGGAATTAGCATTTTTGTAATCGATAGAGACGCCAAAGGAGTGTCTGCAACCAAACTGGATAAGTTGGGCTGGAGGGCCAGTGATACTGGAGAAATAGCATTTGATGATGTTGAAATTCCTGCTGAAAATTTGATGGGAGAAGAAAATATGGGCTTTCCCTACATAATGCAGCATTTTGCTTTAGAACGTCTTATCATGGGTATTAATGCTCATGCCCGAAGTGAGTGGGCGCTCGAGTACACTATACAATATATGAAAGATCGGATTGCCTTTGGTAAATCGATTTCAAAATTTCAAGCTTTAAGACATAGAGTTGCACAATTAGCTTCAGAAATTGAGGTGTGTAAAACGTTTAACTATGTAACTACAAAACGCCTTAACGATGGAGAATATGTCGTAAAAGAAGCGACCATGTCAAAACTTATTTCTACGAAGGTAGCCGATGAGGTAGCCTATGAGTGTGTTCAGTTTTTAGGTGGTTACGGTTATATGGAAGAATATCCAATGGCACGAAACTTACGGGATAGTCGTTTAGGACCTATAGGCGGAGGAACCAGTGAGATATTAAGAGAAATTATCTCAAAGATGGTGATTGATGGTAAAAACTACAAGCCCGCGACGTAGGTTAGTATTCTGAAAATGTGGCATCTTATATGCTATCCATACGCGATACATTAAAATACATATTATGTCAAAATCGAGTGTTATAAAATTACTATTTGCATTTCTTATAAGTGTAGGTAGCTTAACGGCTGTTGCACAAACTGAAATAACAGGAAAAATTGTAGACTTTGCAACATTTGAACCAGTCGTTGGTGCTAATATCTACATTCAAAATTCTACGGTAGGTACGGTGAGTAATACCGACGGAAAGTACGCGCTTAAGATTCCGCAACGCTATGTAAATGATACATTAGTGATTTCATCTATTGGCTATAAAAGTTTTAAGACTGCAATTCAGGATTATGATTTTTCTCAGGACCTTTACTTGGAAGAAGATGTTGCTTCACTAGACGAAATATTAATCGTAGCAGATACGCGTCCTAAAACAGGAAATGATATTGTGCTACGAGCACTTGAAAGGTTGGAACGAAATGCTCCAGACAGCGCGTATATTCAGAAAGCATTTTTACGACACAAAGAAAAAAACAAGAATGAATACAAATGGCTTATTGAAAGTGCCATTACCTTATACGATTCTAGCTATGCCTACGGAAAGAGTAACGATGTAAAAATAAGCGTGGACGAAAACCGAAAGAGCTATGATTTACGTGATGTAGACAGTGTGTTTACCTATTATTCGTATTTAAAGAACAAACGAAATCTGGATTTAAAAAGCAGGCAACTTCGAAGAGATACGATTCAAAAAAGCTCTTTGGTGAAGGCAATTAAATGGAATGATGAACGTACCAACGGACTAGATAATTTATTTAACGGTAAATTAAATCTCGTCCGGAATTCAAACAGGACTTCGGCGCTCTTCGGAAAGAACATGCTGGAAAAACATCAGTTTTCGTTAGATACGATCTTAGTGGACAACGACCGTAAATTGTATAAAATAAAGATTTCAAAAAGTTCAGATTTTGTAGGGCTTAATACTCCTGGCATTTTTAATGAAGGTTTTGAAGCTCAAGGCTGGATCTATATTTACTGGGATAATTTTGCTATTAAAAAGTTAGAATATGAATTAGTGGCTGCTTCCGAAGCACAAAAAAGGCGTAGTAAAAGTTTGTTTGGAACACAGTTAAATCACAAGTTGATCATCACATACAAAGAATTTGAGGGCAAGATGTATCCAAGTTACATCTATTATGAAACGCCAAAGCTGGTAAATATTGGAGACCGTTCTTCAGACCGACCAAAAGACCAGACACAAGAAGAAAAAGACGAACAGTTTTATTTTACGATTCAGGAGATCGTATTTACAGAGATCATTCAGGATCCTGTTGTAATTTCCGCAGCGCTCAACAAAAACTGGAATGACAATATCTTTGAGCCGAGACCTTATAATAAAGAATTCTGGGAAAGCTATAATGTGTTGTTAGAGAGTGAAGAAGAAGAACAATTGATTCGTGATCTAAGTAAAAGAGCTTCGTTGTTTCAGCAATAAGTATTTTAAGTTTTTTCTAAAAAATTCACAACTAACCACAATTAACTGAAAACTATTTTTTATCTTTGCAGTCCAAAAGAGAGGAGGTTACGTACTATGTTAATTATACCAGTTAAAGACGGAGAAAATATCGATAGAGCGCTAAAGAGATTTAAGCGTAAATTTGATCGTACAGGAACAATGCGTCAGCTAAGAGCTAGACAGGCTTTCACTAAGCCATCTGTAGCACGCAGAGCGCAAATCCAAAAAGCACAATACATTCAAGGACTTAGAGACGCTGAAGAAATCTAGTATCCACGAAGGTGGATATCTCAGTCCTATTAATTTATACAAAACCGTTAGAGAAATCTAGCGGTTTTTTTTATAGATTATTATTGTATTTTTAGGCGTTACCATACCTATGTCATTAATCGCTTTTACAGACTACCTTAGCTTGGAGAAAAAATATTCTCCCCATACTATTGTGGCGTATAAAAGGGATTTAGAAAATTTTGCTGCTTTTGCCAAAGAGGATTATGACGTTTTGAATCTTACGGAAATTAATTATAGTATTATTCGCAGTTGGATTGTTTCGTTGGTCGATGAAGGTATTTCAAACCGAAGTGTTAACCGAAAAGTTTCTTCTTTAAAAACGTACTATAAATTCTTACTGAAAACGAAGCAAATTGAGGTCAATCCGTTGGCAAAACACAAATCTCTTAAGACGAGCAAAAAATTGCAGGTGCCTTTTTCAGAAAAAGAAATTGCACAAGTAATTGAGCTGTTACACGAAACTGAAGGTTTTGAAGCCATTCGGAATAAATTGATTGTAGAACTTTTTTATGCGACCGGTATGCGACGTGCAGAACTCGTTAACTTAAAACTGAGTGATATTGATCTTGCGCAGCAAACGGTAAAGGTGTTGGGTAAGCGAAACAAAGAGCGAATTATTCCGTTACTCAAACCTGTTCTAAAAACCTATCAAGAATATATAAATGAGCGCTCTGCTTTAAAAAAGATTGAGTCTCCAGAATATGTTTTATTGTCTTCAAAAGGAGTTAAAATATACGAGACGCTCGTGTATAGGGTAATCAATAGTTATTTTAGTATAGCTTCTGAAAAGATAAAAAGAAGTCCTCATATTTTAAGGCATTCTTTTGCAACCCACCTTTTAAATGAAGGTGCAGACATCAATGCGGTAAAAGAGTTGTTGGGGCATTCAAGTCTGGCTTCCACACAGGTATATACCCACAATAATATAGCAAAATTAAAAGAGGTCTACGGAAACACACACCCTAGAAATTTATAGCTCCTTTTGAAGCAGAAAAAAAAGTGAAATTTTATTGCATTTTTTTTTAAATTTGTTTTGTAGAAAATAAAAATTCTCTACATTTGCAGTCCGTTAGAAATAGCGGACTTTTTTATGCGGAAATTTTCAGTGTAAAAAGGGGTTGAAAAGCCGATGTAGCTCAGCTGGCTAGAGCAGCTGATTTGTAATCAGCAGGTCGTGGGTTCGAGTCCCTCCATCGGCTCTAAAAATCCTTGAAAAGTCAAGGTTCTCTGTAAAAAGAGGTATTGAAATTTTGAATTTCATTTGGGGAGATACTCAAGCGGCCAACGAGGGCAGACTGTAAATCTGCTGACTACGTCTTCGCAGGTTCGAATCCTGCTCTCCCCACAAACATTTTTTAAGTAAATATCAAAAGTTCGCTTTTGTAAAGACACGAGAAAATGTTTGTTCAGGGTCCTCTTGAAAAGGATACTGAATAATAAGATTGGGTCGCCAATCCAGGATCACCTGGTAAATGCGAAGTAATCTTTACAGTAAAGTATTGCTGTTTTAAATTTGATTTAAAGCTTTTAAATCAGTATCTTTGCACGCATTTTTAAGGGAACAACCCTTAAAATTTGAAATTTTGAAAGTAATATAAGCGGGAGTAGCTCAGTTGGTAGAGCGTCAGCCTTCCAAGCTGAATGTCGCCAGTTCGAACCTGGTCTCCCGCTCAATTTTATACCCGCGTAAACGGGTATCTCGTCAAAGTTATAGAAGTAGCTTGGGCGAAAACTCTGTTTGAGTTTAGTTTAATAGTAAAACCTTAAACTTGAAACCTGCATTTAAAATCGCCGGTGTAGCTCAGGGGTAGAGCGTTTCCTTGGTAAGGAAGAGGTCACGAGTTCAATTCTCGTCATTGGCTCAATAATAAAGATTACGATTAACACTATTATATAACTAAGATTAAATTAATACAAAATGGCAAAAGCAACATATGATCGTTCGAAACCACACTTAAATGTTGGTACTATTGGACACGTAGATCACGGTAAAACAACATTAACAGCAGCTATTACTAAATGTATGGCTGATGCTGGTTATTCAGAGGCTAGATCATTCGATCAAATCGATAACGCTCCTGAAGAAAAAGAAAGAGGTATTACAATTAACTCTTCACACGTAGAATACCAGACTGCAAATCGTCACTACGCACACGTTGACTGTCCAGGTCACGCAGATTACGTAAAGAACATGGTTACTGGTGCTGCGCAAATGGACGGTGCTATTCTTGTAGTTGCTGCTACAGATGGTCCTATGCCACAAACACGTGAGCACATCCTTCTTGGACGTCAGGTAGGAATTCCTCGTATTGTTGTATTCATGAATAAAGTGGATATGGTTGATGATGAAGAATTACTTGAATTAGTAGAGATGGAAATTAGAGATTTACTTTCTTTCTACGAGTATGATGGAGATAACGGACCTGTAATTGCTGGTTCTGCACTTGGAGCATTGAATGGTGAGCAAAAGTGGGTTGATACAGTTTTAGAATTGATGGAAGCTGTTGATAACTGGATCGAAGAGCCAACACGTGAAGTTGACAAGCCTTTCCTAATGCCAATCGAAGATGTATTCTCTATTACTGGACGTGGTACGGTTGCAACAGGTCGTATTGAGACTGGTATTGCAAACACTGGAGACCCAGTAGAAATTATTGGTATGGGAGCTCAGAAATTGACTTCTACAATTACTGGTATTGAAATGTTCCGTCAGATCCTTGATAGAGGTGAAGCTGGAGATAACGCTGGTATTCTTTTAAGAGGTATTGAGAAAACTCAAATCTCTAGAGGTATGGTAATCACTAAGCCTGGTTCTGTAACTCCTCACGCTAAATTTAAAGCTGAGGTGTACGTTCTTAAAAAAGAAGAAGGTGGACGTCACACTCCATTCCATAATAACTATCGTCCACAGTTTTACGTACGTACAACCGACGTAACTGGAAACATTAACTTGCCAGATGGTGTTGAAATGGTAATGCCTGGAGATAACTTAACAATTACTGTTGATCTTATCCAGCCAATCGCTATGAACATCGGGCTTCGTTTTGCAATCCGTGAAGGAGGTAGAACAGTTGGTGCAGGTCAGGTGACTGAAATTTTAGACTAATTAAGTTTATAGATATAAGGTTAAGGTGTTGCGCTATTTAGCGTAACGCCTTGACTTTTATTACGGGTGTAGCTCCATTGTGAGCAATTTATTCCCAATTACGGGTTTAGCTCAGTTGGTAGAGCACTGGTCTCCAAAACCAGGTGTCGGGAGTTCGAGTCTCTCAACCCGTGCAAGATTGAAGAAGTTTTCTTCAGAAAAAAATAAAACACCAGTACAAATGGTAAACTATATAAAAGAATCCTATAACGAATTAAAAAACCATGTTACATGGACTCCTTGGCCAGAAGCGCAAAGGTTAACTGTAATTGTGGCTGTGTTTTCTGTTCTTCTTGCATTAGCGGTTTGGGGAGTAGATACTGTTTTTAGTGGTATTATAGAGCAATATTTTAAATGGATTAAGTCGTAATCATGACTGAAACAAAAAGTACAAAAAAGTGGTATGTTGTCCGTTCAGTAAGTGGGCAGGAAAACAAGATTAAGGCGTATATCGAATCTGAGATCACGCGCTTAAATCTTGAGGATTATATTGAACAAATCCTGGTTCCTACTGAAAAGGTAATACAGATTCGCAACGGAAAGAAAGTGAACAAAGAGCGTGTTTTCTTTCCTGGATATATTATGATTCAAGCGAGTTTAGCTGGAGAAATACCACACATTATAAAATCTGTTAATGGAGTTATTGGTTTCCTTGGTGAAACCAAAGGAGGAGATCCTGTGCCACTAAGACAATCTGAAGTAAACAGAATGTTAGGTAAGGTAGATGAGCTTTCTGTAAAAGATGATAATATTAACATTCCTTATATCATAGGAGAAACTGTAAAAGTAATTGATGGTCCTTTTAATGGCTTCAATGGTACAGTAGAAAAGATTAACGAAGAAAAGCGTAAGCTGGAGGTAATGGTGAAAATTTTCGGAAGAAAAACCCCATTAGAACTAAGCTATATGCAAGTTGAAAAAGTATAATTGTTACACGCTATATAATAGGTTGTTTCTTAGGCTTCCACTCAAGAAAAAACCGCATTAAATTTTAGAAAATGGCAAAAGAAGTAGGTAAAGTAGTAAAGTTGCAAGTTCGTGGAGGAGCGGCTAACCCGTCTCCACCAGTTGGACCAGCTTTAGGTGCTGCCGGTGTAAACATCATGGAGTTTTGTAAGCAGTTTAATGCTAGAACTCAAGATAAGCAAGGAAAAGTATTACCAGTTCAGATTACGGTGTATAAAGACAAGTCTTTTGACTTTGTTATTAAAACACCTCCTGCTGCGGTACAAATTCTTGAGGCTGCAAAGACCAAAAAAGGGTCTGGAGAGCCGCACATCAAAAAGGTAGCAACTATCTCTTGGGATCAAGTACGAACAATTGCAGAAGACAAAATGCCCGATTTAAATGCGTTTACCGTAGAGTCTGCTATGAAAATGGTAGCTGGTACAGCAAGATCAATGGGTGTGAAAGTTAAAGGTGCTGCACCGTTTTAATCAAGAAAAAGAATCTATAAAATGGCAAGATTAACAAAAAAGCAAAAAGAAACTCGCGTAATGGTAGAGGATAGAACCTATACTGTTGCCGAAGCTTCTGCTTTAATAAAAGAAATCACCAAAGTAAACTTTGATGCCTCTGTTGACCTGGCGGTTCGTCTTAACGTGGATCCACGTAAAGCAAACCAAATGGTAAGAGGTGTTGTTACCTTACCTCACGGTACAGGTAAAGATGTAAAGGTATTAGCATTAGTTACTCCAGACAAGGAAGCTGAAGCTAAAGAAGCCGGAGCAGATTACGTTGGTTTAGATGAGTACCTCGATAAAATTAAAGGAGGTTGGACAGATGTTGACGTTATTGTAACCATGCCTAGCGTTATGGGTAAATTAGGACCATTAGGACGGGTTTTAGGACCTCGTGGATTAATGCCTAACCCAAAGACAGGTACGGTAACAATGGATGTTGCTAAAGCAGTTTCAGATGTGAAGGCCGGTAAAATCGACTTTAAAGTTGAAAAGAATGGTATCGTTCATGCAGCAGTTGGAAAAGCGTCTTTTGATGCTGAAAAGATTGCAGGAAACGCAAGAGAATTATTAACTACACTAGTAAAACTGAAGCCTCAAGCGGCTAAAGGTGTCTATATTAAAAGTATCTTCATGTCGAGCACGATGAGCCCTTCAGTAGAAATAGACACAAAAAGATTTACTGAGCAGTAAAAACAAGCACTTATGACTAGACAAGAAAAATCAGAAGTAATAGATAACTTAACTGCACAGTTAACAGAGAATGCTACTATTTATCTAGCAGACATCTCTGGGCTTGATGCAGGATCTACTTCAAACTTACGTCGTGCTTGTTTTAAAGCAGGAGTAAAGTTAAATGTAGTGAAGAACACATTGCTTTCAAAAGCAATGGAAAATTGTGATAAGGACTTTGGTGAATTAACTGAAGTTTTAAAAGGAAATACATCTTTGATGGTTTCTGAAACAAGTAATGCGCCAGCTAAAGTAATCAAAGAATTCAGAAAAAAATCTGAAAAGCCTTTGTTAAAAGGAGCATTCATTGAAGAAGCAATTTACGTAGGTGATAACCAGCTAGACATGCTTGTAGACATCAAGTCTAAAGAAGAACTTGTTGGAGATATCATCGGATTATTACAATCGCCTGCTAAGAATGTTATTTCTGCACTTAAGAGTGGAGGAAATACACTTTCAGGTTTAGTTAAAACCCTTTCAGAAAGAGAAGGATAGTCCTAGGTCTCCCATAAGGAGTTAGAAGGATTCAATATTAGCACTAATTAAATTATATAAATACAATTATTAAAAACGATAGAAAATGGCAGATTTAAAAGATTTCGCAGAACAATTAGTTAACTTAACCGTAAAAGAGGTTAATGAATTAGCTACTATATTAAAAGATGAGTACGGCATTGAGCCTGCTGCTGCAGCTGTAGCTGTTGCTGCTGGTGGTGCAGGTGGTGGTGAAGCCGCTGAAGAAAAGTCTGAATTTGATGTAATTCTTACTGCAGCAGGTGGTTCTAAATTAGCAGTTGTAAAACTGGTAAAAGAATTAACTGGAGCAGGTCTTAAAGACGCAAAAGAATTAGTTGATAATGCACCATCTCCAATTAAGGAAGGTGTAAGTAAAGACGAAGCTGAAGCTTTAAAAGCACAGTTAGAAGAAGCTGGAGCAGAGGTTGAGCTTAAGTAAGCTCACTTAACTTCAAACCTTAAGGTTTAGGTCTTTCTCATGCGAGAAAAGACCTAAACCATTTTGCGTATATAAAGGTTACCAATTTTGAGTATACGCGCACAACAATTATTTTAATTAAAATTCCGTCCATAGATGTCAGCAACGCAAACTGAAAGATTGAATTTTTCCTCTGTACAGAATAAGCCGGATTATCCGGACTTTTTGGACATCCAGATTAAATCCTTTCAGGATTTTTTCCAACTGGAAACCAAGTCAGACGAAAGAGGTCAAGAAGGGTTATATAAGACCTTCTTAGAGAATTTCCCTATTACCGATACACGCAACCAGTTCGTATTAGAATTTTTAGATTATTTTGTAGATCCACCAAGATATTCACTTTTAGAGTGTATCGAGCGTGGTCTTACGTACAGTGTGCCTTTAAAAGCACGTCTAAAATTATACTGTACAGACCCGGAACATGAAGATTTTGAAACCATCGTTCAGGATGTGTATTTAGGTACTATTCCGTACATGACACCTTCTGGTACTTTTTGTATCAATGGTGCAGAACGTGTTGTCGTATCACAGTTACACCGTTCGCCTGGTGTTTTCTTTGGACAATCATTCCATGCAAATGGAACGAAACTTTATTCAGCTCGTGTGATTCCTTTTAAAGGATCATGGATTGAATTTGCTACCGATATTAACAGCGTTATGTACGCTTATATCGATAGAAAGAAAAAATTACCTGTAACTACGCTTTTCCGTGCCATTGGTTTTGAAAGAGATAAGGATATCCTTGAGATCTTCGACCTTGCTGAAGAGGTAAAAGCTTCTAAAACAGGTTTAAAGAAATACCTTGGGCGTAAGTTGGCAGCACGTGTGCTAAAAACATGGCATGAGGACTTTGTGGATGAAGATACAGGAGAAGTTGTATCTATTGAACGTAACGAAATCGTTCTAGACCGTGATACAGTGCTTGAAAAAGAACACATTGAAGAAATCATGGATTCTGGAAGTAAGACGATTCTTCTTCATAAAGAAGATAATCACCTTGCAGATTATGCCATCATCCATAATACGTTACAGAAAGATCCTACCAACTCTGAAAAAGAAGCGGTAGAACATATCTACAGACAATTACGTAACGCTGAGCCGCCCGATGAGGAAACTGCTCGTGGAATCATCAATAAGTTGTTCTTCTCAGATCAGCGATACAACCTTGGTGAGGTTGGACGTTACCGAATGAATAAAAAACTTGGTCTTGATATCGCGATGGATAAGCAGGTGCTTACCAAAGAAGATATCATAACTATTGTAAAATACTTAATTGAGTTGATCAACTCTAAAGCAGAGATTGATGATATTGATCACTTATCAAATCGTCGTGTACGTACGGTAGGGGAGCAATTATCTTCTCAGTTTGGCGTTGGCCTTGCTCGTATGGCAAGAACGATTCGCGAGCGTATGAATGTTCGTGATAACGAAGTATTTACACCTATTGATTTGATTAACGCGAAGACCTTATCTTCTGTTATTAATTCTTTCTTCGGAACGAATCAGCTTTCACAGTTTATGGATCAGACCAATCCATTAGCCGAAATCACGCATAAGCGTCGTCTTTCAGCTTTAGGACCAGGTGGTTTATCACGTGAAAGAGCAGGATTTGAGGTGCGTGATGTTCATTATACGCACTACGGAAGGTTATGTCCTATTGAAACGCCTGAAGGACCAAACATTGGTTTGATTTCTTCCCTTTCAGTATATGCAAAAGTGAATAACCTTGGGTTTATTGAAACTCCGTACAGAAAGGTGACAGATGGTAAGATCGACTTTAAAAATGAAGCGACGTATCTTTCAGCTGAAGAAGAAGAAGGACAATTAATCGCACAGGCAAACATTCCGTTAGGTAAAGATGGAAAAATTGATACAGACCGTGTTATTGCACGTATGGAAGGTGACTTCCCTGTAGTGGATCCAACTACGGTTAATTATGCCGATGTTGCGCCTAACCAGATTTCGTCTATCTCGGCATCTTTAATTCCATTCTTGGAACATGATGACGCAAACCGTGCCTTGATGGGATCTAACATGATGCGTCAAGCGGTACCTTTATTAATCGCAGATTCTCCAATTGTAGGAACGGGTCTTGAAAGACAAGTTGCTAGCGACTCCAGAGTATTGATTAATGCCGAAGGAGACGGAGTAGTAGAATATGTAGATGCTAACGAAATTAGTATCAAATACGATCGTACAGACGAAGAGCGAATGGTAAGTTTTGACAGTGACTCTAAGGTATATAGCCTTGTAAAGTTCAGAAAAACAAACCAGGGAACTTCCATCAACTTAAAGCCAATCGTTCAGAAAGGTGACAGAGTAAGCAAAGGACAAGTACTTTGTCAAGGATACGCTACAGAAAAGGGTGAATTAGCCTTAGGTAGAAACATGAAGGTTGCCTTCATGCCTTGGAAAGGATACAACTTTGAGGATGCGATTGTAATTTCAGAAAAAGTGGTACGTGAAGATATCTTTACGTCTATACATATCGATGAGTATTCTCTTGAAGTAAGAGATACAAAGTTGGGTAACGAAGAATTGACAAACGATATTCCTAACGTTTCAGAAGAGGCTACAAAAGACCTTGATGAGCATGGGATGATTCGCGTTGGTGCAGAAGTAAAACCTGGTGATATATTAATAGGAAAGATTACCCCAAAAGGAGAAAGCGATCCTACACCAGAAGAGAAATTACTTCGCGCCATCTTTGGTGATAAAGCCGGTGATGTAAAAGATGCTTCTTTAAAAGCGTCTCCATCATTACGAGGTGTAGTAATCGATAAAAAGTTATTTGCCCGTGCGATTAAAGATAAGCGCAAGCGTGCAAAAGACAAAGAAGATATTGCAGAATTAGAAGTAAAGTATGATGCAAAGTTTGATGCATTAAAGGATGTACTAGTTGAAAAACTATTTGCTATTATTGGTGGTAAAACAGCTCAGGGCGTTATGAATGACCTTGGAGAAGTTGTTTTCCCTAAAGGTAAAAAGTACACGCTTAAAATGTTGAACGCTGTAGAAGACTATACACACTTAACAGGCGGAACTTGGGCAACAGATGATGAAACCAATGCGTTGGTAGCAGACCTAATGCACAACTACAAAATTAAGGAAAATGATCTGCAAGGAAATTTACGTCGTGAGAAATTTACTATCTCGGTAGGAGATGAGTTACCTTCAGGGATCTTAAAACTTGCTAAAGTATATATCGCTAAGAAACGTAAACTAAAAGTAGGGGATAAAATGGCGGGACGTCACGGTAACAAAGGTATTGTTGCTCGTATTGTTCGTGATGAAGATATGCCTTTCTTAGAAGACGGAACTCCTGTTGATATCGTGTTGAACCCGCTAGGGGTACCTTCACGTATGAACATTGGACAGATCTATGAAACGGTTCTTGGTTGGGCTGGACAAAAATTAGGACGCAAATATGCGACTCCAATTTTTGACGGTGCAACAATAGACCAGATCAATGAATTTACAGACGAAGCTGGAATTCCAAGATACGGACATACCTATTTATATGATGGAGGTACAGGTCAACGTTTTGATCAGCCTGCAACTGTAGGTGTGATTTATATGCTAAAACTTGGACACATGGTAGATGATAAAATGCACGCTCGTTCTATTGGTCCATACTCATTGATTACACAGCAACCATTAGGTGGTAAAGCACAGTTTGGTGGTCAGCGTTTTGGTGAGATGGAGGTTTGGGCTCTTGAAGCATACGGTGCTTCTAGTACCCTTAGAGAAATTTTGACAGTTAAATCTGATGATGTTATAGGTAGAGCCAAAACATACGAAAGTATTGTAAAAGGGGAAGCTATGCCAGAACCAGGATTACCAGAGTCGTTCAACGTATTGATGCACGAACTGAAGGGTCTTGGACTCGACATTAGATTAGAAGAATAAAATTTCAGTAATCAGTATTCAGTACGCAGTGAATGTGTACTGGCTACTGGCTACTATTTACTGAATACTGAAAAAAAGCATTATGGCAAGAAATAATAACGAACAACAACAGAAGAAATTTAATAAAATTTCGATAGGCTTAGCTTCTCCAGAATCAATTTTGGCAGAATCCAGAGGGGAAGTTTTAAAACCTGAAACAATAAACTACCGTACGCACAAACCAGAGCGTGATGGTCTATTCTGTGAGCGAATCTTTGGTCCGGTTAAGGATTATGAGTGTGCTTGTGGGAAATATAAAAGAATACGTTACAAAGGAATCGTTTGTGACCGATGTGGTGTAGAGGTGACAGAGAAAAAAGTACGTCGTGACCGTGTGGGACACATCAATCTTGTTGTTCCTGTAGCGCACATTTGGTACTTTAGAAGTTTACCAAACAAAATTGGATATCTATTAGGGCTTCCTTCAAAGAAGCTTGATATGATTATCTATTACGAAAGATACGTAGTGATCCAGCCAGGTATTGCAAAGAATGAAGAAGGAGAGCCTGTGCAAAAAATGGATTTCCTTACGGAAGAAGAATACTTAAATATTCTTGATAGTCTTCCGCAAGAAAATTTATACTTAGATGACGAAGATCCAAACAAATTCATCGCTAAGATGGGTGCCGAATGTTTGATCGAATTATTAAACCGTATCGACTTAAATGCATTATCATTTGAGTTACGTCACAAAGCAAATAACGAAACTTCGAAGCAACGTAAAACGGAAGCTTTAAAGAGACTTCAGGTTGTTGAAGCACTTCGTGATGCCAATAAGAATCGTGAAAACAGACCAGAATGGATGATCATGAAAGTAGTACCTGTAATTCCGCCGGAATTACGTCCATTGGTACCACTAGATGGAGGTCGTTTTGCAACCTCAGATTTAAATGATTTATACCGTCGTGTGATTATTAGAAACAATCGTTTAAAGCGATTGGTTGAAATTAAAGCACCCGAAGTAATTTTACGTAATGAAAAGCGTATGCTTCAGGAGTCGGTAGATTCATTATTTGATAATACGAGAAAATCTTCCGCAGTAAAAACGGATAGTAACAGACCATTAAAATCACTTTCAGACTCGCTAAAAGGTAAGCAGGGACGTTTCCGTCAAAACTTATTAGGTAAGCGTGTAGATTATAGTGCACGTTCGGTAATTGTTGTTGGACCAGAATTGAAGTTGTTCGAATGTGGTATCCCTAAGGATATGGCAGCAGAACTATACAAGCCCTTTGTAATCCGTAAGTTGATTGAAAGAGGAATCGTAAAAACGGTAAAATCTGCAAAGAAGATAATAGATAAAAAGGAACCTGTAGTTTGGGATATTTTGGAAAACGTTCTTAAAGGACATCCAGTATTACTAAACCGTGCCCCTACACTTCACCGTTTGGGTATTCAGGCATTCCAACCAAAATTAATTGAAGGAAAAGCAATTCAGTTACACCCATTAGTATGTACGGCATTTAACGCCGATTTTGATGGGGATCAAATGGCGGTACACCTTCCATTAGGGCCAGAAGCAATTCTGGAAGCTCAGTTATTAATGTTGGCTTCTCACAATATCCTAAACCCTGCAAATGGTTCGCCAGTGGCAGTACCATCTCAGGATATGGTATTGGGTCTGTATTATATGACCAAGCTTCGTAAGACTGATGATACCTATAAAGTAAAAGGAGAAGGATTAACATTCTACTCGGCCGAGGAAGCAGTAATTGCTTACAACGAGAAGAAAGTTGATTTGAATGCCGAAATAAAAATCCGTACGAAGGATTTTGATGAGAACGGAAACTTAAAAATGCAGATTATCACAACGACTCTGGGTAGAGTTTTGTTTAATCAGCATGTACCGGAAAAAGCAGGATATATCAATGAAGTATTGACTAAGAAATCGCTTAGAGATATTATTGGTGGTATTTTGGCGGTAACAAGTGTGCCTGAAACAGCCGAGTTCCTTGATGCGATCAAAACGTTAGGATATAAATTTGCATTCGAAGGTGGGTTGTCGTTCAGTTTAGGAGATATTATTATCCCTGCTGAAAAACAACAGATGATTGATGATGCGAACACACAAGTAGATGCTATTGTAGGAAACTATAATATGGGTCTTATTACAAACAACGAACGTTACAATCAGGTAATTGATATTTGGACGGCGACCAATGCTGAATTGACAGAGTTGTCTATGAAACGTATTCGTGAGGATCAACAAGGGTTTAACTCGGTGTATATGATGCTTGATTCTGGGGCTCGTGGATCTAAAGAACAGATTCGCCAGTTAACAGGAATGCGTGGTTTGATGGCTAAGCCTAAGAAGTCTAATAGTGGAGGAGGAGAAATTATTGAAAACCCAATTCTATCTAACTTTAAAGAAGGACTTTCCATTTTAGAATACTTTATCTCAACACACGGTGCACGTAAAGGACTTGCAGATACGGCTCTTAAAACAGCAGATGCAGGATACTTAACCCGTCGTTTGGTAGATGTTTCTCAAGATGTTATTGTAAATACTGAAGACTGCGGAACCTTACGAGGGATTGAAGTTTCAGCATTGAAGAAAAACGAAGAAATTGTTGAGACCTTAAAAGCGAGAATTGTAGGTAGAACATCATTGAACGATGTGATAGACCCTTTAACAAAAGATGTCTTAGCTGAAGCAGGAGATCATATTTCTGAAGCGGTTGCTGCAAAAATTGAAGCATCTCCTCTGGAAAGTATCGAAGTACGTTCGGCATTAACCTGTGAAGCTAAAAAAGGAATTTGTTCACAATGCTACGGAAGAAACCTTGCGACCAACAAAATGGTACAACGAGGAGAAGCTGTAGGTGTTGTTGCAGCTCAATCTATTGGGGAGCCAGGAACGCAGTTAACATTGCGTACCTTCCACGTGGGTGGTATTGCAGGGAACATTTCCGAAGAAAATAAATTAACAGTTAAGTTTAACGGAAGAGCAGAAATTGAAGATCTTAAAACCGTAAAAGGGGAAGATTCTGAAGGAAATAAAGTAGATATTGTTATTTCTCGTACGTCTGAATTAAAACTCGTTGACGAGAAAACCGGTATTAACTTAAGTACAAACGTGATACCTTACGGTTCGACGATCTATGTAAAAGATGGTGAGAAACTGAAAAAAGGAGATGTTGTTTGTCAGTGGGATCCATATAACGGTGTAATTATTTCTGAATTTGCTGGAAAAATTAAATATGAGAATATTGAACAGGGAGTTACCTATTCGGTAGAAATTGATGAACAAACCGGTTTCCAAGAAAAAGTAATTACCGAATCAAGAGATAAGAAGAAGATACCAACCCTTCAGATTTTAGGAAAGAAAGACGAAGTGATACGTTCGTACAATTTACCTGTAGGAGCACACTTAATGGTAGATGAAGGCGATAAGATTAAGATTGGTAAAGTGTTAGTAAAAATACCTCGTAAATCTGCTAAAGCAGGGGATATTACAGGAGGTCTTCCACGTGTAACAGAGCTATTTGAAGCGCGTAATCCATCTAATCCTGCAGTTGTTAGTGAGATTGATGGTGTTGTTTCCTTCGGAAAAATCAAGCGTGGTAACCGTGAGATTATTATCGAATCGAAACTGGGAGAAATCAAGAAGTATTTGGTAAAACTGAGTAATCAAATTCTGGTACAGGAGAATGATTATGTGCGGGCAGGAATGCCATTATCTGATGGTTCTATTACACCCGAAGATATTCTTCGAATCAAAGGGCCTTCTGCTGTACAACAGTACTTGGTAAATGAAGTTCAGGAAGTATATCGTTTACAAGGGGTAAAAATTAATGATAAGCACTTTGAGGTAGTGGTTCGCCAGATGATGCGTAAAGTACGTATTGTAGATAGTGGAGATACTACGTTCCTTGAGAATCAATTAGTACATAAAGCTGATTTTATTGAAGAAAACGATAAAATCTTCGGAATGAAGGTAGTTGATAATGCTGGAGATTCTGAAAATTTAAAAGAAGGACAGATTATTTCGTCTCGTGAGTTACGTGATGAGAATTCTATCTTGCGAAGAGCAGACAAGACATTGGTTGAAGCACGTGATGCTGTAAATGCAACAGCAACTCCTATTTTACAGGGGATTACGAGAGCTTCGTTACAAACAAAGTCATTTATCTCTGCTGCATCCTTCCAAGAGACTACTAAAGTATTAAATGAAGCTGCGGTAGCAGGTAAAGTGGATACATTAGAAGGCCTTAAGGAGAATGTAATTGTAGGTCACAAGATCCCAGCCGGTACAGGGATGAGAGCATATGATACTATTATTGTAGGTTCTAAAGAGGAATTTGAAAAAATGACTACGGAAACACAAGAAGTAAATTATAACTAAGTTGTACCACTTTTATAAATAGTAAAAATCCCGTGACATTTGTTATGGGATTTTTTTTAATCAATTGGACTAATAATTAATAGACTTCCACCTTTGTGGAAGATCAAATAAATTTGATATGGCAGAAGATAAAAAATCAAAACAAGGGCAAATAAATATAGAGCTTGATGAAGCTACTGCGCAAGGAATTTATAGCAATCTAGCTATTATAAATCATTCAAAATCTGAATTTATTGTAGATTTTGTTTCTATAATGCCTGGTGTTCCTAAAAGCAAAGTAAAATCAAGAATCATACTAACGCCACAACACGCAAAGCGTTTCTTAAATGCGTTAGGCGATAATGTACGTAGATTTGAAAAGGCACACGGAGAGATAAAGGATTATCAGCAACCTCCCATGCCCATTAATTTTGGACCTACAGGGGAGGCTTAATTCTGGTAAACTGAAAACGATATTTAGTGGATATAGAAAAGCCTTGAATTCAAGTTAATTAAAATCAAGGCATAATCATATTATTATTTTAAATTACTATTTTGGTTTTATCTGCTTTTTCAAACTCACTTACAAAGTGAAACTTAATGGAAGGGTATTTGCTTTGGGTCATTTGTAATGTAAAAGCAGAATCTGCAAAAAATACCAGTTGGCCACGTTTGTCTTTTGCTAAGAATTTTGATTTTGTCCTTTTAAAATCGGCAAATTCATCATTTTTAGGATCTAAAGCCTCTACCCAGCATGCTTTGTGTACGTTCAAGTTTTCGTAACGACAACTAGCTCCATATTCGTGCTCCAATCTGTATTGTATTACTTCAAACTGAAGCGCTCCTACGGTTCCAACTACTTTTCTTCCGTTGAGCACTAAGGTAAATAATTGAGCTACGCCTTCATCCATTAATTGATCAATTCCTTTTTCGAGCTGTTTGCTCTTCATTGGATCTGCATTGTTGATATACTTAAAAAATTCGGGAGAGAAGCTCGGAATCCCTTTGTATCGCATTTCTTCACCTTCAGTGAGGGTATCTCCAATTTTGAAATTTCCGGTATCGTGTAAGCCTACTATATCTCCAGGATATGAAATGTCTACAATTTGTTTCTTTTCAGCAAAAAATGCATTAGGACTGGAAAATTTCATCTTCTTTCCATTGCGAACATGCATATAATTAGTATTTCTTTCGAAGGTGCCAGATACAATTTTAACAAATGCTAGGCGGTCTCTGTGTTTGGGATCCATGTTAGCATGTATTTTAAATACAAAACCTGAAAATTCTTTTTCTTCAGGTTTTACAAGTCGTGTATCACTGTACTTAGGTTGTGGTTTTGGAGCAATCTCGATAAAACAATCTAACAGTTCTCTTACTCCAAAATTGTTGAGAGCAGAACCAAAGAATACAGGTTGTAATTCACTTTGTAAATATTCTTCTCTATTGAAATCTGGATAGACTTCATACACTAATTCTAATTCTTCCCGAAGTGTATCTGCTGCTTTTGAACCAACAAGTTCGTCTAGTTTTTCTGAACTAACATCTTCAATTTCAATTGTTTCTTCGATGTTTTTACGACTGTCTCCACTAAAGAGATTTACGTTTTTTTCCCAAATATTATAAATTCCTTTAAAGTCATAACCCATGCCAATAGGGAAGGAGAGTGGAGTCACCCGGAGTTGTAATTTTTGTTCAATCTCATCCAGTAATTCAAATGCATCTTTTCCCTCCCGATCTAATTTATTGATAAAAACAATCATCGGAATATTTCGCATTCGACATACTTCTACGAGTTTTTCAGTCTGTTCTTCAACACCTTTTGCAACGTCAATGACTACAATAACACTATCTACTGCTGTAAGCGTTCGAAAGGTATCCTCGGCAAAATCCTTGTGCCCAGGAGTGTCTAGAATGTTAATTTTAATACCTTCATATTCAAAGGCTAAGACAGAAGTGGCTACCGAAATCCCTCGCTGACGTTCTATTTCCATGAAGTCACTCGTCGCTCCTTTTTTAATTTTATTGCTTTTAACGGCTCCAGCTTCTTGAATCGCTCCGCCAAACAACAACAATTTTTCTGTTAATGTTGTTTTTCCTGCATCTGGATGAGATATAATTCCGAAGGTTTTGCGCCTGTTAATTTCTTTTTGTAGTGACATTAATTTTAAAATATAATTGGCAAATATACGGGATACAGAGCTTTTAATTTTAAAATTAAATAGTTTTGAATAAAAAAAATTTCCTACAAAATATAGTATAATAGTTATAGCTATATAAGAGAAAATAGAAAATATCCTATTTTGCTTCCTACAAATTTAGATTCACTTTATCGATGAAATTTGCGTTTAATCGATAATATTAAATATATTCGTTCTTTAATTATTCTTTAGATGAGTTAAAATATAGATGAAAAAAGCATGGATTTGTAGGAATAAATTAGCTATAATTTAGGTGAATTTTTTTGTAAAATAAAAGTTATATGGAATTTAATAGCATTCCCTTTACTAAACTTTGTTCCTACTTTTGTTTTGGTAAGAACATCAATAAAATAGGGCAATACGTACTAATACGTACGGTATATTCCTACAAAAATAATCGTTAAAATTCCCTTTTTTGCGTATTTCAACGATTATTTTACACCATTCAGCTAAAACACGTGTTTTTGTAAATCTTTAACTTTTATTCCTACGTATATTTGACTTGAATACAGGATAGCTATGTTAATTCCTGAAACACAATAACAATAAAAATTTAAACGCATGCAAACTTTTACATTCGTTACAAGAAATATTAAAAGCATCTATAGAGTAAGTCTAATTGCTTTAATCATTTTTACTGCTAATTTTACTGCACATGCACAAATAGGTACTCAGTCATCTTCTGTTCGGTCTGGTGTAACTTTTCAGTGGTCCAATTCGCAGACTATAAATGGGACTTTCAATAATGATAATCCAGCTACGATTAAATCTATTACTATAGGAGATATTGTATATGATCGTTTTGCAGTGCCTTCAAACTATCAACTAACAAGATTAGGTGTGGGAGAGAATGCGACTTCTTCAAATCCAAACGGAAATGCACATGAAGTTAATGGAGTTTTTGAAAACGGTAGTGAGGTTATAGGTACCAGTATTACTGCAACTTCAAATATTAATGATTCGACACCATGGGATAATGCAGCAAAATCTGCATTCATGGATAAAAACTTAAATCATTATTTTACTGCAAATCCAAATGGTGAAGCATTTTGTGGCACTTTTAATTCTTCATTAAGAAATAAAGCACAAAAACAAACAATCTATTATATGCCATCAATTCCATCTAACGAAGGTGGAATTTTGGCTGTTACAGAACGTGGGGGGAATAACTGCTATTTCGTAGAAGTCTATGGAATGCTAGCCGGAAGTTCAACAGAGACTAAAATTGGAGATACTTTTGTAAGAAACCGTTCTGGAGAAGATCTACGTGGTGGTGGTTTTTCGCAACCTTCTAACAGTTCAACAGATTATTGGGGTTCTGGACGTGAGCAAGATAATGGACAGACTATTGCAATTGCATTGTTTCAATTAAACAGTGTAGCTCCAGTAGGTTCAAGAATTACAAAAATAGAATTTACAGCCGCTACGAGAGATCACGGTGATGGTAAATTTTTTATTTTACAAGACTATGCTGTAAATCAGGAAAATGATGGGTGTGAAGGTGAGACCCAGCAAGGAAATTTGAATGATGTGAATAGTGTGCCTTCAGGTTCTACATACACACTTCAAGGACCAGCTCCTGCAGGTGCTGCTTCATTTACTTTAAACTCAAACGGTACGTATTCATATACTCCAAATCCTGGTTTTACTGGGTCGGCGAGTTTTAATTATAAAGTTACATTACCAGCTCCTAATCAAAATGTAAAGGATTCTGCTACGGTTACACTAACAGTAAATGCTATACCAGATGCTCCTGTTGTAGAGTTTATTTGTGGAAGTAATGCTAATAATGGGAAACTCAAGGTAAATTCTCCAACAGGCTCACAATTTGAATATAGCTTAAATAGTGGATCTTTTCAAAGTTCCAGAGAATTCAATAATGTTGGTGCTGGAACATATACCGTTAAAGTTAAAAATAAGCATACTGGTTGTATAGCTGAAACATCCATAACAGTTACAAATACTACTAATGATGCACCTGAAGCTTTTAATGATACTTTTTCTACAAATCCAGGAGTCCCTATCACATTTAATGTGTTGGCTGATAATGGTACAGGATTAGATTTTGATCCCAACGGAGATCCTTTTTCTGTAATTTCTAATACAAATCCTGGAAATGGAAGTTTGACAAGTAATGGTAATGGTAATTTTACATTTACGCCTTCTGCAGGTTTTGTAGGTACAACTTCTTTCTTTTATACAATTAAAGATCAGCCAACTTCATGTTCAAGTCAGGCTAAAACTGATAAAGCAGAGGTTATAATCAATGTCGTCAATAATCCTACTCCAAGAGGGTGTAATTGTACACCACTTTATAAAGAATCAAACTTTGTAAACCCTATAAAAATTGCCGGTAATAATTTAGAAGTAGGAGCTGTATATAGGTTTTCAAACGTTTTTCCTACAAATCCATACGGAACCACAATTGATGCATTGGTAAGAATTGAAGAATTTGCGGGTGGGGCATCCTTATTAAATATTGATGTAACTTCTTCTGGTCTTGCTGAAAACTTTCAACCAAGAATTAACAGTACGAATAATAATGATCAAAGTGTTTTATTTAATATCACATTTGTTGAAGGTGGAGGTAATTATGGCGATGAAGTAGAAATATCTTTTTATGGAACACCTTATGATATTGACGGTGATAGCCAAGATTCAAGAGAGTATGCTGAATTAAGTTTGCCAGACGCTTATTTTGTAAGTAACCAAACAGAACTTAATATTACTCAGACTGCAACGAAAATTCGAGGAGAAGCGATGACTTCCACTACTGCTCCGGGTGGTGATATATCATTGGATCCTAGATGGACCTACAGTAATTATTGGGAGACAAAATCTTCTTTGAATTATAGAATTGGTAAGTTAGATGGAAACAGTGATAGATATTATTCTTTTGGAGTTTCTTGTGCCGATTTTAATGATCCTAACTCAATATTTATTACCTACCCTACCATATGTGGTACAGTGACAGATGAAGAAGGAAATCCACTAGCAAATGTCAATATAGATATAACAGGCTCTGATGGAAGCTCTCAAACTGTTCAAACAAATGGTAATGGTGAATACCTTGCTACTGCAGCAGTTCCAGATGCATTGGTTGATGTTACTTATGAAATTAGAGAAAATGACCTTCCAGGTTATATTTCTGTTTCCGATGTAGATGGGGCAAATGATAACTTAATTACTAGAACTATTGCGCTTCAATCGTCTTGTGGTAACGATTTTGTAGATGGTTTCAATCTTGAGATTGAACTTGAAGAAAAAACAGATATATTATGTAATGGAGATGATACCGGAGCTATAACTGTTTCAGCTACTGGTGGAGTGCCTCCTTACGTGTATACGATTAATGGTGGAACACCTCAGTCCTCTCCAACTTTTGAAAATTTATCTGCTGGTATTTATGTGATCGAAGTAACCGATACATTTGATAATACAGATTCTCTTTCAGTTACATTAACAGAACCTGAACCTATCAGTATTCAAATTACAAAAGAGAATGCTTCTTTATTAGGGCTCTGTCAAAATGGGGAAGCTACAGCTACACCTTCTGGTGGAGTTGGTCCTTACACATTCCAATGGAGTGCAAGTGCAGGAAATCAGACAACACAAACTGCAACTAACTTGCCTGCAGGAAATCATACTGTTACAGTAACAGATGCGAACCTTTGTACTTTAACACAAGGAGTAGTAATTGATTGTATTAACGATTGTGATGCGGTAGTTGTAGTAGATAGTAAAACGAACGTATTATGTGCGGGAGAAAATACAGGAAGTGCAACTGTAAGTGCAAGCTCTGCTGCAAGTCCATCATCTACTTTTACATTCAGATGGAATACAACACCACCTCAAATTGATGCAGGAGTTACTTCAAGTACAATTAGCGACTTATCAGCTGGGGTATATACAGTGAGTGTAACTATTGATGGAACACTATGCTTACCTGTTGAACAAAGTGTCACAATTACAGAACCTTCAAGTCCGGTTTCAGTAACTACTACTGCTACAGACGAATCAGGTCCAACAACAGGTGATGGGACTGCTACTGCAAATCCATCGGGCGGAACACCTTTTAATCCTCCAGCGGCTCCTTACACATTCTCATGGAACACTACTCCAGTTCAAACAACACAGACTATTACAGGTCTTAGTGCCGGAGATTATACTGTAACTGTGACTGATGCAAATGGATGTACGGCTATGTCTACAGTAACAGTAAACCCTGGAACTTGTAGAAACCTAGCAGCAAATGCTACGCCAACTCCTGTATCTTGTAATGGTGGTAATGATGGTACTGCTTCAGTATCTGTAACGGGTGGAAGTGGTAACTTTACCTATTCATGGAATACGACACCAGTTCAAACAACGCAAACAATTATTGGACTTACGGCAGGAACCTATACAGTAACTGTAACAGATACAACTACACTTTGTACCACTACAGCATCTGCAACTGTAAACGAACCTTCAGTATTAAGTTCGGGTATTGCAGTTACGAATGTTGCTTGTTTTGGTGAAAATACGGGATCTTTAGATTTAACCGTTACTGGTGGAACGCCAGGAACTTCTGGATATACATTTTTATGGAGTCCTGGGGGAGAAACCACAGAAGATCTATTTAACCTAACAGCGGGAACCTATTCCGTATTAATTACAGATTCAAATGGTTGTGAAAGAACAGATAGCGCTACTGTATTGCAGCCTTCTGAAGCTCTAGATATTTCTATTTCGACTCAAACGGATATAGTTTGTAACGGTTTTGGTTCAGTTACGTTAGCAGCAACCGGAGGAACTTCACCTTATTCTTATAGCTTAGATGGAGGAGCTCCTCAGACCTCTGAAACTTTTAATGATTTAGCTGAAGGAACTTATACCGTAGTTGTAACCGATGCCAACGGTTGTACTGAAGATGTTTCAGTAACGATTTTAGAAAACTGTACAGATGCAGTAAATGATATTAATGACACTTTTGTAGATCTTCCAGTAAGTGGAAACGTTTTAACGAATGATGAAGATGCTGAAGGAGATACGCAAACAGTTACCACTACAGGAACTATTACGACTGCTCAGGGTGGAAGTGTAGTACTAAATGCAGATGGAAGCTATACCTATACTCCTCCAACTGGATATATAGGTGAAGATACTTTTGAATATTCAATTACAGACGACGGAAATCCAGTTGCGACAGATACAGCAATAGTAACCATTCAAATTTTACCAGTTGATACTTCAATTAATTCAACTACTGCTAACGATGATATTGCAGGAACTGAAGTCGATACTCCAGTATCTGGAAATGTATTGGTAAACGATATTGATATTCAGGGTGACGGACAAGTGGTTACCAATGTAGGTACATTCCCAACAACACAAGGGGGAAGTATTACAATTGCTGCCGACGGAAGTTTTACATATACTCCTGCATTAGGTTTTATAGGTGAAGATACTTTTGAGTACTTCATTATTGACGATAACTTAAATCCAGCAACAGATGCTGCTATGTTAACTATTACCGTGGATGAAGATCCAGATGGAGATATTAATCATACGTATGCTAATGATGATGCTTACATAGGAATACCTGGTGCAACCATCACTGGAAATGTTAGTGATAATGATAGCGATCCCGAAGGAGATGCTCAAACCGTTAACGTAACTCCAGTTCAAGGACCCGTAAACGGAAGTCTTATATTAAATAATGATGGAAGCTTTACATACGTACCAAACGATCCTGCATTTACAGGAACAGATCAATTCATTTACGAAACATGCGACGATGGAACTCCAGTGGCTTGCGACAGAGCAACAGTTTATATTACCATAGGAGGTGATCCAAACACTACAGATGCTATTGATGATATTAATGATACGTTAGTAAACACAGCTGTTAGTGGTAATGTGTTGACTAATGATGAAGACTTACAGGGAGATACCCAGACGGTAACTACGACAGGGACTATTACGACTGCTCAGGGTGGAAGTGTGGTACTAAATGCAGATGGAAGTTATACGTATACACCA
The DNA here is from genome assembly GCF_042664795.1 of Jejudonia soesokkakensis. Classification (NCBI taxonomy): domain Bacteria; kingdom Pseudomonadati; phylum Bacteroidota; class Flavobacteriia; order Flavobacteriales; family Flavobacteriaceae; genus Jejudonia; species Jejudonia soesokkakensis. Next base: position 976,764 of record NZ_JBHTBN010000001.1, read on the forward strand.
CCTACTGGCTTTACGGGGACAGACAGCTTCCAGTATAGCATTGTAGACAATGGAAATCCAGTTGCGACAGATACAGCAAATGTTGTGATTGAGGTTAGAGATGGAAATGGAGGAAACTCAACGATTGCCAATAATGATACAGCGACTACTACGGTAGATACTCCAGTATCTGGAAATGTATTGGTAAATGATATTGATTTAGAGGGCGATGATCAGGTAGTTACTACCGTAGGAACGTTCCCGACGACTCAGGGCGGAAGTATCGATATTGCTGCCGATGGTAGTTTTGTATACACACCACCAGCGGGTTATATAGGAGAGGATACCTTTACCTATAGTATCATAGATGACAATGCAACTCCTGCTACGGATGATGCTGTGTTAACTATTACGGTGAATCCAGGACAGGTAAATACAACCGATGCTAATGATGATGCGTATGCTGGAAATCAGGGAGCGACAATATCGGGTAATGTATTGGACAATGATAATGATCAGGAGGGAGATACTCAGACGGTTAATACGACGCCAGTATCGGGGCCACAGTTCGGAACCCTTACTCTTAATGCCGATGGCACCTTTACTTATACACCAAATGATCCAAACTTCAGCGGACCAGATAGTTTTATCTACAGTGTTTGTGATGATGGTACTCCACAGGCTTGTGATCAGGCTACGGTGAGTATTACGATCTTCGGAATAAACACTACAGATGCTATTGATGATATTAATGATACGTTAGTAAACACAGCTGTTAGTGGTAATGTGTTGACTAATGATGAAGACTTACAGGGAGATACCCAGACGGTAACTACGACAGGGACTATTA
>NZ_JBHTBN010000001.1:977689-980787 GCF_042664795.1 Jejudonia soesokkakensis
ACACCAAATGATCCAAACTTCAGCGGACCAGATAGTTTTATCTACAGTGTTTGTGATGATGGTACTCCACAGGCTTGTGATCAGGCTACGGTGAGTATTACGATCTTCGGAATAAACACTACAGATGCTGTATTGGATATCAATAATACTTATGTTGATTTACCAGTAAGCGGTAATGTACTTACTAATGATGAAGACTTACAGGGAGATACTCAGACGGTAACTACAACAGGAACTATTACGACTGCTCAGGGTGGAACTGTAGAGATGAGCGCTAACGGAAACTATACGTATACTCCGCCTGCTGGCTACTCTGGAGAAGACACGTTTGATTATAGTATTATTGACGATGGAAACCCACAGGCAGTAGATACGACGACAGTGTATATTGAAATTTTACCGGCGAATGATTCTGATAATCAACCACCAGTAGCCAATCCAGATACTGCTTCAACTGAAGTAAATACTCCTGTAGATGGTGTGGTGATTGTGAATGATTTTGATCCTGAAGGTGACCCAATTACTGTAACAACAACGACAGTTACAACTACTGAAGGTGTTACAGTTACAATTGATCCGAACACAGGAGAGTATACTTACACACCTCCAACAGATTTTGTGGGTGTTGATACATTTGAATATACAATTTGTGATAATGGAACACCAGCCTTATGTGATACTACAACAGTAGAGATCACAGTAGTTGGTAATTCTCAAGAGAATAACACATTCGCAAATGATGATGCATACAATGGAATGCCAGGTGAAAATATTACAGGAAACGTTTCAGATAACGATAGTGACCCAGAAGGAGATACTCAGACAGTTAACACTGTACCTGTTGTAAATCCAATGAATGGTACAGTTGCTTTACAAGCTGATGGAAGTTTTGTGTATACACCAAATGACCCAACATTTGTAGGAACAGATCAGTTTGTATATTCAGTATGTGATGATGGAACGCCACAAGCATGTGATGAAGCAACAGTTTATATCACAATTGGTGAGGGCATAAATGAAATTTACGCGATTGATGATATCAATGATACATTTGTAAACACTCCCGTAACAGGTGATGTTTCAACAAATGACGATAACTTAGATGGTCCTGCTGGATCTGAAGTATTTACTTTAGTCAGCGGTCCAAATCAAGGCGGAACATTAACATTCAATCCAGATGGAACTTATACATATACCCCTCCTGCAGATTTTGTAGGTGAAGATATATTTGTGTATGAAGTGTGTGACGGCGGAAACCCACAAGCATGCGATCAGGCAACAGTTACAATTGAAGTTGTAGACGATCCTATCTTAGAAAATGATCCTCCAATTGCAAACAATGACACAGCAGTGACTGAAGTGAATACTCCAGTAACAGGAAATGTATTAGTGAATGATTATGACTTAGATGGTGATCCAATCACAGTAACTACAACTACGGTAACAACTACTGAAGGTGTCGTGGTAACGATTGATCCAATTACTGGAGTGTATACGTATACACCACCAACTGACTTTACAGGAGTTGATACATTTGTATACACAATTTGTGATGATGCAGATCCAGCACTTTGTGATGAAGCTACTGTATATATAACAGTAATTGACAACTCTGGTAACATTACTGTGGCAAATGATGATTCATACTATGGAGAAATTAACACTACAATTAGTGGTAATGTATTAACAAATGATACAGATCCTGAAGGTGATGGACAAACGGTAACTAGTTTAACAGTGATATCATTAAATGGAGTTACAGTAACAATTAATCCTGACGGAAGTTTTGATTATACAGCTCCTGCAGATTTTACTGGAACAGATCAGTTTGTATATACAATTACAGATGACAATGCTGGCGGCGCTGCAACAGACCAGGCTACAGTATATATCTTAATTGAAGAAACTCCAGACCCTGCAATAGCAATCGTGAAGACAAGTTCTTATGATCCTATTGTAAATGGGGAATGTACAGCTTCGGAAGGTGATATCATTACATATACATTCGAGGTAACTAATGAAGGTAATGTAGATTTAATGAATGTTTCTGTAACCGATCCTTTATTGGAAGCTCCAAACCCAGTAGTAACTATTGCTGGACCAACCGGAGATGATGGTGATGGAATCCTTCAGACTACTGAAACTTGGATATACACAGCAGATTACGTGATTACACAAGCTGATATCAATGCTGGTATTGTAACCAATCAGGCAACTGCAACAGGTACAGATGAAGATGGAACAACAGTTACAGATCTTTCTGGAGCTACCATCGATGATGACTTGAGTACAGATACTGAAATTTGTCAGGTAGCCGATATCGCTATTGTGAAAACTAGCGAGTATGATGGTGTTGTAAATGGTGAGTGTACGAGTGATGTAGGGGATACTATCGCATACACGTTCACAGTAACTAATGAAGGGAACGTAGATCTGTCTAATGTAACAGTAACCGATCCATTGTTACAAGCTCCAAACCCAGTGGTAACTATCGCTGGACCAACTGGAGATGATGGTGATGGTATCTTACAACCAACTGAGACGTGGGTGTATACTGCAGATTATGCAATCACACAAGCAGATATTAACGCAGGAATGGTAACAAATCAAGCGACCGCTACAGGAACACCTCCAACGGGAGATGATGTAACTGACTTGTCTGGAGCTACTATTGATGATGACCTAAGTACAGATACTGAAATTTGTAATACAGCAGCTATCGCGATTGTGAAAACTAGCGAGTATGATGGTATTGTAAACGGTGAATGTACGAGTGATGTAGGTGATACTATCGCATACACGTTCACAGTAACTAATGAAGGGAACGTAGATCTGTCTAATGTAACAGTAACAGATCCATTACTACAAGCTCCAAACCCAGTGGTAACTATCGCTGGACCAACTGGAGATGATGGTGATGGTATCTTACAACCAACTGAGACGTGGGTGTATACTGCAGATTATGCAATCACACAAGCAGATATTAACGCAGGAATGGTAACAAATCAAGCGACCGCTACAGGAACACCTCCAACAGGAGATGATGTAACTGACTTGTCTGGAGTTACTATTGATGATGACTTGAGTACAGATACTGA
>NZ_JBHTBN010000001.1:980884-996088 GCF_042664795.1 Jejudonia soesokkakensis
GATTGTGAAAACTAGCGAGTATGATGGTATTGTAAACGGTGAATGTACGAGTGATGTAGGTGATACTATCGCATACACATTCACTGTGACTAATGAAGGGAACGTAGATCTGTCTAATGTAACAGTAACAGATCCATTATTAGAAGCTCCAAACCCAGTGGTAACTATCGCTGGACCAACTGGAGATGATGGTGATGGTATCTTACAACCAACTGAGACATGGGTGTATACTGCAGACTATGCAATTACACAAGCAGATATTAACGCAGGAATGGTAACAAATCAAGCGACCGCTACAGGAACACCTCCAACAGGAGATGATGTCACTGACTTGTCTGGAGCTACTATTGATGATGACTTAAGTACAGATACTGAAATTTGTCAGACAGCAGATATCGCAATCGTGAAAACAAGTGAATACGATCCTATCGTAAATGGTGAGTGTACTAGTGATGTAGGTGATACTATCGCATACACGTTCACAGTAACTAATGAAGGGAACGTAGATCTGTCTAATGTAACAGTAACTGATCCATTATTACAAGCTCCAAACCCAGTGGTAACTATCGCTGGACCAGCTGGAGATGATGGGGATGGTATCTTACAACCAACTGAGACGTGGGTGTATACTGCAGAGTATGCAATTACACAAGCTGATATAGATGCAGGTATTGTAAATAACCAGGCTACAGTTGTTGGAACACCTCCAACGGGAGCTGATGTTACTGACTTGTCTGGAGCTACTATTGATGATGACTTAAGTACAGATACCTTAGTTTGTCAAGAAGCAAGTATTGCTGTAATCAAAGTGGGAACTGTCAATGATATTAATGGTAGTGGTTGTGCAGATCCTAAAGAAACAATTACCTACACATTTACAGTAGTGAATACAGGAAATGTAACACTTACGAACATTGATATTGACGATCCATTAGTAAATGTAGTTGGAGGACCTATCACATTAGGACCAAATGAAACAGATAACACATCGTTTACAGCAGTTTATTCTATTAGACAATCAGATATCGATAGAGGTTTTGTGACCAATCAGGCGACCGTTACTGGTCTAGATCCTAACAACATGGTTGTTTCAGATCTTTCAGATGATAATAGTTTATTGGAAGATGATGATACTGTAACCCAACTTTGCCAAAATGGAGTGATTGCCTTAATTAAAACAGGTACTCCTACAGATCAGAATGGTAACGGTTGTGTAGATGAAGGTGAAACTATTGTATATGACTTTGTAGTTACAAACCTTGGAAATGTTGCATTGACCAATGTAATTATTACAGATCCACTAGTAAGTGTATCAGGAGGACCAATAACTTTATTAGCAGGTGCTTCAGATACTGAAACGTTTAGTGCAATCTACACGGTAGTTCAGGGAGATGTTGATAGAGGCTTTGTAAGTAATCAAGCAACCGCTTCTGGTACTACACCAAACGGTACTGTGGTTACAGATCTTTCAGATAACAATAGTAATTTTGAAGATGATGCAACTATTGTAAATCTTTGCCAGATGCCTATGATCAGTCTTGAAAAGTCAGGTTTATGGAACGACGAAAATGGAGATGGCGCAGCTCAAGCAGGTGAAACCGTTACATACTTCTTTAATGTAATCAATACAGGTACTGTTACAGTATTTAACATTACACTTACTGATCCATTACCAGGTATTGAGATTACTGGAGGTCCTATTGCGCAACTAGATCCTGGTCAAAATGACAATACAACATTTAGTGGGACGTATGTTGTAACTGAAGCAGATGTTGCTGCTGGACAAGTAGTAAATCAGGCAACTGCCACTGGTACAGATAGTAATGGAAATGAGGTTTCAGATACATCTGATGATCCAAGTATTCTTGTGAATGTTGATCCCGATGGCGATGGAGATCCAGATGATCCTACGGTAACTATATTACCAGGTGTTCAAAACCCAGGAGGATTTGAAATATTTAATGGTATCACGCCAGATGAAGATGGATTGAATGACTTCTTTAATGTCTTCGGAATTCAAAACTTTGGAGCGAACAACATGAAGATATTCAACCGTTGGGGAGTACTAGTGTTTGAAACCAATAATTATGGTGGAAGTGATGGTCAAACCAATGTCTTTAGAGGAAGATCTGAAGGTAGAGCAACGGTAAGAGAAGAGAAAGATTTACCAACAGGTACCTACTTCTATATCTTGACATTTACTGATGATCCTAACATACCAGGTTCAAACCCAGGTAAGCAGAATTACACAGGATACTTATATATTAACCGATAGATAAATCATGTATAAAACCGGGGAGTGCCCCTTCCCGGGTTAAAATATAATATTATGAAATACAATCATTTTGCAATCATACTAATAGTATTATTTGGAAGCGTGCTTTCTAGTAATGCTCAGCAAGATCCACAATACACTCAGTATATGTACAATACGCAAATTGTAAACCCAGCGTATGCAGGGTCACGAGATGCGCTAAGTTTCGGACTATTGTACAGAACTCAGTGGGTAGGTTTTGAAGGAGCTCCTAAAACAGGAACTTTTACCGTAAATTCACCAATAGGTACTCTGGATAATATGGGACTTGGACTTTCGATAGTTAGAGATGAAATAGGTCCAGCGATAGAATCGAATGTCAATATAGACTATTCCTATACGATCAATACTGGTGAAGATGCTGAACTTTCTTTCGGTTTAAAAGCAGGTGTTGATTTATTGGATGTAGATTTCACTAAATTGAACATATTTGATGATGGTGATATATTCGAAAATAATATTGATAATAAAGTTCAACCTCAAATTGGTGCTGGTATTTATTTTAATACTGAAAAATTCTATGTAGGACTTTCTGTACCTAACTTTTTAACCACGAAGCATTTTGATGAAGGTGAAATAAACAACATCCAAAATGGTACGTTTGATGCAGATATTAGCCCTGCTGAAAGATTACACTATTTTTTAATTGCAGGGTACGTATTTGATCTAGGTGAAAATCTTAAGTTCAAGCCAGCAACATTGGTAAAAGCGGTAAGTGGTGCTCCATTACAATGGGATGTTTCAGCAAACTTCCTTATCAATGAAAAGTTTACGTTGGGGGCAGCGTATCGATGGAGTGCAGCATTTAGTGCATTGGCAGGATTTCAAGCTTCAGATTCTATTTTTATAGGATTTGGATATGATTACCAGACCACAGATATTGAACAATTTAGTGATGGATCTTATGAAATTATGCTTCGATTTGATATCTTTAAGAAACCAGAAAGAGTATTAACACCACGATTCTTCTAATAAAATAAACCTTGGGGCAATGAATAATAAATTACTTAAAAACATATTTCTTTTTTCTTTTGTAGCACTAATCACAACAGCTGGTCTAGCTCAGAAAAAGAAAATTGAAAAAGCACAACAGGAATTTGATAAGTTTGCATACATAGATGCACGAGAAATCTATCTGAAGATAGTTGAAGATGGATATGTTTCAGCACAGATCTATAAAAACCTGGGTGATACCTATTATTGGAATAGTGACTATGATAATGCTGCAAAATGGTATCAAAAAGCCATCGCAGAATTTCCAACCGAAATAGAAGCACCTTATTACTATCGTGCGGCACAATCACTAAAAAGTTTAAAAAAATATGAGGAGTCTGATGAATTAATGAAATTGTACACAGCCATTGGAGGCGACGGAATCATTATTCAAAACTTTAAAAATGACCCTGAATACCTTAAAAGTATAGCTTTTGAAAAGAAAGGATATGTTCTTGAAAAAATAGCTGTAAATACAGAGTTTTCAGATTTTGGCCCTGCTTATTATCAAGATAAACTCGTGTTCGCATCTTCTTCACGGGAGTCTGAAGGTAGTGCAATTTATGAATGGAACGAACAACCTTTTTTAGATTTGTTTGTGGCAGATATGGATGCAGAAGGAAAGATTTCTAATGCATCACCACTTTCAGGTGAAATTAATACAAGATATCACGAATCTTCAGCAGTATTTACAAAAGATGGTACAACTGTGTACTTTACCAGAAATAACTTTATTGATGGTAAAAAGGGAAAAGATAAAAATAAGACCATTCGTCTAAAATTATACAGAGCAACAAAGAGTGGCGATAATTTCTGGACCAATATTGTTGAGCTTCCTTTTAACAGTAAAGAATATTCTGTTGCACATCCTGCACTAAGTGTAGATGAAAAAAGATTGTATTTTTCTTCAGACATGCCAGGAACTCTTGGTATGAGTGATTTATGGTATGTAGATATTGAAGGAGATAATGTGTATAGCGAGCCTGTAAATATGGGTGCTACAATTAACACGGAAGCTAGAGAATCCTTTCCATTTATAAGTGAAGCTAATAATTTATATTATTCGAGTGATGGGCGTGCCGGATTAGGTGGGTTTGATATTTATGTCACACCACTTAACAATCTTGGTGTTTCTTCTGGTAAAGTTACCAATCTCGGAGAACCTGCTAATAGTAGTCAGGATGATTTCGGATTTATTATTCAGGAAAGTAAAAAGATAGGATATTTGTCTTCAAACCGCGATGGAAGTAAAGGAAGTATTGATGATGATATCTATCGTGTACAAGAAGAATGTGCTATTACTATTACGGGTGTAGTCACAGATATAGATACTGGTGAATTATTACCTGGAGCCGAAGTGTCTCTATTAGACGAAAACAATCAATTAGTTGAGCAAGTTACAGTAGGGGAGGACGCAAGTTATAGTTTTTCTGCCCTTTGTGAATCGCAATATTCTATAAGAGGTACGAAGCAGCGTTATAATCCTAATGAGAAAGTGGTAAGTACTCCAGATAAAACTGGAACGATCGATGTGCCATTGCCTCTAAAACTAAACGATCCTTGTCCGCCTAATGATCTAGGATGTCGCTTAAAATTACAGCCTATCTATTTTGATTTTGATAAGTCGAACATTAGACCAGATGCTGCGATAGAACTTGAAAAAATTGCAGCAGCAATGCGTCTCTACCCTGAGCTAGTACTCAAAATCGAATCGCATACCGACTCAAGAGGAAATGACAAGTATAATGAAGCACTTTCGGACAGAAGAGCGAAATCTACCTTAGAATATCTAATTAATGATAGAGGAATAGCCAGAGAGCGCTTTACTGAAGCTGTTGGATATGGAGAATACCAATTGGTTAATGAATGTAGTAATGGAGTAAAATGTTCTGAAGAGAAGCACCAGCTCAACAGGCGTTCTATGTTCTTGATACAAAATTAGACATCCATTTTAAATTTAATCTAAGACGCTTCATATCCTATGGAGCGTTTTTTGTTTTTATGGGCTTGATTTTTGTATTTTTGAAGGAAAAGAAATTTAGTGCATGAAAGAAGAACAAGTCATCCTCGTTAACGAGCACGATGAACAGATAGGACTTATGGCCAAGCAGGAAGCGCATGAGAAAGCGTTACTGCACAGAGCATTTTCGGTGTTTGTATTTAATGATGCAAATGAATTAATGTTACAGCAGCGCGCCTTACATAAATATCATTCTCCAGGGCTATGGACCAACACCTGCTGCAGTCATCAACGGGAAGGAGAAAGCAATATTGAAGCTGGTAAAAGAAGACTAGAAGAAGAAATGGGCTTTGTTACAGAGCTAAAAGAAACCACATCATTTATTTATAAAGCTCCTTTTGATAATGGGTTAACCGAACATGAATACGATCATATTATGGTAGGGACGTTTAATGGACACCCTTCTATTAATAAAGACGAAGTTGCCGCTTGGAAATGGATGCCGCTTGAAGACGTTAGAAAAGATATTACTACCCGGCCCAAGGAATATACCGCTTGGTTCAAAATTATTTTTGATAAATTTTACGAACACTTAGCCGTATGAGCCTAACAATTTATCGCAAAGCACATTTTAATGCTGCACACCGTCTGTATAGAAAAGACTGGAGTGACGAAAAAAATGAGGTTGTCTTCGGAAAGTGTAGCAATCCAAAGTATCATGGGCATAACTATGATCTTGAGGTGGGAATTACAGGCAATATTGATCCTGAAACCGGTTATTTAATTGATTTAAAATTGCTAAAAGACCTCATAAAAGAAGAAGTTGAAGATCCTTTTGATCATAAAAATTTAAACGAAGAAGTTCCAGAATTTAAAGAGCTCAATCCAACGGTCGAAAATATTGCAGTTGTAATTTGGAATAAGTTGCGTAAACGTCTTGACAGTAGCTATAAAATCACTATAAAGTTATACGAAACACCTCGTAATTTCGTGGTTTATACAGGAGAAGCATGAGCCTTGAAGTCGGAGCAGCCATACCAGAGTTTTCACTGAAAGATAAAGATGGAAAAAAAATAACAGTTCCTAAAGATCTCGAAGGCAATGCTGCGGTACTGTTTTTCTATCCTAAAAATTTTACTCCGGGTTGTACAAGAGAAGCTTGTAGTTTTAGAGATGCTTTTCAAGATTTTACAGATTTAGGTGTAAAAGTGATTGGAATAAGTAGTGATAGCGAAAGTTCCCATCAAAAGTTTACAAATAAATTTGAATTACCTTATACCTTACTATCAGATAGTAAAAACAAAGTAAGAAAGCTTTTTGGTGTCAAAAATAAAATGCTTGGGTTATTGCCAGGACGAGAAACTTTTGTATTTGATAGTAATGGAAAACTGGTTTATAAATTTGAATCATTGGATGCTACACCACATATTAAAAAGTCGTTAGCATTTTTACAGAAAAATCAGTGAAGAATTTTCAGCTATATCCTTTTAAATTTTATCCTATTCTTAAAGAAAAAGTATGGGGAGGTAGTAAATTGAAGGAACTTTTCTCAAAAGCTTCAGGGACTTTTATTGGGGAGAGTTGGGAACTCTCAGGAGTTCCAGGAGATATTTCGGTGGTTAGCAATGGTCCATTAAAAGGCAAAACACTTTCAGAACTTATCGACACTTACTCCTATCAAATCTTAGGAGAACGAATAGCTATAAAATTTGGAGATAAATTTCCTTTACTTTTTAAATTTATTGACGCAAATCAAGACCTTTCCATTCAGTTGCATCCAGATGATTCTTTAGCTAAAAAGCGACACGATTCCTTCGGAAAGACCGAGATGTGGTACATTATGCAGGCAGAAGAAGAAGCACGATTGATTATGGGATTTAATCGAAAGATGGATGAAGCTACCTATAAAAAAGCACTTTCAGAAAACAGAATCACTGAAATTTTAAATAGTGTTCCTGTCAAAGCTGGTGATTCCTTTTTTATTCCTCCAGGAACTGTGCATGCGATAGGCGCTGGAGTAGTTTTGGCAGAAATTCAACAAACATCAGACATCACTTACCGAATTTATGACTGGGATCGCCCCGGAACCGATGGTAAGATGCGTGAGCTTCATAATGAGCTCGCACTTGATGCAATTGATTATAATGCTTCAGATGCCAAAATAAATTACAAAGAAAGCCCTAATGAAGCTGTGCTTCTAAAACATACTCCTTTTTTTACAACAAAGAAATTATCACTTTCGGCAGACATGGACAGAGATGTTAGTTCCTTAGATTCGTTTGTCGTGTATATGTGTGTCGATGGAGAAGGAGAAGTTACTGTTGGAAATATTTCCGAAGTATTAAAAAAAGGAGAAACAGTTTTAATCCCAGCAGCTGCAAAGGAAATTAAAATAAGGACACAAAGTGCCACATTTTTAGAAGTGTACATTGCATAATTGTTTGTACCTTGCGCCCATAATTACAAATAAAATTAGAAGACACATGTCAAGTAAAAGAGATTTAAAAAAAGATATAAATTACGTTCTAGGCGATATTATTGAAGCGGTATATATCTGGGAGCTTACCAATCCTAAAAAAGATGATAAGAAAGCAGAAAAAATTATCGATGACGCTATTACAACCTTTGATGACCTTATTGTAAAAGTAAATCAAAAAGGAGTTGAAAATAAGAGAAAACACTTTAAAAGTATAAATCAAGAACTCGAGGATAAAGGTAGAGCGCTCATTGATAGAATCAATACATTATAATTATTGGTTTCTATTATCAATCAAGGACTTTAAATTTTTACCATATTTAGAGTCCTTTATTTTTGGACTTAAGTTTCCATATACAGTATCCAAGTATTTTAGATTAACGTTTGAGGCATCTGTTAGCATTAAATAGGGCGCAATTTCATAGTTTCCGTTATTTTTTGCAAAGTTTACAGTTGCTAAATACTGACTTGAAACCAAACGTTGTCTTTGTTGTTGAAGACTCGCAGCTAAGGTATCATTCTGTGCTTTTTTGGCCTCTAATTCTTTTTTAATAAGTTCGAGCTTCCTATCAGCATAACGTCTCATGATCTTATTGTAATCATTGGCCTTGTCCTGATTTACAGAACCTGTAATCACTTGGTCATTTCCGAAATTCTCTAAACTAGTCTGAATATTTATTTCTGAAGCTTCCCCAAAAAAAGGAATTCGCTCATCTAATAAATCACCATTTTTTAACCGAAGATATAGATAAAACATTTCAGGGTGCTCTACTGTAGTGGTAAAGCTAAATGTAGGATCTCCATCAATCGCTACAGAGTCTATGGTTACTAAAGAAGAATCGCCAATACGCTCTAATAAAACCATGCCTTTCTTAAGTCCTTTGATAGTTCCTGTAAGTTCCATTTGGTTCTCTTGTTTAGAACAAGCAGAAAGTAATAGTAAGGTAATACATGCAAAAAGAATATTCTTCATTTCTTGGTAGTTTTTGAGGTCGCAAATATGCAGAATTTTGGTAGAAAAGGAATCCTTTTCCGAAGAAAAATTAAGCAGTTGCTGCAAGTTGCATTAAGACAGTACACAAGATAGCACCAACGGTTCCTATGGCGTAACCAAACACTGCAAGTAATACTCCTACCGTGGCTAATGAAGGGTGAAATGCCGATGCGACTATAGGGGCAGAAGCTGCACCTCCTACATTTGCCTGGCTACCCACAGCCAAAAAGAAGTAGGGTGCCTTGATCATTTTTGCAACCAATATTAAAAGTCCCGCATGAATGATCATCCATACTGCACCCACAACGATCAATCCAAGATTGTCAAAAATAAGGGTAAGGTCCATTTTCATCCCGATGCTAGCGACGAGAATATAAATAAACACACTACCAAATTTACTAGCGCCGGCACCTTCATAAGTTCTTAGTTTTGTGTACGATAATAACACACCAATTATAGTGGTAATGGTAATCATCCAAAAGAAACTTGAGCTTAGAAACGTAAATATATTTCTGGTAATACCAGGTTCAAATCCATTGACAAAATTGTCAAACAAACCACTTAACCAACCTGCCCCCAGATGGGCGATTCCAACGGTACCAAATGCAATGGCGCCTAAGATCATCAAGTCGGTAAGGGACGGATTTCTTTTTACGGCCAGTGAGTATGCCGAAACTTTTTCTTTTAAACTTTCAATAGCCGAAGTATCTGCTCCTAGCCATTTATCAATTTTTGAAGCTTTTCCAATTCCTATTAAAATGATAGCCATCCAGATGTTGGCAATGACGATATCGACAAAGACCATTCCTCCATAGAGTGCTTGGTTGTACCCATAGATTTCTAGCATTGCGGTTTGGTTCGCTCCACCACCTATCCAGCTACCTGCCAAAGTCGAAAGTCCGCGCCATACAGCATCTGCCCCTACGCCTCCAACCGTTTCTGGCGAAAAAGTACCTACCAATAGTACAGCAACAGGACCACCAATGACAATCCCTAGCGTACCTGTGATAAACATGATAAGTGCCTTAGGGCCTAAATTAAAGACAGCTTTTAGGTCAATACTTAACGTCATTAATACCAGTGCAGCCGGTAATAAATACCTACTGGAAACATAGTATAAACTAGAACTGTTTTCTGTGATTTCTCCTGTATCTGAAACCGATGTCCACTCAGGTGAAATGACACCAAACGTTGTGAGTAGCGCTGGCAGAAAATACGCCATAAAAAGCGCAGGCACAATTTTATAAAAAGAACTCCAAAATCCACTCTCTTTGGAGGAGGTATAAAAAATAACACCTAAAGCGATCATTAATACGCCAAAAACGATAGTGTCATTTGTAAAAAGGGGAGTGGTGTCTTTTATAATTTCTGAAACGGTATCTTGCATGGTCGTTTTGTTTGCTGCAAAATACGTATTCTTATTTATATAGAAAAGAGGGAGTTTACTGGTCTTTTTCTTTTTTTAACCGATTCGCTTTTTTTAAACTTTCATGAAGCATCCACTCAATTTGCCCATTCGTGCTACGAAACTCATCACTAGCCCATTTTTCAATAGCTTTCATCATGTCTTCGTTAACTCGTAGTGCGAATGCTTTCTTTTTTGCCATCTTTATTTTTTTACAAAAGTTGCAATGCTGTCGATTAATTCTGGCATTACCGGAACAGATGCAAATTCCTGTGCCGTTTTTTGTTCATTGTTATTGTTTGAGGTATATTTTAGGGAGTGATCCATATCATCTATAAGAAGGTATTGGGCGTCTGGTTTAACAGAAAAAAGAAGTTCTGCTTCGCTTACAGAAACCTGCAGGTCTTCCTTACCATTTACAATAAGCACAGGAATCGCTAATTCTGGCAAAATCGTTACAGGGTTGTATTGCATCCAATTTAGCATAAATGGTTGTACTTGTTTTGTGAACATAGATGCTAGAAGAGGGTGTTTGCTGGTCGTACTCCCTTGTTCTCTAAGTTCCTTAAAAGATGCTGCCGCCATCTTATCCAGACCAGGTTGTTGCATTCCTATTTGGTTAATTATCACTTTATCGATGGTTTGTCCTGCACCCGCAATAGAAATAAAGCCATCGGCACCTTCTTTTGCAGCGATCATCCCAATAAGAGATCCTTGACTATGTCCAGCGATATAGACTTCGGAAAAATCTGTACTCTTTTTAAAATAGTCTAACGTAGTTGTTGCATCTTCAATAAAATCATCAAATTTAATATGATCTACATTCGGATTTCTATCTTTCAGCATTTTTACAGAGCGCTTATCGTATCTGAAGGTTGCAATACCCTGAGCGCTGAGACCTTCGGCCAGAAGCTTAAGTGTATTACTTTTTGCCATCATGCTATTGCCATTACGGTCTGTAGGTCCCGAACCTGCAAGAATGATAACTAATTTAGGTTTTTCCGCATTGATAGGAACTAGCAAAGTACCATCAACATACTTTGAGACTTTAATTTCTTCTGAAGTATACGATTTATCTTGTGAGAAACAAACTAATGGAATAGTGACAAGTAGGAACGTCAATAGATTTTTCATGAGGTTTTCATTTTGTGTTTATACGTTTCAAGCACCTGTTTAGCTTCCGCTTCTTTTTGAGTGCCTAATAATAACTTTTTATGATTAGATAACTCAATTTGAATGCCAATATTACCTTTTACATTCATGGCACCCGATTTTTTTCCGAAACCCGTACGATACCCCCAACCGCCGTATTCTGTCAACGGATTGTATTTACGCACATAGCATTTCTCAATTTCCCTCCAAGGAACCTGTTTTAGTTTTAAATGAAAAGGCCAAAAGCCATAATAAATTCCTTGTTCGTCGATCTTAGTTTCCAGTTTCAGCCAGAAACTCAATAAAATAAAAAGCAACAATGTAAAGATACTTGTTCCAATGGCAAGCCAGAGTGAGGTTGGGTCTTTAGCAAGTGTTTCGTACGATAGTATAATAGGGATGACCGTAACTAAAAGAACAGCCCCCATGATTAATCGAAACCACCACTGATCGAATCTTTGTATTTCAATAAAAACTTTCACTTATCTGTTTTTAGAGCGTTCGAGCATCGCGTAGAATTGTCCGCTTTCATTAGTAAATCCAATTACTTTCCAGCCCTCACGAGCTTGAGAATTTACCAGTTCTTCAAATTTTTTAGAGTTTCCAGTAAATGAAAATTTAGATTGTAAAATTTTATATTCAAACATAATTTACATATTAAGAGATCCTGCATTTACGATAGGTGATGCGTCTTTGTCGCTACATAAAATTACCATTAAATTACTTACCATGGCAGCCTTACGTTCTTCATCCAGATCTATTATTTGTTTTTTACTCAGTTGATCCAAAGCCATCTCTACCATGCTTACAGCACCTTCGACAATTTTATGACGGGCAGCAACTATTGCTGTAGCTTGTTGACGCTTTAACATGGCGCTTGCAATTTCATTGGCATAGGCTAGATATCCTATACGTGATTCTAACACTTCAATACCTGCGATAGCAAGGCGTTCTTCCAGTTCTTTTTCGAGAGCATCATTTACCTCGCTCATACTAGAGCGTAGTGTAATGTCCTCATCCAAACCTTCATCTGCAAAATTATCGTAGGGATACTTACTAGCAAGTTCGCGTACAGCAGCATCAGTTTGAATTCGGACAAAGTTTTCGTAATTATCAACATCAAAAGCAGCTTTATGGGTATCGCGAACTCTCCAAACAAGGATGGTGCTTATAATGATAGGATTTCCTAGTTTATCATTTACTTTTAATCGTTCACTATCAAAGTTACGGGCACGAAGCGAAATTTTATTTTTTGCATAAAACGGATTTACCCAAAATAATCCGTTTTCTTTTACGGTTCCTATATACTTTCCAAAGAGTAGCAAAACTCTTGAGCCATTAGGATTTACCAAAACAAACCCTGGAAGTATAAGCAATGCAGCAAGGATTCCAAAGGCAAACCAAAAGACTTTGGTAATTGCAATACCTGCAATACTTCCAAAAAAGATCAATAGGAATATAAATAACATTACATACCCGTTTGCAGGGACAACTGTTTTTTCGTTTGACATAATTAAAAATTTAAAGTGATATTAAAATGATATTAAACAAATATAAGATATTTTTTCTGAAGATTCCAAAATTAAATTCATATTCAGTTACAACAGGAAGTGTATCTTTGTAAAAATGATTATAAATATGAGAGGCTTTTTACTACTATTTGTTACAACAGTTTGTATTTTTTGTTCTTCTAATGCTGCAGAAGATTGGGGAAGAAATGGGCACAGAGCCACTGGAGAAATTGCGCAAAAGCATTTGACTCGCAAGACAAAAAAAGAAATCAAAAAATTACTAAAAGGCGCTTCACTGGCGTTGGTTTCAACCTATGCAGATGAAATTAAAAGTGACGAAGCATATCGTGCCTATGGACCTTGGCATTATGTTAACTTTCCATTTGGTGGCACCTATAATCCTTCAGAAGCAAACCCTAAAGGTGATATTATGGTAGCGATTACTAGCTGTGTTGAGGTTTTAAAATCTTCTTTAACTACTTCCGAAGAAAAAGCGTTCCATCTCAAATTGTTAGTTCATTTTATTGGAGATTTACATCAGCCACTGCATATTGGTATTGCAGAAGATAAGGGTGCCAATGATTTTCAAGTGCGTTGGTTTGATGAGGGGACCAACCTTCACAGTGTCTGGGATACAAAAATGATTGAAAGTTATAACATGTCCTATAGTGAGTTAGCTGCAAATGATAGTTCCTTTTCTAAAGAAGAAATTTCAGAAATAAAAAGTGGGACGGTATTAGACTGGATGTACGAAAGTAGGGAGCTATGTGAAAACATATACGCAACGACCAATAAAGGAGATAAGCTTGGATATAATTATATGTATGATTATGTACCCGTTGTTCGTCAGCAATTAGAAAAAGGAGGAATTCGACTTGCTGCCCTTCTTAATGATATTTTCGATTAATTTTACTTTCGTTTCGAAATCTTATTATGTGTAATCTGTTTTTGGCGGGATGATTTAAAACGGTCCATTTCTGAATCTCTAAGTTTTGCATGCTTTGTAGCTCTGCCTTGCACGCGTTCTCTCCACATTCTAAAGCTTGAAGGCTTCATTTCTTTACGCATTATTTCAATCACTTCTTGTTCAGAAATTTCAAATTGAAACGTAATGGCTTCAAAAGGAGTGCGATCTTCCCAGGCCATTTCTATGATTCTGTCTAACGCTCGTTCGTTAAATTCTTTAGTTTCTTTCATCGTTTTTTATGATTCTAAAGGTAAGATTTATTCTCGAATCTACTTTTTTTTTCGTTTTCGGAATCTGGTGTTTCCAATTATGTTGTGTATTACCTTTCATAATGAGTAAGCTACCTGCTTCTAGTGGTAACTTGTAAGATTTGCTTGTGGTATACTTGTGTTTTAAGTGAAACATTCTGGTGGCTCCTAAGCTCAAAGAAGCTATAATAGGTTGGTTTCCGAGTTCTTTTTCATCATCGCTATGCCAGCCGTTACTATCTGTGCCGTCTCTATATAAGTTAAGCAATACCGATGTAAATTGAATTCCCATTAGATCTTCTATTTTGTTTTTTATTGCTGAAAGTGTTGGGGTAAATGGCTTCGGAAACATGGTAATTCCAGAATAACTATAAGATTTTGTGGTATCTCCATACAAAGCTGTAAGTCTGGGTTGTGGGTAAATTTTTCCGAAGATTTTTATATCATCTTGTTGCCAGTCTGTTTCAGTAAAAAGAATGTTGTAATATTCTGAAGCTTCTTCTTGCGATAAAAAGGCTGGGTAATAGGTTACATCTCCATCTTCCAAAGGAAGATGTATGGGTTTGATATCTCTTTCTGAAGCAAATAAATTCATCTTAAATGTATAAGTATGCCCAGTACATAAGTACAAACTGTAAGGGGAGTCTAAGAATTAAGGCCCATTTTGGCATTTTTAAAGCGGCTCTCTCATTTGTTAACATATAGATATGAACTGGAATAAAGATGATGAGTAGAATTATAATTCCCCAAGCTGCTATGGTTTGAGTGTCTTTATTTAAAAGCATAAAGCCCAAAATCATTTCTATCACTCCACTTATGTATACCATTGAACTTTTTGCGGGAATGTATGGAGGCATAATACGTTGGTATATCTTAGGAGTTCTAAAATGGTTAGCACCTGCTACGATATAGAGAAGCGCCATTACATATTGATGCCAAGGAAAATTCATAGGGCGTTGTATTTAAAGTGTAAAAATACATTATAAAAACAAAAACCTCTTAACAGCCAAAGCTGAAAAGAGGTTTTCTACTAACTAAATTTAACTGTTACTCTATAATTAATCTTTTTACAACTACGTTGTTCTCACCAGAGATCTGTACCATGTAGACTCCAGAAGCAAGAGAAGAAACATCAATAGTTCTTTCTCCAATCATTCCGTCTAAGTTTACATCGTTTACTAGTT